>CATWKM010000017.1:0-37765 GCA_958351385.1 uncultured Collinsella sp. | reverse complement strand
ATTGCGATCAGCTCGACCTGGCGCTGGCTTGTTACCGTCTGGTGCCGCGCGGCGAGGAGTCGGGCAGCAGCGCGCTGGAAGAAATGCAGGGCCTTATGAACGAGATGGGCGTCAGCGAGCCTCCGACGTTCGAGGAAGCGGTCGAGACCATCCACAAGGCTGGACTAGAGCTGCCGCCAGTGTCCGCCGTGGCGAATCAGCTGGCAGATGCCGCTGTGCAACTGGTCGACAACGGTTTCTTTTTCCTGGCGCGCGGTTGTATCTTCCAAATGTGGCGCACCATGGGCAATGACGAGCTCGGCTCCCTCAACCGCTCGCTGGGGTAGGCGAAGCTTTCAAGAAGGAAAGGCTGCTAGGCAATTAGAAAATTTCCTCTTGCTCATCCTTGGCTGTTTGGTTACTATAGAACGGCTGTTACGGAGAGCTGACCGAGAGGCCGAAGGTGCTCGCCTGCTAAGCGAGTATGCCCCAAAAGGGCATCTGGGGTTCGAATCCCCAGCTCTCCGCCAGTATGACTTGAAAGAAGGGTCCCATTTGGGGCCCTTTTTTGTGCGGAGAAAGGAGGCTGGGGATTCGAACCCGAGAGGGCACGGGCGTTAAGCAAACGCGAAAGCGTTTGTAGCCCGTGGGCGAAAAGCCGCCAGGCTTTGAAGCCGGAGGGCATGCGCAGCATGCCCGGACATCCCCAGCTCTCCGCCAGTATGAACTTGAAGAAGGGTCCCATTTGGGGCCCTTTTTATTATCAAGAATGGCGGCTGGGGATTCGAACCTCAAAAAAGGAGGCATCCTTTCGGACGCCTCCTTTCAGTGGACTTATTATTCTTGCGCCCTACACCTCGGGCGCCTTGGCGACGGTCTCGCTTTCTGCCGTGAGTGGGCGGTTGTCGATGCGACGGCCCAAGCGATCGAGCTTCACGAGTAGCCATTCAATGGGATTCGGCCCTGCGCCTTCCTCGTCGGCAACTAGGTCCATGACGGCGATCTTGGTGCCGTCCTGCTTGAGCGTGACGCTGCCCACCTTGTCGCCCACATGCACCGTGCCCGAAAGATCGTCGTAGCTAACCTTTTCGGTCACCTCGCCGGCAAGGGAAAACACGGTCGCTTGCGCCGTGGGATCGGCGAGTGTGGCGTCGATCGTCTTATCCGTCCAGTCGGTTTGACCAATGCGCGCCATAAGCGGGTTGCCGTTGGCGGTCTTTTCCTGTGTGTTGGCGATTGCGACCGTCACCTTGTGACCGTAGTACCAATTGGCAAGGGTTGCGGTATCGGTAAAGCGCTGGTCGGTGGTGGTGGAGTTCAAAACGACGGTGTAGATCTCGTCGCCGTCGCGGTTGTAGGCGCTCGTAAAGCAATAGCCCGCGTCGTCGGTGGTGCCGGTCTTGCCACCGATGTTGCCATCTTGGCCCAGCAAATAGTTATGCGTGTCCATGGAATGCGAATGGTCGGTGCCGTCGGCGCCCGTGACCTCGATCCAGGAATCCTCGCTCGCTACGACCTCGCGGATCGTGTCGTTTTTCATGGCCTCCTGCATCATCAGCGCTACGTCGTGTGCGGTTGAGTGCATATCGCCAGCCCACTCATCAAAGTCCAGACCATGCGGGTTTTCAAAAAGCGTACCGGTGCAGCCGAGCTTCTTAGCGCGCTCGTTCATGGCCTTCACAAAGGTTGCCTCGGCGTCTTTGGTCTTAGGGTCGATCTTCTTGCCCACATATTCGGCGAGCACGACGGCGGCGTCGTTGCCCGAGGGAATCATCAGGCCGCGCAGTGCCTGCTCCACGGTAAGCTCGTCACCTTCGAGCAAGCCGGCGGTCGAATTACCCACGGTGGCTGCGGCGTTGCTCACCGTGACCTTCTCGTCCATCTTGCAATTCTCGACGGTTAGGATTGCGGTCATGACCTTGGTGATCGAGGCGATTTTGACCTGCTCATCGGCGCCGCGCCCGTAGTAGACGGTGCCGTCTTTGCCCATGACGAGCGCATTGGTCGCATCGATATCGGGCAGATTATCGGCCGTGATGCCGCGCGCATCGGCGGTTTTGCCGCAGACATTGTCGGTCGTGAGCACTTGGGCGCCGGCGACGGTGGGCACGCCAGCGGCAAGGGCGATAGCGCAGACAAAGCCGGCGGCAAGCTGGGCTGAGCGCTTTGCAAAAGAGGTGAGGGACTTCACAGATTTCGCTTTCGACGGGATGGTCTCTTCTGGAACTAGAGTATATCGTTTGCCGGTGTCGGCGATCATCGCGTGCGTGCGTGGCCCACATCCGCGCCCGAACGGGCACAAGGGTGCTTAAGGCCGACTTAATCACCCACGCTTGTTGTGTGTGGCATGCGCCCCCTCGGGCATAATGGAGCGCGAGAGGAGCACGCATGAACGAGCGCATTTTGGTAGTTGATGACGAAAAGGCCATCGCCGACTTGGTTGGTATCTACCTTACAAAAGAAGGCTTTGATGTACAGGTCGCCTATAGCGGGGCCGACGCTGCCAAGGCAATCTTGGAGCAGGAGTTCGATCTGGCGCTGCTGGATGTCATGCTGCCCGATATCGATGGGCTTGAGTTGCTGCGTACGATCCGTTCCAGCCATACCTATCCCGTGATCATGCTGACGGCGCGCGATGCCCAGCAAGACAAGATCGAGGGCCTTTCGCTTGGCGCGGACGATTACGTGGTTAAGCCGTTCCGTCCGCTTGAGCTCATCGCGCGCGTGCATGCTCAGCTTCGCCGCTACACCAGCTACGGTAGCCGCGCGCAGGTGGCCGAGTCGCCGATCATCCAGCTCGACGGCCTGGGGATCAACCGCGATGCTCGTTCCGTAATGGTGGACGGTGCGCCGGTGCGCCTCACGCCCATCGAGTATTCCATCTTGCTGTATCTGGTCGAGCATCGCGGCAGTGTGGTGGCCGTGGAGGATCTGTTCCGCGCGGTGTGGAACGAGGATTTTATGCCCGGCTCCAACAATACGGTGATGGTGCACATTCGCCACCTGCGCGAAAAGATCGGTGACGACGCTCAAAAGCCGCGCTTTATCAAAAACGTCTGGGGCGTCGGCTACATAATCGAATAACGCCTTTGATGGTGGGGAAGTGGATATGACAAAAGACGATAGGCAGGCATTCGAGGTGCCCGATCGACTCTTTGAATACGTGAGGTCGGTCGTCGACAACCGCGCGCTTGCAACGGTGCTGCTCTTTTTGCTGAGCCTGCTGCTGATTGGCATCGATAACATCGCTGGAATCTTGGCGGTGCTGCTTGTCGGCTTTTTGCTGATCGATCGATTTGAAATCGTACGCCGCTGCGTGGTGATTGGCGGTGCCGCGTGGGCCATGACGTTGGCGATTGGCGCCATGGCACTCGGCGGCATCGAAGGGCCGGTGCTGTTCGATGCCGGCTTTGTATTCAACATGCTTGGCTTTGTGCTGGCGCTTGCCGTGTGCGTGCTGTTCTTTTGCGGCCGCGCCCTGTACTACCAGGGCTATGAGCAGGGCGAGCAGCATGCCGATTGTGTGCTGGCCGCTCGTATTCAAGATCGCCTGATCGATCACCCCGACACCTGGGACAACATCGACGGCGACTTCCTGGAGGTCGAGGGCGCACTCAACCGTGTGCGCGATCGCGAGCGCAAGGTGCAGCAGGCCTTGCGTGACGAGTCTCATCGCAAGGACGATCTGGTCACGTACTTGGCACATGACCTACGCACCCCGCTTGCCAGTGTGGTGGGCTATCTTTCGCTGCTGCAAGAGGCTCCTGAGCTGCCGGTTGAGCAGCGTGCGCACTTTACGGGCGTGGCGCTCGACAAGGCGCACCGGCTCGATGCACTCATCGAAGAGTTCTTCGATATCACGCGCTTTGACTTCCACGATATCGTGCTCACGCGCGGCTATGTTGATCTGGGGTTGCTGCTGGCTCAGGTGGCTGACGAGTTCTATCCCATCCTCAACGAGCAACATAAGGAAGCCCAGGTTGATATTCGCGAGGACCTGACGGTGCTCGTGGATGGCGATAAGATGGCTCGCGTGTTTAACAACATCATGAAAAACGCCGTCGCCTATAGCTATGAGGGCTCGACTATCACGATTGAGGCCAGGCGCCAAGACGATGGCGGCGTGCGCGTGCGCTTTATCAATCAGGGCGATCCTATCCCTGCGGCTAAGCTCAAGGTGATCTTTGAGAAGTTCTATCGCCTGGATGCGGCGCGTGCGACCAATCGCGGTGGTGCCGGTTTGGGCCTTGCTATTGCCAAGGAGATCATCGCGGCACACGGCGGTACCGTTGCATGTGAATCGACGCCCGAGCACACGATATTCACCATCGAGCTGCCCGCCGCATAGCTAGCGTGCCCTTACAAACACTTGACAATGTGCTCACGTGCGTATGAGCCGCGATTCCTACTATCGATACTGCTGAATTGATATCGATATGGAGGTGTGCGGTATGACGGCTGCTGCGGCTGTGGAGCCCACGGAGCTTGAAGAACTCATGGAAGCGCAGGCCGAGGCCGCGCATGAGCGCGAGGTTGGGGATGCGACTCGCCCCACGGCAGAGGATCTTGCCGCCTCGCCGACGCGCATCGACGTCGAGGGCCTCGACCTGTTCTATGGCGACCACCATGCGCTCAAGGACGTGAATATCAAGATCCGCGACAAGCAGATCACCTCGTTCATCGGGCCTTCGGGCTGTGGAAAGTCCACGTTGCTGCGCTGCTTTAACCGCATGAACGACGGCATCAAGGATTGCCGCATCGAGGGCAAGATTGCGCTCGATGGTCAAGATATCCTGGGCGATTGCGACATCTGCCGTTTGCGCCAGCGCGTGGGCATGGTGTTCCAACGCCCCAACCCATTTCCCATGAGCATCTACGACAACGTCGCCTACGGTCCTCGCGGTATGGGTGTGCGCGACCGCGCCGTGCTCGATGAGCTGGTCGAGGACTCCCTGCGTCGCGCTGCCCTGTGGGACGAGGTCAAGGACAAGCTCAAAGAGTCGGGCCTGGGTCTTTCGGGTGGACAGCAGCAGCGCCTGTGCATCGCCCGCGCACTTGCCGTGCAGCCCGACATTCTGCTGATGGACGAGCCGACCTCGGCACTCGACCCTGTGTCGACGTTGGTGGTGGAGCAGCTGGCCTGCGAGCTCAAGGAGACCTGCACGCTGGTGGTCGTGACGCACAACATGCAGCAGGCCGCGCGTATTTCCGATTCGGTTGCGTTCTTTTTGCTGGGTGAGCTGGTGGAGCACGCGCCCACCGCGCAACTCTTCAAGAATCCGTCCGATCCGCGCACCGCGGATTATTTGACGGGGCGTTTTGGCTGACGCTGTCTTTTACAGGTGCCTTTAGGGTTAAGATGCGGTCATATCGGCCGCAAAGGGGTTCAACATGATCTATTACGTCGAGGACGATGACAACATCAGGGATTTGACAGTCTACGCGCTGCGCAAGCAGGGAATCGAGGCCGAGGGCTTTTCGTGTGATGGCGAGTTTAAAGCTGCCGTGGCGCGACGGGTGCCCGATGCTGTGCTGCTCGATATCATGCTGCCCGACACCGATGGCTTGGCGATTATGCGTCGCCTGCGTGCCGATCGCCTGACGGCGACGGTGCCCATCATGATGCTTACCGCCAAGGACACCGAACTCGACAAGGTGATGGCGCTCGATGGCGGTGCCGACGATTACCTGACTAAGCCGTTTTCGCTCATGGAGCTTGCGAGCCGCTGCCGCGCACTGCTGCGTCGCGGCGGCATGGTCAAGCAGGCGAGCGATGTGCTCAGCGTGGGCGACATCGTGCTTTCGCCTAGCCATCGCGAGGTGACCGTTGCCGGCGAGCCGCTTAAGCTCACCCTGCGCGAGTTCGACCTGCTCGAGTACCTCATGCGCAAGCCCGGCGTGGTCTTTACCCGCGAGTCGTTGCTGCAGAGCGTGTGGGGCTGGGACTTCGACGGCGGTTCGCGCACCGTTGACGTGCACGTGCAGACGCTTCGCCAAAAACTGGGCGAGCATGCCAGCGCCATCGAGACCGTGCGCGGCGTGGGTTATCGCCTGGCCGAGCCTTCTGCCGGTGATGGTGCCGAAGGCGACGACACCGCGGCCACCGCATCGGAGGAGTAACCCGTGGTCTTCGCCCCCCAGGGAAAACATACGCTGTCGCACCGCGTTTTTGTGACGATCTTTGTCTGCGCCATGGCGGTTATCGTGGCGTTTACGGTGCTGGGTGCGTTCTTTGTGCAAAACACTTTGGCGGATGCCACGAGTGCCAATCTGGCGCAGGAAACCGAGCTCATTGCTGCCGCCCTCGACGAGCAGCAGGAGCCCATTCCGTTCTTGCGAAGCCTCGATCGCGAGGATCTTCGTATCACGCTGATCAATAAGGACGGATCTGTTGCCTACGACAACGAGGCGTCGCCTTCCACACTGCCCAACCATGGCGATCGCCCCGAGGTCATCGAGGCCTTTGAGAGTGGTTCGGGTTCCGCGGAGCGCGCAAGCTCTACACTCGACGAGATTATGCTGTATCGCGCCGTCACCCTTGATAACGGCCAGGTCGTTCGCTTGGCGCAGGCCCAGCCTGGCGTTGCGGCGATTTTGCTGTCGATGCTGGCGCCGATGCTGCTTATCGCAGCAGCGGGTGCAGTACTCTCGTTTTTTATGGCGCGCCGTGAGTCCCGTGCCATCATCGCGCCGTTGCAAGAGGTGGATTTGGATCACCCACGCCGTAGCTATGAGCACGCCTATGCCGAGATGGTCCCCATGCTTGAGCGCATCGAGTCGCAGCGCCAGGAACTCAAGCGCCAAATGGCGGTGCTAGCGGACAACGACCGTATGCGCCGCGAGTTCACGGCGAATATCACCCATGAGCTCAAGACGCCGCTTACGGCGATTTCGGGCTATGCCGAGCTCATCGCAAATGGCATGGTCGAGGGCGAGGACGACCTGCGCAACTTTGGCGGTCGCATCTATCGTGAGGCGGGCCGCTTGGCAGCGCTTGTCAACGACATCCTTACGCTGTCTAACTTGGACGAGGCCGAACGTGCAACTGAAGGCGAGGCAGTGCCCATTGGGTCCACGGAGCCTATTGAGCTCTCGCGTGCGATCTACGCGGTTGAGCAGCGTCTTGAACAGGTCGCCCGTCAAGCGAATGTGACGATAAGTCATGAGACCAAGCCTGTGGTCATCGAAGGCGTGTCGCGCTTGGTCGACGAGCTCATCTATAATCTGGCAAGCAACGCCATCCGCTACAATCGGCCCGGCGGTACGGTTACGCTGCAGTGCGGCACCAACGACGAAGGCCATCCATTCCTCGCTGTCGCCGACACGGGAATCGGTATCGCGCCTGAAGAACAGGGCAAGGTATTTGAGCGGTTCTATCGCGTGGACAAGAGTAGGTCCAAGGCACGCGGCGGAACCGGCCTGGGGCTTGCCATTGTCAAGCATGCGGCCCTGTATCATCACGCCACGCTCGATCTGTCGAGCGAGTTGGGCGTGGGAACCACCATTACGGTGACGTTTCCCATACAGCAGGACGAGCCATTCGCATAGCGATACAACATAGATATTGATGTAGACGCCGCATTTGACTTTCGGGTGCGGCGTTGTTGTGCAATTTTACGATTGCTTCCGACATTTTTACAGAAGAGCCTGTTTCTTATGTATAGAGTTTGGTCTCGGTAAAAAGATGCGATAACATACGGACAGTTTTGTCAATCCGAACTGGGGAAATGAAAGGCAAGCTGCATGACCCTTCTCGAACTGTTCCAGCTGCTGAAGAAGCACCTCAAGCTGGTCATCACCCTTCCGGTGGTCTGCGCGATCGCCATGGGCATCGTGTCCTTCGTTGCGATGGACAACACCTATACCGCGACGACGAGCATGTACATTCTCGCCAAGACCGACGATAGCGGTCAGATGAGCTACAACGATCTTTCGGCGAGCCAGATGCTTTCCAATGATATCGCCACGCTGCTGGATAGCGATAGCGTTAAGAGCGGCGCCGCCAAAGAACTGGGCCTCACCGATCTGGATGACTACAAGGTGTCTGTTTCCTCCGAGACCACCACGCGTGTCATTACGCTTTCGGTTACCGGCACCAATGCCAAGGAGACGGCTGAGGTCGCAAAGGCCATTGCCAGCTCGGTGAGTACGGTCGCTCAGAACGTCGGCGCTGCCCAGAGCATCAACGTTATCGACGAGGCTAAGACCCCCGAAGCCCCCAGCGGCCCCAAGCGCACGCTGTATATTGCCGTCGCGTTCCTCGCCGGTATCTTTATCGCAGTTGCCTATGTCGTTTTGGCAGACATGCTCAATACCCGCATCCGCGGTGCCGAAGAGGCAGAAGAGCTCCTGGGTATTCCCGTTGTTGGCCGAATTCCGGCTATGAAAGGTGGTAAATAGGCATGGCTAAGGCAAAGAACACCGATAAGCTCGTTGTACAGAATGCCGCCAAGACCCTTCTGGCCAACATCCGCTTTGCGAGCGTGGACGACCCCATTCGCACCATCACCGTTACCTCCTCGATTCCCAACGAGGGCAAGTCTACGGTTTCCATTAACCTTGCTCAGGCAATCGCCACGAGCGGCAAGTCCGTGCTCCTGGTCGAGGCCGATATGCGCCGCAGGTCCCTTTCCGATATGCTCGGCGTTCGTTCGCGCGGCGGACTCTATGCGGTCCTTTCCGAGCAGATCTCCATTGACCAGGCAATTGTCGAGACGGGTCAGAAGAACTTCTACTTCCTCGATGCCGAGCCGCACATTCCCAATCCTGCCGACATCATCGTCTCCCATCGCTTTGCCAAGCTGGTAAAGGCACTGTCCGCCAAGTTCCAGTACGTCATCTTCGATGCTCCTCCGGTCGGCACCTTCATCGATGCTGCCGAGATTGCCAGCTTGACCGACGGCGCGCTGTTCGTGGTGCGCGAGGACTTTACCAAGCGCGAAGAGGCGCTCAACGCTATCGCCCAGCTTAAGAAGTCCGAGAAGGTCAAGCTCATCGGTACCGTCATGAATTACTGTGAGACCGAGACCAGCGAGTACTACTATTCTTACTACACCAAGGACGGTAAGAAGGTTAAGAAGGGCTCCGACGATCAGGGCACTTCCAAAAAGGGCATCTTCACCAACCGAGCAAACGTTTAGTTGATTAAGGCTGACCTATGCGTGACATTCATTGCCATATCTTGCCGGGTGTAGACGACGGCGCCGCCGATCTCGAAGAGAGCTTGGCGATGCTCGAGGCTGCCAAGCGGGCCGGTGTAACCAGAATCGTTTGCACTCCTCACTGCCGTGATCCGTATTTTGATTACGACAAGATGTGGGATGCCTTTGAGCTGCTGCGCGATAACGCTGACGGTTTTCCGCTCCAGATGGGCTTCGAGGTCAACCATCGAAAGCTCGTTGAGCTTGGTATCGATGCCGCGGATCACTTGCATTTCGATGGGACCAACGAGTTTCTGCTCGAGCTTTCGACGCATGCCGATGCGTATGCGTTTAGAGAGTACGAGAACACGATTTACGATTTGCAGTGCCGTGGCTACCAGGTGATCATCGCTCATCCTGAGCGCTATCGTGCGGTTCAAAAGGATGTAAGCGTGGCGGAGCGCCTGGTCGATATGGGCTGCAAGCTGCAGGCTTCGGCGGACTTTATTGCCGGCGGTCGCTTTGGTCGCGAGAAAAAGCCGGCACAGCGCCTGTTCGATCAGAACCTGTACAGCTTCATCGCGAGCGATGCCCATAACGTGGGTCATTACGACTGCCTGGCGAAGGCTCGCGCGAAGTTTAGCGTGCGCGGAGCTCACTTTCGCTAAAATCTGTCCCTAACGTTCGCATTGAATGAAAGGGCAGCCATGGATATCCAACTTAAGACGGGATGCTTTGATGACGCGGCGTTGGTGCGCCGCGTCGTTTTTATGGACGAGCAGGGCTACGAGAATGAGTTTGACGCTATCGACGAGGATCCGAACTGCATTCATGTGACGCTCTATGTAGACGGTGAGCTTGCCGGTTGCTCGCGCGTGTTTCCCGAAGAGCTTGAGCGCGCGGCTGACGCAGAGGCTCCGGTGTCGCCGGCGTGCGACTTGGACGAAGGCGTCGCGGCGGGGGAGACCTACATTATGGGGCGCGTGGCCGTGCTGCCGAGCATGCGCCGTCGCGGTTTGGCGAGCAAGATTGTCGAGGCCAGTGATACGTGCGCGCGTGATGCCGGCGCCAAGCTCATTAAGCTGCATGCGCAGGAATACGTGCTGCCGCTCTATGCCAAGGCGGGTTACACGCAGATTGCCCCGGTGGACTACGAAGACGAGGGCCAGCCCCATGCTTGGATGGCCAAGCGCGTAGATGGCAGATAGGGACGTTCCTTTCCTGCCGGCAGTCGGGGACACTCCTTGGCAATTGGCGCATCAGAGCGTTTGGACATACAGTTTTTCGATTCCGTATGTATATATGCGCGCTAATGGGTTATAAAATCTAAGTCTGAACATAGCAGGTCTGCAATGCGGCTCGGGCAACCGGGCCGTTTTTGCGGACGGGGGTAGCGCGAAAGGACTGCACATGCGTCAATTTAAGACCGAGAGCAAAAAACTGCTCGACCTCATGATCAACTCCATCTACACCAATAAGGAAATCTTCCTGCGCGAGCTTATCTCCAACGCGAGCGATGCCGTCGACAAGCTCAACTTTAAGAGCCTGCAGGACCCGAGCGTCAAGCTCGACCAGGGCGACCTGGCTATTCGTGTTTCCTTTGATAAAGATGCCCGTACCATCACCATTTCGGATAACGGTATCGGCATGACCGCCGAGGAGCTCGAGCGCAATCTGGGCACCATCGCCCATTCCGGCTCCGAGGAGTTTAAGACTGAGAACGCCGAGCAACAGGGCTCCGATGTCGACATCATCGGCCAGTTTGGCGTGGGCTTCTACTCTGCCTTTATGGTTGCCAGCCACGTAAAGGTTGTCAGCCGCGCCTATGGCGAGGATACCGCTCACGTGTGGGAGTCTGATGGTCTTGAGGGTTACACCATCGAAGATGGCGAGCGCGCCGAGCACGGTACCGATGTTATCCTGACGCTGCGCGAGAACGAGAAGCTCGATGCCGACGGCGAGGCCGAGACCTACGATCGCTTCCTGACCGAGTGGGGCCTCAAGAGCCTGATTCAGCAGTACAGCAACTATGTGCGTTACCCGATCCAGATGATGGTGTCCAAGAGCCGCCAGAAGCCCAAGCCCGAGGATGCTGGCGATGACTACACGCCCGAGTACGAGGACTACCAGGAGCTCGAGACCGTCAACTCCATGACGCCGATCTGGAAAAAGCGCAGCTCCGACGTTGAGCAGAAGGACTACGACGAGTTCTACAAGTCCACGTTCCACGATTTTGACGATCCGGCGCGCACCATCAGCTTCCATGCCGAGGGTACGCTCGAGTACGACGCCCTGCTGTTTGTGCCGGGCCGTGCCCCGTTCGATCTGTACAGCAAGGACTATGAGAAGGACCTGGCGCTCTACAGCTCCAACGTGCTGATTATGGAGAAGTGCGACGACCTGCTGCCCGACTACTACAACTTTGTCCGTGGCGTCGTGGATTCCGCCGACGTGTCGCTCAACATCTCGCGTGAGACGCTGCAGCAGAACCGTCAGCTCAAGGCCATCGCCAAGCGCGTGGAGAAGAAGATTACCGCCGACCTTGAGGATATGCGCGACAACGACCGCGAGGCCTACGAGAAGTTCTTCGAAAACTTTGGCCGCGGTCTTAAGTACGGCATCTACTCGAGCTATGGTATGAAGGCCGATGAGCTCGCCGACCTGTTGCTGTTCTGGTCTGCCAGAGAACAGAAGATGATTACCCTGGCCGAGTATGCCAAGGGCATGCCCGAGGATCAGAAGGCCATCTACTACGCCGCCGGCGACTCGCGCGAGCGCTTGGCCAAGATGCCCGTGGTAAAGGGCGTGCTCGATCGCGGCTACGACGTGTTGCTGCTGACGCAGGATGTGGACGAGTTCACGTTCCAGGCCATGCGTGAGTACGTTGCTGCCGATATGCCCAAGATCTATGAGGACGATGCTGCTCGCGAGGCTGCCGAGAAGGCCGTTGCCGACGGTGCCGAGCCCGAGGTCGAGGATCGTCATCTGGAGCTCAAGAACGTCGCTACCGGCGATCTTGACCTGGCAACCGAGGATGAGAAGAAGGAGGCCGAGGACGCTACCAAGGAAAACGAGGACCTCTTTAGCGCTATGAAGGAGGCGCTCGGTGACAAGGTCGAGAAAGTTGCCGTCTCCGCGCGCCTGACCGATGCCCCCGCTTGCATCACCACCGAGGGCCCGCTTTCGCTTGAGATGGAGAAGGTGCTCCAGAAGGGACCCGAGGGTGCGCCCGACGGCATGCCCAAGAGCCAGCGCGTGCTCGAGCTCAACGCCAAGCACCCGGTCTTTGACAAGCTTGTCGCTGCCCAGAAGGCAGGTGACGCCGACAAGATCAAGCAGTACTCCGGCCTGCTCTACGATCAGGCCCTGCTGGTCGAGGGTATCCTCCCCGAGGACCCCGTTGCCTTCGCGGCGGCTGTTTGCGAACTTATGTAGTTTGGTAGTTACGCGGTTCTACGAACCGCGTAACTACTCGACGCTGCCCTTCGTTCCGCCGTTCTAACGAACCTATTGGTTCTGCCGTTCTAACGAACGGCAGACCGGTCGACGCTGCAAACGCCCCTAAGCGGCAATCTGACGTTCAATCGTCGGTCGCGTACCAAAGTACGCTTCCCTCCTCTTTCACGTCACCTTGCTCGCTTAGGGGCGTTTTCGCTGGCTTATGCTCAACCTGCGACGCTTTCGTGGCCCTAAGTAGTCATCGGGGACGTTCTTGTTTGACTAGTCCGTTTAAGAACGTCCCCAATGACTATTTATCCGGACTGCTAATTTGTGCGGGCTGTGGTTTTGTGACCTGCTGATATTAAAGATACTGTACAACTGTACACTAACTCATCTTCGTAGTATATTGCTACCCGCAAAACTCAATACCATTGTGCTTCGAGACGCTAAAGCGCCTACGTACAATGGTTTTTGATAGTACGATTTGATTCAACGACAGGATGGATGGTCCAAGCGTGAGTCTCGGCAGCAAACTATCCAACGCAAAGGTCTCCTTTGCGATATTTAAGCGCGACATTAAGCGACTGCTTATGAACCCCGTCGCCCTGGTGGTTACCTTGGGCGTGTGCGTCATTCCCTCGCTGTATGCCTGGTACAACATCGTTGCCAACTGGGATCCGTACGGAAATACCCAGGGCATTAAAATCGCCATCGCCAACAACGATCAGGGCACCCAGAATGACTTGGTGGGCGAGCTCAATGCAGGCGATAAGGTGGTCGACCAGCTCAAGGAAAACGATCAGCTGGGCTGGACCTTCGTCGACTCGGCTGCCGATGCCAAAGAGGGCGTCGAGAGCGGGGAATACTACGCGGCGATCGTAATCCCCAAGAACTTCTCCGACAATCTTGTCTCGATGCTCGATGGCAATTACCATCAGCCGAAGCTCACCTATTACGTCAATGAGAAGAAGAGCGCCATTGCGCCCAAGGTCACCGATACCGGTGCCAACACCATCGAGGAGCAGATCAACTCGGAGTTTGTCTCCACGGTGGGCGAGACTGTTGCCAGTATCGCCAAGGATGCCGGTGTCGATTTAAAGGACAAGGCAACCCAGACTCAGGACTCGCTGACAAGTTCGGTGTCCGAGGCATCCGACACCTTGGGTGAGGTGCGCGATTCGATTGGCGATATGAATGCCGCCATCGATAAGACGAGTGGCGCTATCGCCTCGGCTGATGCGGCGCTTGCCGGCTTGCAAGGTCAGGCACCGTCGCTGACGCAGGCAATCTCCCAGGGCAACGACCTGCTGGGCGAGGCTCGCGCCACGGCGGGCAACTCTATCACCTCGCTCTCCAAGGCACTCTCGGAAGGTAGCCTTGCACTCACCAAGACGTCAGCCTCCGCGAACGCTGCGATTGGCAAGCTAACGGGTACGGTCACATCTACGACCACCCGCATCGACAACTCGCTCGAGTCTCTCCAGGCGACGATCGATCACAATAAGGCCGTTATCGGGCACTTGGAGATTCTCGTTAATGACACGTCGACAGGTTCCGAGGAAATTGACGCGCGCATTGTATCGACCATCGATTCGCTTCGCGAGCAAAACCAGAAGCTGCAGAGCATCAAGGATGGCCTTTCTGCACAGTCGAGCGCCATGGCAAACGACGCTACGGCAATCTCGAACGCGAGCAACGCACTCAACGCGGCAATTCAGACCGGTACGGCTAACCTCGGTCAGGCTCAGACCGATCTGGGTCAGAACGCACTTCCGAAGGCTTCGAGCGCGCTTGACTCCTTTGCCGCCGTTTCGGGCGATTTGACCGGCATTGTGTCGGGTATGACCCCCACGATAGCGAGCGCGCGCGGCACGCTGGCGCAGCTCGACGCCACGCTCAAGCAGGCAAAGACCACGCTGTCCCAAACCGACGCCTCCCTTGCCAAGGTTCAGGACAAGCTCGCGACCGCCGCCAATGACATTGCGGCGCTGCAGACCTCTGAGTCTATGGGCGAGTTAGCCGACCTCATGGACGTCGACGTCAATGACGTGGCAGATTTCATGGCATCTCCGGTTGAGCTGACGTCCAAGTCAATCTATCCGGTCAAGAGCTTTGGCTCGGGCATCGCGCCCTTCTACACCAATCTGGCGCTGTGGGTGGGCGGCTATGTGCTCATCGCCATCTACAAGCTCGAGGTCGACCGTGAGGGCGTTGGCAGCTTTACGGCGCGCCAAGGCTACTTTGGCCGCTGGTTGCTCCTGGTGATCCTGGGTGCGTTGCAGGCCATCATCGTTACGGTGGGAGATCTGGTCATTGGCGTACAGTGCGTTAACCCGCTGCTGTTCGTGCTGGGCGGCATCGCTATCTCGTTCACCTACGTCAACATCATCTATGCGCTGTCCACCACCTTTAAGCATATCGGTAAAGCCATTGGTGTCATCCTCGTCATCGTGCAGATCCCCGGCTCGTCGGGCATGTATCCCATCGAGATGATGCCCGGTTTCTTCCAGTGGCTGCACCCGCTGCTGCCCTTTACCTACGGCATCAATCTGCTGCGCGAGACGGTCGGCGGCATGTACTCGTTCAACTACCTGTTTAACTTGTGCATTCTGGGCGTGTTCTTGATCGTGGCGCTCTTTATCGGTCTGCAGCTGCGTCCGCTGCTGCTCAACCTCAACCTGCTCTTTGATAAACAGCTTTCCACGACGGGTCTGATGATCTGCGAGTCTAATGACCTGCCGCGTCAGCGCTATTCGCTGCGCACGGCCATGCGCGTCGTGCTCGATTCGGATTCGTACCGTCGCGAGGTGCTCGATCATGCGGTCGCCTTTGAGCATCGCTACCCGTACTACATCAAGGGCGGTTTCGCTGCTGTAGTCGGTGTGCAGGTGCTGCTCTTCGTTCTGTCGACGGTTCTCGATATCGACAACAATGGCAAGATCATTCTGCTGGTTATCTGGATTATCTCGGTCATTGCCATCTGCGGATGGCTCATCAACATCGAGTACATCCGTGCAAGCCTCAACACCCAGATGCGCATCTCGGCGCTTTCGGACGAGGACCTGCGCCGCGAGATGCGCGAGCACACAGCGGCGATCCCTGCCGCCCGTCGCATGTTTGGCCTGAATGCCAGCGAGCGAGGTTCTAACTCCAAGGATCAGGCTGTCGACCAGTCCATTCACCACGATATGCACCATGTGCCCGCGAACGGGGACGACACATTTGTGATGAATGAGGATGGCGCCCCGCTTGGCAAGCACTCAAAAGGAGGTGAGGCATAAATGAAGAGCATCCTGCATCTGTTTAAGCGCGACGTCCAAAACGTGTCTCGCTCCGTGATCGGCATGGTCGTCGTGATGGGCCTGATCATCGTGCCATGTCTCTATGCATGGTTTAACATCGCCGGAAGCTGGGATCCCTACGGCAATACCGGCAACCTTAAGATTGCAGTGGTCAACACCGATGAGGGTTACGAGAGCGATCTGATTCCCGTCGAGGTCAACGTGGGCGAAAACGTAACCGCCACCCTGCGCGGCAACGAGAACTTCGACTGGGTCGTCCTCAACGACCGTGATAAGGCGATTGAGGGCGTTAAGTCGGGCGCGTACTACGCTGCCGTCGTTATCCCTAAAACGTTTAGCGCCGACATGATGACGCTTTTCTCGACCGAGGTGAAGCACGCCGATATCGAGTTCTATGAGAATCAGAAGGCCAACGCCATCGCACAGATCGTGACTGAAAAGGGTTCGAGCGCCGTCCAGAGTCAGGTCAACGAGACCTTTACCAAGACCATCACGACCATCGGCCTTAAGACCGTGTCCAGCCTGCTCGACTATATGAGTACCGACCAGGTGAGCAGCTTTATCGCCAATCTGTCCTCGACGCTGGGCGATTCGGTCGAGGACCTGCAGGACGTTCAGGCGAGTGCGACGTCGCTCGCGGGCATTTTGAGCTCCACGTCCGATTCACTGACATCGGCGGGCGGCATGCTCAAGCAGACGGGCACCGTTGATGAGTCGACGAAGCAGCTGATGGAGCACGCCAAGAGTGGCATCAATGATTCCAAGGAAGCGCTCAAGGCCGCCAACGATGCCGTTGACGCGGCGATTGACGGAAGCGCGGGCTCATTCGACAACGTGTCCGCCGAGCTTGCGAAGGCATTCGATGCCGCGAATCAGCATGTTGACCTTACGGTGTCTCAGCTCAACGAAGCCGCAGCGGCGCTCAATACGCGTGCTGACGATATCGATGCGATGACCGATCAGCTCCGTAACCTTGCCGACCAGGTGAGTGATGACAAGCTCAAAGACGGTCTCGAGTCCGCTGCGACGTCGCTGGGCAGAATTGCCGTGGAGTACCGCAACAATGCGAAGGACCTGACGGCGACCGCAAAGTCCCTTTCGGACGGCATGGCGGAGGTCAACAACTCGCGTGCCGAGGTCGACCAGGCCATCGCCGATGCCAAGGCGGGTATCTCGGGAGCCAAGTCCGACTACGATTCCACGTTCTCGGTTAAGGCCAAGGAGCTCAAGAAGACCATTTCGGGCGTTCTGGATTCCCTGAACGGTATCTCGGGTGACTTGGATAGTGCCGTGAGCGGCCTCACCGATGCATCCGGCTCGTTGGCTAAGGGCCTCTCCAAGGCCGCCAAGCTGGTCAACAAGGCTTCCGATCAGCTAGGTGAAGCGTCCGATAAGATCAGCGCCTTTAAGGACGAGCTCGATGGCGCCCTGATGTCGGACGACCTTGCCACGATCAAGACGATGATTGGCAACGACCCTGAGGGCCTCGCCGTGTCGCTTTCCGGCCCCGTCGCGCTCGACCGCAAGCCGGTCTATCCGATCCGCAACTACGGTTCGGCCATGGCACCGTTCTACACGATTCTGTCGCTGTGGGTGGGCTCGATTGTACTGGCGGCCATGATGAAGGTCTCGGTTGACGATGGGCTCATCAACGAGCTGATCCCCGTGCGCCTGCACGAGATCTACCTGGGCCGCTACCTGTTCTTTGGAGGTCTGGCCCTGCTGCAGGCGACACTCGTGTGCGCGGGTGACATCCTGTTCTTTGGCATCCAATGCGACAACCCGCTGCAGTTTGTACTTGCCGGCTGGGTCGCGAGTCTCGTGTTCTCCAATATCGTCTACACGCTCACCGTGTCGTTTGGTGATATCGGTAAGGCGCTCGCCGTTGTGCTGTTGGTTATGCAGGTCGGCGGTTCGGGCGGTACGTTCCCCATCGAGATGACCGGCCCTGTGTTCCAGGCGATCTATCCGTTCCTGCCGTTCACTCACGGCATCAACGCCATGCATGCCGCCATGGCTGGCGCCTACCATATGGAGTACTGGGTTGAACTTGGCATTCTGGCGAGCTATCTGATTCCGTCGCTGGCACTGGGCGTCGTCTTCCGCCGCCCGGTCATCAAGGCCAACGACTGGATCATCGAAAAGCTGGAATCAACAAAGCTAATTTAGTGCGGCAACGTTAACGCTGATGCAGCGCTAATGCCAGCGAGCGAGCCGCATTTGCGCCAAGGTGACGTGAAATGAGAGGGCGCTGACCTTCTGGTCGCGCCCTTGAAATTGAACGTCAGATTGGCGTGAATGCGGCTCGCGTAGCGTCGGCTGGTCCGCCGTTCGGTAGAACGGCGGAACAAGGCGCTTTAGCGGGCTGGATTGCGGTGCAACGCTGGTTGTTGCTACAGTAGCGGGGCGTGCCGGGGGTCCGGCGCGTCCCGTTTTTATTTGACCATGAGGCGGCACGCAGCCATACGCGTGCGGACACCACGCCCAGATTGAGTGCGAGGATGTTCCATGGCCCAATACGCTGCCAACGAAATCGAAAACATGCCCGATAGCCCTGTAGCCCGTGAGGATTTGGGCGCGGGTGGTATTCCCCGGGGTGCCGGCGCACGCTCGCCGTTGTTCTGGAAAGTTCTACTGCTTTCGGTGGCGATTATCTGGGGCTACTCCTTTACCACTATGAAGGACGCACTCGACACCATTCCGGTGTTCGAGCTGGTCTATGTTCGCTTTCTCCCGGCATCACTGGTTATGTTTGCATTTTTCCATAAGCGCATCATCGCTCATTTCAATGCCCGCAACCTGATCGTCGGGCTTGGCATGGGCGCGCTCATGTGGGGTGCCTACGGTTTGCAGACGATCGGCCTGGCACAGACCACGGCGGGCAAGAGCGCTTTTTTGACCGGCACGTATTGCATCCTTGTGCCGTTTGCAAGCTATGTCCTGAGCGGTGAAAAGCTTACCCGGTATAACCTGGGTGCAGCGTTGTTGTGCCTGGCGGGTATTGGCCTGGTAGCGCTCGATAGCGTCGAGTTCAATGCCGGCGATGTTATTACCTTGGGCGGCGCGATCTTCTTCGCCATCCAGATGGCGGTGACTGCCAAGTACGGTCGCAAGATGGACATCAACGTCATCACGTTTTGGATGTTTGTGGGCAATGGCGTTTTGAGTTTAATCACGTCGCTGCTATTCGAGACTCAGGCGCCCCTCTCTGCATGGACGCCGGAGTTTATCGGTGTGGCTGTTTTCCTCTCGGTGGGCTGCACATGCGTGGCGCTGCTCGTCCAAAACGTCGGTTTGGCGCATGTCCCGGCTTCGACGGGCTCGCTGCTCCTTTCGATGGAGTCGCCTTCGGGCGTGTTGTTTTCGGTGCTGCTGATGGGGGAGGCGCTCACCTCGCGCCTGCTCGCCGGCTTCGTGCTTATCTTCCTGTCGATTATCTTGAGCGAGACTCACTTCGATTTTTTGCGTCGAAAGCCGAGCCCGCAATTGTAAACAACTTGTTGCGCCGCCCTCCCGGGGCGGCATTTTTTATGCCTCGCCCTTAAAGTTGTACCTTGCACTTTACGATATCAAAGTGCTTGCTGCAAAAAAGTTACTGGAGGGCATTTATGGCACCAGCTTTGTCCGATCTTCAACTGCAATCAGCGCCCAAGGCCACCGCAGCGGCGCAGGCCGCTATCGGTGACGGTCTCGTTGCAGAAGCTCAGGCTTTTGCAGACGAGCTCGCTGCGTGGCGACACGATCTCCACCAGATGCCCGAGCTGGGTAATAGCCTCCCGCAGACCTCTGCGTATATTCAAGCGCGCCTGACCGAGATGGACATCCCATTTGCCACGCTCGTCGATGGTTCCTGTGTTGTGGGCCTTGTCGGCTCCGGTGCCGCCGCGGCCCAGGGCAATGGCGTCTGCACGGACGAACAGGCCGGTACGGTCATCATGCTCCGTGGCGACATGGATGCCCTGCCCGTTGCCGAAGAGTCAGGCGAGCCTTTCGCCTCTACGAACGGCTGCATGCACGCATGTGGACACGATATGCACGCGACGGCGTTGCTTGGAGCGGCTCGCCTGCTCAAGGCCCGCGAGTCCGCGCTTGTCGACGCCAACGCCACGGTTAAGTTGCTGTTCCAGCCGGGCGAGGAAACCTTTGAGGGTGCCCGCGCCGCCATCGCCGACGGTCTGCTGCAGAACCCGCGTCCCCAGGCCGCCTTTGCCATGCATGTCAATAGCCAGTCACCGCTTGGCCTGGTGCTCTACGGCAGCCCGGCGCTCTCGGGCGTGTACGGTTTTCGCATCACGCTTCAGGGCAAGGGCGGCCATGGCTCGAGCCCCGAGATCTGCATCGACCCCATCACGGCCGGCGTCTATGTGCATCTGGCGCTTCAGGAGCTCATCTCCCGCGAGGTGCCGGCGGCCAAGGAGGTCGCGCTTACCGTTGGCAAGTTCGCCGGCGGTCAGGCCGCAAATGTCATCCCCGACACTTGTGTGCTCGAGGGAACGCTGCGTGGCTTCGACGTCGAGCTCATGGAGCACCTCAAGACCCGCATCGCGGAGGTCGTCAAAGGCGTTGCCACGACCTATCGTACGCCGGCGACTATCGAGACACTCTCGGATGTTCCCCCGCTCGTACTCGACGACGGCATGACGCAGGCGTCGCTTGGCTACGTGGGCGCGGTGCTGCCCAAGTCCGCCTTCCTGCCGCTGTTCCACGCCATGGCGAGCGAGGACTTCGCGTTGATCTCGAGCGAGATCCCGAGTGCGTACTTTACCGTGGGTGCTGCCGTGACTGATACGGACGAGCATTTTGCTCAGCATCATCCCAAGGCACGTTTTAGCGATGCCGAGCTTCCCCTTGGCGCCGCGGCTTATGCCGCCGTCGCTTTGGGCTATATCGCTGACCACAAGGAGTAATCCATAGCCCAGCAGCATAAATTCTTCTCCGGTTGGCTCGTCGTGGCCTCCGGCTTTGTCATCATGGCCACGTGCTACACGATTTTCGTTAACTGCATGAGCCTGTTTCAGCCGCTCATCGTAAGCGACCTGGGCATCACGCTTGCGCAGTACAACATCTCCAACGCCATCTCCACCGTGGTGAGCGTTATCGGCTCACTTGTCATTGGCCATGTCGCCGATAAAGTAAGCGGCCGCGTTTTGGGCTCCCTCACTGTAATCGCCACCTCTGCCGTTCTTGCCGGCATGAGCTTTGTCGGTGAGCTGTGGCAGGTCTACGTGCTCTTTGCCGTCTCGGGCTGCTTTGCCGTCGCCTCGACCCGCCTGCTCATCAGCCTGGTGACCGCCAACTGGTTTACGGCCAAGCGAGGCCTTGCCATCTCCATCGCACTTTCGGGCTCGGGCTTTGGCGGCGCTATTCTGTCTCCCATCGTAAGCTCGCTCATCGTGAGCGTTGGCTGGCGTTCCGCCTTCCTGGTGCTCGCGGCTATCTGCATGGTGGCGGCGCTGCCCATCACGGCCTATTCCTTCCGCACCAAGCCTTCCGAGATCGGCCTTAAGCCGCTCGGCGAGAACCCGGGCGATCCGTCTGCTTCTGCCACGGGTGATAAGAACGAGAAGGCAGCCCCCGAGGTTAGCGTCGGCTGGTCTCGTATCAAGAAGAGCCCGGCGTTTTGGCTGCTCGTCGTTGCCTTCCTCTTTATGGGCTTGGTCAATGGCGCTATCCTGCCCAACCAGGTTACCAACATGACGAGCGTTACCGTCAACGGCGCCAAGATCGTCACGGGCGGCCACGATCCCATGTGGGCGGGTACCGTGCTTTCGGCCTATATGGTTACCGTCGTTATCGCCAAGATTTCGCTCGGTGCGATCTATGACCGCTTTGGCCTGCGCTTTGGCAATATCCTTGGCTCCGTTGCGTGCATTATCGCCTGCGTGGCGCTGTGTTTCCCGACGACGGACCTCGGTCCTATTGTCGCTGCTGTGAGCTTTGGTGTTGGAACGTGCATGGGCACCATCACGCCTACAATCGCCGCGTCCAAGCAGTTTGGCATGGCCGACCTCGGTAAGGTCACGGGCACCATTACCTCGCTCGAGATGGTCGGCGGCACCGTGGGCGCTATCGTCTCGGGCGTGCTGTTCGATGCCACGGGCTCCTTTGCGAGCACCTGGATCGTGTGCCTGGCGTGCTCCGTGGTCATGCTCGTGTTCCTGCTGGCATCCGAGCCCATCGCCGCCAAGCTGCGCGCAAGCGTGGCGGGGGAGTAGCGGGTCGCCGCCTATTCCTGTTTGTCTGTTCTGCCCGTGGCTGCCCTGGAAGCCGAATGGATGCTCGTACCGTCATTCGGTTTCCAGGGCAGCCACGGGTCTACGAAATGATCCCTTTTCCTCCGTCCCCAAGGGATCACGTAATCCGAAGGGGACGGAGGAAAAGGGATCACAAACTGCGGCGGCGCGTCTGGCCGAACGAGCCCCCATACCCTCGTTCGGTCAGACGCGCCGCCGCGTTGCTGCTTTGTGCCGTATAATGTCCACTATCTATGACGCGATACAAAAGAAAGGTGTTTGCCCATGCAGGCACAGAAGGCGGAGGGAACCCGCGACCTTATCGGCGCCGAGATGCGCGCCTGGCAAAAGATGCAGCAGATTGCGGCCGGCGTGTTCGAGCCGTTTGGCTTTAAGCCCATCGAGACGCCCGCGATCGAGCAGGTGGACGTCTTTGTCCACGGCATCGGCCAGTCGACCGACGTCGTTCGCAAGGAGATGTTCCGCGTCTTTAGCGGCGCCAACCTGGAGCGCGTCTTTACCGAGGGCACCGACACAAAACTCAAGCCCAAGCAGCGCCTGGCGCTTCGTCCCGAGGGCACGGCCGGTGTGGTGCGCGCAGTCGTGGAGAACAACCTGGTGCCCCAGGGCTCCACGCCGTTTAAGGCTTACTACGCCGAGGCCATGTTCCGCGGCGAGCGTCCCCAGAAGGGCCGCCTGCGTCAGTTCCACCAGGTGGGTATCGAGTGGCTCGGCGCTCCCGATCCGGCGGCAGACGCCGAGTGCATCATCATGCTCATGGAGTTCTACAAGCGCCTGGGCTTCGATCTTTCCAAGCTCCGTCTGCTCATTAACTCGATGGGCGACGCTCAGTGCCGTCCGGCTTACCGCGAGCAGGTCAAGCAGTTTATCCTCGATCACGCTGACGAGATGTGTGACGAGTGCCGCGAGCGCGCCGAGCTCAACCCGCTGCGTGCCTTCGACTGCAAGAACGACCACTGCCGCGAGATCATGGCCGACGCGCCGCTGATGGGCGACAACCTGTGCGACGAGTGCCGCGAGCACTACGAGCAGGTCAAGCGCTATCTGGATGCCGCCGGTATCGAGTATGTCGAGGATCCCACACTGGTGCGTGGTCTGGACTACTACACCCGTACCGTCTTTGAGGTCGAGGCTCCCGGCGCCGGTGTCGGCTCCATTGGTGGCGGCGGTCGCTATGACGGTCTGGTCGAGCTCGAGGGTGGCAAGCCCACGGCGGGCGTCGGCTTCGCTGTCGGTTTTGAGCGCGCCCTGCTGGCCCTTCAGGCCTTTGGTAACGACTTGGGTGCCGAGGAGGCCCCGTGCGTCTACGTCGCCAATGCCGGCAAGGAGCTGCGCCAGAACGTCTTTGCCATCACGCAGGAGCTTCGCGCCGCAGGCATCGTGACCGAGGCCGACTACCAGGGTCGTTCGCTCAAAGCTCAGTTCAAGCAGGCCGATAAGGTGGGCGCCAAGCTCATTTTGGTCCTGGGTGGCGACGAGCTTGCCGCCGGCAAGGTCAAGGTGCGCGACATGGAGAGCCATGACGAGGTGCTGGTCGATTTGGCCAACGTTGTCGAGGCGGTTCGCGAGCGCCTGTAGCGCATCATTTTGAGCTGCGGGTCCGCTAACACGTCCCACTCGCGGCGAGCGATTGTTACGGGGGTGTTTCGCATTTATGCGGAATGCCCCCGTTTGTGTATGCCGTCCACCGAGAAATACGACCATTTAGAGCAAAAACCCTTGCAATGCAGAAAATACTTTTGTGTGGTAAAGCGCAATCAGTGTCGAAAGTATTTCGCAAGCGCCTATAATGAATACCGCATGTTACGTGCATAGAAGGAGGAATGGGAGGAAACGTGGCTGAGAACCTAAGCAACCAGTCTGTACCCGAAGCCGCGGCGCGCGTCGCTGCCGTGGTCAACCGCCTCGTTAACCGAATCGGCTCGAATGCCGAATCCAAGGAGCGTCTCGCCGAGATCGAGATCCCCGAGGAGCTGCGCGACAATCTGGCGCTGTTCTTGCGCCTGGAGCGCCGTGTGCTTAGCGAGTATGATCCCGAGATCGCGGACCTGTTCGACAAGATTTTGACAGCCGAAATTGTGGCCAATGCCGGAAACCCCGGCACCCGTGCTGCCGACGAGTCCGTCGACGAGCAGGGCGTGCCCACTGCCGACGAGCCCACCGCCGTGGCGTTTCGCGAGGTCGTTGATCTGATCGACAGTCTGCCGCTCGATAAGCAGCAGGTTATCGTCCGCGCCTTTACGAGCTTCTTCCATCTGGCAAACCTGTCGGAGGAGAACTACCGCGTGGCGCAGCTGCGCGAGCGCGAGGCAGGTGCGTCGACCGATACCGAGGTCGATCCCGCCAACGAACTCACCGTCGCCTATCACCAGTTGGTAAACGAGATGGGTGTCGAGGGCGCCAACGAGCTGCTCGACAAGCTCGAGTTCCACCCTGTCTTTACCGCACATCCCACCGAGGCCCGTCGTAAGGCCGTCGAGGGCAAGATTCGCCGTATCTCCAACCTGCTGGAGGAGCGTCCGCGTCTGGGCGGCTCCGACCTGGTGGAGAACGAGCGCCATATGCTGCAGGAGATTGACGCCCTGGTGCGTACGAGCCCCATCGCGCTCAAGAAGCCCACGCCGGTCGAGGAAGCCGATACCATCATCGACATCTTCGATAACACGCTGTTCGACGTCATTCCCGTCATCTATCGTCGTTTTGACGACTGGGTGCTGGGCGACAAGGCCGGTACCGTGCCGCCACTGTGCCCGGCGTTCTTCCATCCCGGCAGCTGGATCGGTTCCGACCGCGACGGTAACCCCAACGTCACCGCCAAGGTGAGCCGTGAGGTCGCCGCCAAGTATTTCACCCATATGGTGCTCAAGCTCGAGGACAAGTGCCGCCGCATCGGCCGCAACCTCACGCTCGAGGCCACCTACAGCAAGCCGTCTGCCGAGCTCATCAACCTGTGGAACCATCAGGTCGAGATGAGCACCCAGTACACGGCACGCGCCGAGCTGATCTCCGAGCACGAGCCGCATCGCGCCGTCATGCTCGTCATGGCAGACCGACTCAACGCCACCGTCCGTCGCATCACCGACACCATGTACCACAGCGCCGATGAGTTCCTGGAGGACCTGCGCGTCGTCCAGCGCTCGCTGGCCGCCTGCGGTGCCGTCCGTGCTGCCTACGGCCCGGTCCAGACCATCATCTGGCAGGTCGAGTCCTTCGGCTTCCATATGGTCGAGATGGAGTTCCGTCAGCACTCCGTGGTGCACGCCCGCGCCCTCAAGGATATCCACGAGAACGGTATCCATGGCGACCTGCAGCCCATGACGCGCGAGGTCATCGACACCTTCCGCGCTATCGGCTCCATCCAAAAGCGTTACGGCAAGAAGATGGCGCACCGCTACATCATCTCGTTTACCAAGAGCGCCCAGCATGTGGCCGACGTCTTTGAGCTGGCCCACCTGTCCTTTGCACACGAAGAGGATGTCCCCGAGCTCGACGTGATCCCGCTGTTCGAGCAGCTCGAGGACCTCGAGGGCTGCGTCGACGTGCTCGACCAGATGCTTACGCTGCCCGTGGTGCAAAAGCGCCTTGCCCAGACCAACCGCCGCATGGAGGTCATGCTGGGCTATTCCGACTCCTCCAAGGACGCCGGTCCTACCACGGCCATGCTCGCGCTGCACTCCGCGCAGGAGCGCATCGCCAAGTGGGCCGAGAAGAACGATATCGACCTGGTGCTCATGCACGGTCGCGGCGGTGCCGTGGGCCGTGGCGGCGGCCCGGCCAACAAGGCCGTGCTGGCGCAGCCCAAGGGCTCGGTCAACTGTTTCTTTAAGCTCACCGAGCAGGGCGAGGTCATCTTTGCCCGTTACGGCAACCGCACGCTGGCTCAGCGCCATGTTGAGTCCGTTGCCGCCGCAACGCTTTTGCAGTCGGCCCCGAGTGTCGAGAAGACCAACACCGAGACCACGCAGAAGTTCTGGGATATGGCCGAGAAGCTCAACGCCGTAAGCCATGAGCGCTATCTGGACCTGCTGAACACCGAGGACTTTACACCGTGGTTCTCGACCGTGACGCCGCTGACCGAGGTCGGTCTGCTGCCGATCGGCTCGCGTCCCGCCAAGCGCGGCCTGGGCGCCAAGTCGCTCGACGACCTGCGTACCATTCCGTGGATCTTCAGCTGGAGCCAGGCGCGCATCAATCTGGCCGCTTGGTACGGCCTGGGTACTGCCTGCGAGCAGCTTGGCGACCTTGATCAGCTCAAGGCTGCCTACCAGGAGTGGCCGTTCTTCCGCACCTTTATCGACAACATCGAGATGTCGATCGCTAAGACCGACCAGCGCATTGCCAAGATGTATCTGCACCTGGGCGATCGCCAGGATCTGTCCGAGAAGGTCTTCACCGAGATGCAGCTCACCCGTAAGTGGGTCCTTGCCATCGTCGGTGACGAGTGGCCGCTACAGCGCCGCCGCGTGCTTGGCTGCGCTGTCCGCGTGCGCAACCCCTACGTCGACGCCCTGTCCATCGCCCAGGTCCGCGCCCTTCGCGAGGTGCGTATGAACCAGGACGAGATGGCCGAGGAGAAGAAGGCCGAGTACATGAGCCTGATTCTTTCGACTGTGACCGGCGTCTCGGCAGGACTGCAGAACACGGGGTAATCGATAGCCCTGTAGTCGTCCGGGCCCGCCATTAGTTTACTTTTAGGCACGTCCTCGGACATGCAAGAAGCCCTCGCTGCGCACTTCGTGCGGCGAGGGCTTCTTGCGTCCTGCGGAGTGTGCCTAAAAGTAAACTAATGGCGGGCCCTGCGATGTCCGGTCTTCGGCGGATTACTGGCTGGGGGAATAATGGCGCGCTTCGCGCGTTTTGGATGGGGCTTGTCCCGGCGGCGCGTTTGGCGCTTCGCGCCTCGCGTCTTATCGATTGGGATTGAGATGCATGTGGCGCTTCTCGATTTACGACTGTAGCGGCCGCGGTCCCGTTTGGGATCGCGGTTGTTTTGTTGTGGGTCAAATATGAACGTTGTGTTAATGAGTCGGTGGACGGTGGTGTTTTTCGGTGAGCGGCGTATCCTTCCAACGGTTTATCTAGTGTGTCAGTTGAAAGGAAGAGGGCGCTCATCATTGTTTGAATGTGAACTGCCGTTTGACCACAAAACGTTGCATCTGGAGCTCGAGGATAAGAACTTCGCGGGTGTGATGGAAGGTCATCAAAACGAGTTTAAGACTACAAAATCTCAGGAAGAGCTGGTAGAGGAGTCGCTTGCCAACCCTTATGGCTCGCCTTCGCTCGAGGAGCTTTGTGCTGGCAAGAAGGATATCGTCATCATTAGCTCCGACCATACGCGTCCCGTTCCCTCGCGTGTGACGATGCCTATTCTGCTGCATCACATCCACGCTGCCGCTCCTGAGGCACGTGTGCGCATCCTGGTCGCGACCGGCATGCATCGCCCCTCGACGCACGAGGAGCTCGTCAACAAGTACGGCGAGGAGATCGTTGCCAACGAGGAGATCGTCATGCATGTCGCGACCGACGACAGCATGATGAAAAAGATCGGCACCCTGCCTTCTGGTGGCGAGTGCATCATCAACAAGATCGCTGCCGATTGCGATCTGCTGCTTGCCGAGGGCTTTATTGAGCCGCACTTCTTTGCCGGTTTCTCTGGTAGCCGCAAGTCCGTCCTGCCTGGCATCGCCAGCTACAAGACCATCATGTACAACCACAACGGTCAGTTTGTGAACGATTCCCACTCGCGTGCCGGCAACCTGTGCCACAACCACGTGAGCGAGGACATGTTTGCCGCCGCCGAGATGGCTCACCTTGCCTTTGTGCTCAACGTGGTGCTCAACGGCAAGCACGAGGTCATTGGCTCCTTTGCCGGCGACATCCACAAGGCGCACGAGGCTGGCTGCGAGTTCGTGAAGAGCCTTGCCGGCGTTGAGCCCGTCGAGTGCGAGATTGCCATCACCACCAACGGCGGCTACCCGCTCGATCAGAACATCTATCAGGCCGTGAAGGGCATGTGCGCTGCCGAGGCCACGCTTCCCGAGGGCGGCGTGATCATCGACGTCGCCGGTTGTGCCGACGGTCACGGTGGCGAGGGCTTCTATCACAACATCGCCGACAACGATCCGGCAGAGTTTGAGCGCGCCTGCATCGACCGTCCTAAGGACGAGACCCTGCCCGATCAGTGGACGAGCCAGATCTTTGCCCGCATCCTGGCGCATCACCCTGTGATCATGGTCACCGACCTGTGCGATCACCAGATGCTCAAGGATATGCACATGACGCCGGTCAACACTATCGAGGAAGCGCTCAAGCTCGCCTTTGAGATGAAGGGTGCCGATGCCAAGGTCGCCGTCATCCCCGATGGCCTGGGTGTTGTTGTCGCACAGCACTAGCGCGCGGCTTAAACGAATCGTTTATAACCGACAAGAAAGATAAGGTTTTATGCTTACCAAACTCCTCTGCGAATTCGGCGCAACGGCCCTCATGATCGTCTTTGGCGTGGGTGTTCACTGCGATACCGTGCTTAAGGGCACCAAGTATCAGGGCTCCGGCCATATGTTTGCCATCACCACCTGGTCCTTTGGCATCTCGGTCTGCCTGTTTGTCTTTGGTGGCGCTGTGTGCATGAACCCCGCCATGGTGCTTGCCCAGTGCATCGTCGGCCTGGTGCCGTGGGGCAACTGCATCCCCTTCATGCTTGCCGATATGCTCGGCGGCTTTGTGGGTGCCGTGATCGCTTGGTTTATGTATGCCGATGAGTTCAAGGCTTCCGAGGACGTCGTCGACCCCATTGCCCAGCGCAACATCTTCTCGACCAACCCCACCACCGAGGGCACGAACTATGCTCGTAACTTCTTCTGCGAGGCTATCTGCACCTTCGTGTTCATCAGCGCCATCCTTGCTGCCGCTAGCCGCGCCGGCGAGAACGTTCTGATGCTCGCAATCTGCGTCGGCCTGATCGTTTGGGCTGTCGGCATGGGCATGGGCGGCATCACCGGCTTCGCCATGAACCAGGCTCGTGACCTTGGTCCTCGCATGGCCTATCAGGTGCTGCCGATCAAGAACAAGGCTGACAACAACTGGAAGTACGGCCTGCTCGTTCCTGGCATCGCTCCGTTTGTCGGTGCCATCGTGGCTGCACTGTTTGTGCATGGTTTCTTGGGCATGTTCTAGTCCAAGGCTACATAGTTGTCCGCTGGCCGCATGGGGTAACTTCCCAGCGCGTCCTCGGACATGCAAAAAGGCTCGCTGCGCACTTCGTGCGGCGAGCCTTTTTGCGTCCTGCGGAATGCGCTGGGAAGTTACCCCATGCGGCCAGCTGCTGGGCCTTTGTTGCGTTCGTACAAGCAACCCAACATATATATCTGAATTTGGATGGGAGGGGCTTGTTGCTGGTAGGGGCGTTGGGCTGTTGTCGATACTTTGGGATGGATTGTGCTTTTGGTTGGGGCGGAACTTTGGGATGAGGGGTTTACTTAGTTGAAGAGGGGTTTTATGGCTGAGAGGTAGTCTTTGGCTACTTCGGCCTTATCTGCTTGGAAGTTGTGCCAGGCCCACCATTGGACCATTCCTACGAAGCTTGAGGCTATGTGGTGGAGGAGGAAGCTTCGGTCCATGGTGGCGGCGGGGCCGTTTGGGTCGGTGGGGACGGTTCCGGCTGCTCGTGACATGATGGTCTTGCGTAAGCAGTCGGCGAAGACGCGTGAACCGGCGCCGGCTACGAGGGCTCGTACGCCCTGGCGGCGTTCCCAGAGGTTGTTGAGGATATGCTCGACTTGTACGAGCGGATCATCGAGCGGTGTGCCATCGTCGTCGAGGGCGTGGGTGCAGATGTCGCTCACGAGTTCGGACAGTAGGTCATCTTTGCTCTTGAAGAGGCCGTAGAACGTGGCCCGACCCACATGGGCGCGAGCGATGATGTCGCCGACGGTGATCTTGCCGTAGTCCTCTTCGCGCAGCAGCTCGGAGAACGCCGCGACGATGGCGGCGCGGCTTTTTGCCTTGCGGGCATCCATAGCTATGCATCCACGTGAACAAGCAGGCAACGGAGCGTGCCAGAGCAGCCCTCGTAGGGGCGCTTGCCAGCGCCGTAGCCGACGGCCTCGATGCGGTAGCGGGCTGGCAGGTGCTCGGACGTGCGCAGTGCGGCGACGATGGCGGCACCCGTGGGCGTCACGAGCTCGCCGGCGACCGGTGCGGGCGTGAGGGCGATATTGCCCGCCTGGCACAGGTTGACGACAGCGGGGACGGGAATGGGCATGAGACCGTGGGCACAGCGGATGGTACCGTGACCCTCGGAGAGCGACTCGACCACGATGTCCTCAATACCAAGGTCATCGAGGCAGATGGCGACAGAGCAGACGTCGACGATGGAGTCGACGGCGCCCACCTCGTGGAACATGACGGTCTTGGGCGTTTTGCCGTGGGCCTTGGCCTCGGCGGCGGCGAGCGCGGTAAAGATGGCGATCGCGCGACGCTTGGCGCCATCGCTTAGCTGCGAGCCATCGATGATGGCGGTGACGTCCGCCAAAGAACGGTGGTGATGGCCGTGGGCGTGATGGTGACCCTCGTGGCCATGACCGTGGGCCTCATGGTCATGCTCGTGGCAGTGCTCGTGTTCATGCTCGCCATGATTATGATGGTAGTGCTCATGCTCATGTGTGTGCTCGGCAGCTGCTTTGTTACCGTAGAGCCAGGCCATGTCGTGGTCGTGGTTCTCGAGCTCCTCTGCCAGCTGAACGTCAAAGTCGCAGGTGTCGATGCCATGCTTGTTTGCGCGTGTAACGGCAATCTCAAAGCCGTCGACCGGCAGTGTGGCGAGCTGCTCGCGCAGATGCTCCTCGCTGGCGCCCAGGTCGAGCAGGGCCGCGACGGTCATGTCGCCGCTGATGCCCGAGGTGCCGTCGATGATAAGCGTGTGCTGATGGTTGGACATGAAATGCTCCTTAACGGGCGCTGGACGTGCCGGCGCTCAGATGATTGATAAGACTTGCCTGGTAGGCGGCACCAAAGCCATTGTCGATATTGACGACCGAAACGCCGCTGGCGCAGGAGTTGAGCATGGCGAGCAGCGCGGCTACGCCACCAAAGCTCGCGCCGTACCCCACGCTGGTAGGAACGGCGATGACCGGACAGCTCACAAGACCGCCGACAACGCTCGCCAGGGCGCCCTCCATGCCGGCGATGGCGATGACCACCTGCGCCTGGGCAAGTTCCTCGGCATGAGCGAGCAGGCGGTGCAAGCCGGCGACACCCACGTCGTAGAGGCGATCGACCTCGTTGCCGTAGAACTCGGCCGTCAGTGCCGCCTCTTCGGCGACGGGCAGGTCGCTCGTGCCGGCGCAGGCGACGACGATGCGTCCGTTGCCGTTGGGGGAGGGCTTGCCACCCACGAGGGCGAGCTGGGCGTCCGGGACATATCCCAGGTCGATGCCGTTGCCGAGGAGCTCCGAGGTGCGGGCTGCCTTTTCGTCGTCCAGGCGCGTGACCAGGATGCGCTCCTGGCCGGCATCGAGTAATGCTTTGATAATGGCGGCAATTTGCTCGGCGGTTTTACCGGCGCCGTAGACAACTTCGCCGGCTCCCTGGCGCACCCCGCGCGAAAGGTCGAGCTGCGCAAAGCCCAAATCAGCGGTCGGAGCCGTCTGGATGCGCGTGAGGGCGTCGGCAGGGGTGACTGCTCCGCCGGCAACATCGCTCAGCAGCTGCTCTAGATCTCGCTTATCCATATATGTTCCCTTCGACGGCGCAAAGTTTAGCACTCAAAGGGTATGTTTCCGAACACTAAGACAGAATTGTTCGGAAACTATAGGACAGACTGATTCAATTGCTAGACGGATTGGCTAGTCGCGCAGGATGATGTCCATGGCGAGCATCAGATTGCGCTCGTCGATGGCAAACGGGGCGGCCTCGCGCGTCTTGGGCTTGGCACAAAACGCGATGCCCGTGCCCGCGGCCTGAATCATGGGGATGTCGTTGGCACCGTCGCCGATCGCGACGGTGTGGGCCATATCGACGCCGCACTCAACTGCCCAGTCCAGCAGCTGGATGAGCTTGGACTCCTTGGTCACAATGTCGGCAGCCAACTTACCGGTGAGCTTGCCGTCCACGACCTCCAGACGATTGGCCAGGCAAAAGTCGATGCCCGCGGCGGCCACGATCTTATCGGCGACTTCGTGAAAGCCGCCACTCACGACGCCGACCTTCCAACCCTTGCTGTGTGCCGAGCGCACAAGCTCCAACGCGCCGGGGGTAAATGTCACGCGCTTAAAGGTGCGCTCGAACACGCTCTCGTCCAGGCCGGCGAACAGCCTCACGCGCTCCTCGAGCGCCTGCTTAAAGTCAAGCTCGCCGCGCATGGCGCGTTCGGTGATCTGTGCCACCTGCTCGCCCACGCCGGCCTCTTCGCCCAACAGGTCGATGACCTCCTGGTTGATGAGCGTGGAGTCGATATCCATAACGATGAGGCGTGCAGTCATGGCGGGCCTTTCCGAGTGCTGTTTTATTGGGGCATATTGTCGCACGTGACGAGCGCGGGCGGGTGTCGCGGCGCGTCAATTGTTTCGTCTCCGTCAAGTCTTTGGGCAGGAGCCACTTTTTCGCGGCACATCGACGCGAGTGCGATAAGATAGAACGCCATGTCTGGCTGCGCGGTTTACGCAGGCTGGGCAAATCTGTACGACGCCGCCCGGAACGACACGGGGCGGCACAGATCCATAAAGGAGGATCACTGGTATGAGCCAGACCCGTCCCATCGATGAGCATTCCATGCACACCCGTACCTGCGGCGAGCTTCGCTTCGAGAACGTGGGCGAAGAGGTCACCCTCACCGGTTGGGTGAGCCGTCGCCGCGACCACGGCGGCCTTATCTTCTGCGACCTTCGCGACCGTGAGGGCATCACGCAGCTCACCTTCGACCCCGAGCACTCCGACGGCGATGCCTTTAAGATCGCCGAGACCATGCGTCCCGAGTGGCCCATCAAGATTCACGGCGTCGTGCGCGCCCGTGGCGAGGAGACCACCAACACCAAGCTCGCGACCGGCGAGATCGAGGTCCTGACCGATCATGCCGAGGTGCTCAACACTTCCGTCACCCCGCCGTTCCAGATCGAGGACGGCATCGAGACCAGCGAGGACACCCGCCTGCGCTATCGCTATCTGGACCTCCGTCGTCCCGAGATGATGGCCAACCTCAAGCTGCGCTCCGACTTTACCTTTGCCATTCGCGAGGCGCTGCACAACCGTGAGTTCATGGAGGTCGAGACGCCCTCCCTGTTCAAGTCCACGCCCGAGGGCGCCCGCGACTTCATCGTCCCCAGCCGTATCCAGCCGGGCAACTTCTACGCCCTGCCGCAGTCTCCGCAGCTCCTGAAGCAGCTGCTTATGGTCGGTGGCGTCGAGCGCTACTACCAGGTTGCCAAGTGCTTCCGCGACGAGGACCTGCGTGCCGACCGTCAGCCCGAGTTCACCCAGGTTGATATCGAGATGTCCTTCGTGGACCAGAACGACGTTATGAGCGCCCTCGAAGAGGTTCTTGCCGATGCCTTCGGCCGCATGGGTGTCGAGATGCCCACGCCGCTGCGTCGCATGGACTACTGGGAGGCCATGGACACCTATGGCTCCGACAAGCCCGATACCCGCTATGGCATGCACCTGGTCGACCTGACCGACATCTTCGCCAACTCCAAGTTCAAGGTCTTTGCGACTGCCGCGAACGAGGAGGGCTCTGTCGTCAAGGCCATCAACGCCAAGGGCGCCGGTGCCTGGGCTCGCGCCAAGATCGATAAGCTTGCCGGCGTGGCTTCCACGTTTGGCGCCAAGGGCCTGGCCTGGATCGCATTCCGCGAGGACGGCTCCATCAACAGCCCCATCGTCAAGTTCTTCTCGGACGAGGAGATGGCCGCCCTGCGCGAGCGCATGGACGTCGAGCCCGGCGACCTTGTGATGTTCGCCGCCGGCCCGCGCCTGCTCTCCGACGAGATCCTGGGCGGCATGCGTTCCCACATGGCTAACGCGCTCGAGATCAAGCGCGAGGGCCACGACTTCCTGTGGGTCGTCAACTTCCCGCTGTTCCACTGGGACGAGGACCGTAAGGCTTACGCTGCCGAGCACCAGCCCTTCACCCTGCCGACCGAGACCGACATCGCCAAGATCGAGGCCGACCCGCTGGCAGCCGGTTCGTGCACCTACGACTTTGTCATGGACGGCTTTGAGGCCGGCGGCGGCGGTATGCGTATCCACAACGCCGAGATGCAGATGTCCATGCTCAAGCTCCTGGGCTTTACCGAGGAGCGCGCCGAGTCGCAGTTCGGCTTCCTCATGGAGGCGCTCAAGTTTGGTGCGCCCCCGATGGGCGGTTTTGCTCTGGGCCTGGACCGCGTGTGCATGCTGCTCACCGGTTCCGACTCCATCCGCGACGTTATGGCGTTCCCCAAGACGGCCAGCGGCTCCGACCTCATGTCGGGCGCCCCGAGTGCCGTTAGCGGCGCCCAGCTCAAGGACGTCAGCCTGCGCTTGATGTAGGCGAGCGGCCACAAATTGCTTGCAACGAGGGAAGGACGCGTGCCTTCCCTCGTTTTTTATACGCCGAGATTGTGAGGGCATGGGGTGACCGGACGTCGCGGAAACTGCGACCCGGAATCTGTGTCCAGAACGGGTCGCGCTTTCCCAAAGGGAATCCTCTGGGAAAGCGCGACCCAGAATTCGGCAAAATAATGGGACACAGTTTCCGCTTGAGCGGTATAACGGAAACTGTGCCCCAGAATGAGCGCTCAAAACGGGGCAGGCTTTCCGCAACAACTGTCTGGCGAAAAGCCCGGCCCAGTTTCCTACAGCGAGTCTCTCTGAACGAGCTGCATGTGCATCACAGAGGTGGTGGGCTCGGCACCCTTGATCATGTCGAGCGCAATGTTGGCGGCCATGTGGCCTTCTTCGCGCAGGGGCTGGCGGACGGTCGTGAGCGCGGGGACGCAGCACGCCGCAATCTCGTGATCGTCGAAGCCGACGACAGAAACGTCCTCCGGAACGGATAGGCCTGCCTCGTTGAGTGCGGTGATGACGCCAGCCGCGATACGGTCCGATCCGCAGAGCACGCCATCGAAAGCAATCTTGCGCGCGAGGATCTGGTGCATGGCCTGATAGCCGTCTCCGCTGTTCCAGCCGGTATAGATAACGTTTGCGCCCGGGAGGTCTTCGCCCAGGACGGTGCGGTAGCCGCGCAGGCGGTCGACAACAGCGGGGTTGTCTTGCGGCCCCAACACGGCGACGATATCTTTGCGCCCGCGCTCTTTCATAGCGAGTGCCGCAAAGCGTCCACCCTCTTCGTCGTCAGAGTAGACTGTCGAGAACACATCGCGATAGGGGTGGCCCTCGAGCTGGCCGCACAACACGGTGGGTACGCCCAGCTCGCGCAGCACCTCGAGCAGCTCGCTGCCCTTGTAAGGGGAGACGTCGATCACGGCGTCGAACGAGCGGCGCTCAAAGTGCTCGCGTGCGCGGTTGCGCTCATGCGTAGAAGACGCCTGCAAGATAACGGGCAGATAGGACGACTCCGACAGTTCCTCGGTAATGCCGCTCAAAAATTCGCTATAGGTGGGGTCGCTGAAGAGCTCACTCAGGGGCTCGGTCACGAGCACGGCGATGATTTCCGTGCGCCCGACAGCGAGCGCTCGGCCGCGAGCGTTGGGGACAAAATTGACTTTCTTGGCCGCCGCACGGACGCGCTTTTTGGTTTCCTCGCTAATGCGGGGCGAATCGTTGAGGGCGCGCGATGCCGTGGAGCGCGACACGCCGGCAGCTGCGGCAACCTCGGCAAGCGTAGGTGCGGTGCGAACTGGCTGAGTCATGGCGTCTCCTGGAAAATGCGGTCGATGTTGTCACTGATACGGGCTGGTGCGGATACAGCTTACTATAGTGCACCTGAACAGCGTTCATGATATCCGGTGACAGGTGTCGTTTTGCAACCAAGCCGCAATCGAATACGTCTCGTGTGGGTGAGATATCAGCGGGCGTGGCGGTTGCCTACGAGCTTAAGAACGATGTTTTGCGTTGGGTTTCGATATTCAGGGTGACATAAGTGTTGCGGTTGTACAACCGGTTGCACCGTTAATCCGGCCAAATCGACCGTTCAGCGGACAACCGGTTGCACAGTTTTTTGCATCGCCCGTAAGATAAGGACAACCGGTTGCACAAGAATCACTACGATGACGAAGGAGCATCACCATGGACGCCATTAACGATTGGGAAAACCAAGCGCTCACCCACAGGAACCGCCTGGCACCCCATGCGTACTTTATGGGTTATGAGACCGCCGATCTCGCTGCTACGTACAGCCGCGAGCTGTCGCGCGGGTTTGTTCAGCTGTCTGGCTCGTGGCAGTTCCGCCTCTTTGAGGGGCCTGCTGCCGTCTCCAACGAGGAGCTCTCCACGTACAAGTCCGAGTGGGATCACGTGGAGGTTCCGCACCTGTGGCAGGTAGACGGCTATGGCAACCTTGCCTATACCGACGAGGGTTTCCCGTTTCCGGTGGATCAGCCGTTCGTTCCCTCCGACGACCCCACGGGCGTCTACCAGCGCATCGTCAACCTTCCCGCCGTTCCTGCCGGCGCCCGCGAGATCATTCGCTTCGACGGCATCGAGAGCTATGGCGAGCTGTACGTCAACGGCCAGTTTATCGGCATGACCAAGGGCTCGCGTCTGTCCGCCGAGTTCGACGTGACCGACGCGCTCGTCGAGGGCGACAACCTGTTTGCGGTCAAGGTCCTGCAGTACAGTGATGGCAGCTATATCGAGGATCAGGACATGTGGTGGGCTTCGGGCATCTTCCGCGATGTGTACCTTATGCAGCGTCCCGCCGCGCACCTGGTCGACTTTAGGTTCCGCACGCACCGCGAGGGCGATGCCGCTCTGATCACGCTCGATACGGTGGCCGAGGGCGCTACCCGCGTCGTGTTTACGCTCAGCGATGGCGAGAACGTGGTCACTACGGGCGAGTGCGTCGACGGCCATGCCGAGTGCAGCGTTGCCGATGCCCACTTCTGGAACCCCGAGGACCCCTTCCTCTATGACCTTACGTTTGAGGTCTACGACGGTGACGAGGTCAGCGAGTACGTTCCGCATCGCCAGGGCCTTGCCGAGGTGACGGTCGAGGGCAATCATATCTACCTCAACGGCACCTACTTTAAGATGCATGGCGTCAACCGCCACGATCACGACGATCACAAGGGCCGCGCCGTGGGCCTCGATCGCATGCGCCGTGACCTGGAGCTCATGAAGCGACACAACATCAACGCGGTGCGCACCTCTCACTATGCCAATGACCCGCGCTTCTACGAGCTGTGCGATGAGTATGGCATCATGCTGGTCGCCGAGACCGATATGGAGAGTCACGGCTTCGAGAATATCGGCAATATCGCCCTGGTCACCGACGACCCGGCATGGGAGCCGGCCTACGTCGACCGCATTGAGCGCCTGGTGATGCAGGAGCGCAACCACGCCTGCATCATTATGTGGTCGATGGGCAACGAGAGCGGCTATGGCTGCAACATCCGCGCGATGTACGCCAAGGCTCACGAGCTCGATGATCGTCCGGTCCATTACGAGGAGGACCGCAACGCCGATACCGTCGACGTCATTTCCACGATGTACTCCC
>CATWKM010000016.1:0-38789 GCA_958351385.1 uncultured Collinsella sp. | reverse complement strand
CCGCCGCGTTTCTGGGCGCGGTAGGCGGCCACCGGGATGCGCTTGACATAGCCGGTGTGGGTGATGGTCACGACCATGTCCTCGTCGGCAATGAGGTCCTCGACGTCCAGGTCCTTCTCGACCTGGCTGATCTCGGTGCGGCGCTTATCGCCAAACTTCTTGGAGATCTCGCGCATCTCTTCCTTAATGACGCCCAGGATCTTCTCCTCGTGCGCCAGCAGGTCCTCGTAGTAGGCGATGGCACGGCGCAGGCCGTCCAACTCTTCTTGGATCTTGTCGCGCTCCAGGCCGGTCAGGCGGCGCAGCTTCATCTCGAGGATGGCCGTGGTCTGCTCGGGCGTAAAGCCAAAGCGCTCGATCAGGCGGCTGCTGGCCTCGGAATCGGTCTGCGAGGAACGGATGATGCTGATGACCTCGTCAATATGGTCGAGAGCCATCAGGTAGCCCTCGAGGATATGCGCGCGGGCCTGGGCCTTCTTAAGGTCGAAGCGGGTGCGGCGGGTGACGACGTCGACCTGGTGATCGATGTAGTGCTGCAGCATCTCGCGCAGGCTCAGGCATTTGGGAACGCCGTTGACGAGCGCCAGGTTGTTGGCGCCGAAGGTCGTCTGCAGCGAGGTGTACTTATACAGGTTGTTGAGCACGACCTGCGGAATGACGCCCTTCTTGAGCTCGATGACCAGACGGATGCCCTTCTGGTTGGACTCATCGCGCATGTCCGAGATGCCCTCGATGCGCTTGTCGTTGACGAGCTGGGCGATCTTCTCCTGCAGGGTGCCCTTGTTGACCATGTAGGGAATCTCGGTAAAGACCAGGCGGTTGCGGCCGGTCTTGGTGGATTCCACGTGGGCCTTGGCGCGCACGGTAATGGAGCCGCGGCCGGTCTCGTAGCTCTGCTTAATGCCGGCGCTGCCCATGATGATGGCGCCGGTGGGGAAGTCCGGACCGGGCATGATCTGCATGAGCTCGTCGACAGTAGCGTCGGGATTATCGATCAGGTAGCAGGTTGCCTCGATCGCCTCGGTGAGGTTATGCGGGGCGATATTGGTGGCCATGCCGACGGCGATGCCCTGGCTGCCGTTGACCAGCAGGTTGGGGAAGCGCGCAGGCAGTGCCACGGGCTCGGCGAGTGATTCGTCGTAGTTGGGCTGCCAGTCGACGGTATCCTTCTGCAGGTCACGCAGCAGCTCCATGGCGGGCTTGGCCAGGCGGCTCTCGGTGTAACGCATGGCTGCCGCGCCGTCGCCGTCGATGTTGCCGAAGTTGCCGTGACCGTCGATAAGCGGCGTGCGCATGGAGAACCACTGCGCCAGGCGGACCATGGCCTCGTAGACCGCGAAGTCGCCATGCGGGTGGTACTTACCGATAACTTCGCCGACCGTCCAGGCCGACTTCTTGTGCGGACGGTTGGGGTAGATGCCGCTCTCGTTCATCGCGTACAGGATGCGGCGGTGCACCGGCTTTAGGCCGTCGCGCACGTCCGGCAGGGCGCGCGCCGTGATGACCGACATCGAATACTCGATAAACGACTGCTTCATCTCGCGACCGAACTCCGAAATCTGGAGCTGGCCGCCATTGATATCCTCGCCGGCCGAGGCGCCACGGTCGACTTCGCCAAAGCTCTCCTCGAGCTCACCGTCGTCCTCTTCCTCGTCATCATCGGCATCGGGGTTATAGGCGTCCGGATCGCCGTCCTCGCCCTGCTCAGCACGGGCAAGCAGGCGCCTCAGATCGTCGGGCATGCCGGCGTCGCCGGCCTCGCCCATGCCCTCGTTATTGTTGATATCGTCTGCCACGTTACCTCCTCTTAAGCATCAAGGAAACGCGCGTCATGCGCATGTTTTTCAATGTACTCGCGGCGATAGCCGACCTCGGAACCCATCAGCTCGCGCACGGCGCGGTCTGCCACCACGGCGTCCTCGATCGACACACGCTGCAGAATGCGGGTCTTGGGGTCCATCGTCGTCGAGGCAAGCTGCTTGGGGTCCATCTCGCCCAGGCCCTTGTAGCGCTGGACGGTATAGCCCTTGCGCTTTTTGGTGATCTTGCCGTCCTTGGCCTTGCCGTCCTCGTCGTTATCGTCGGGGTTCAGTCCCAGACCCTGGATGGTGTCGCGCAGGATCTCGTCTTCGGGCTGGCGGCCGTTGGGATACACGTAGTAGATCTTGTTGCGCACCTTGATGCCAAAGATGGGCGGACAGGCAACATAGACGTAGCCGGCATCGATCAGCGGACGCATGTACTTGTAGAAGAACGTCAGCAGCAGGATGCGGATATGCGCACCGTCGACGTCTGCATCGGTCATGATGATGATCTTGTGGTAGCGAGCCTTAGTGATATCGAAGTCGCCGCCGTCGCCGGCACTCGTCGTGACACCGCAGCCGATCGCGGTAATCAGCGACTGGATGGTGTCGCTCGAGAACGCGCGATGGTCACCAACGCGTTCGACGTTCAGAATCTTGCCGCGCAGGGGCAGAATCGCCTGGATGTCTCGGCGACGGCCGTCCTTGGCCGAACCGCCTGCCGAGTCACCCTCTACGATGAAGAGCTCGGTCAGCTCGGCATCGCGCACCGAGCAGTCAGCGAGCTTACCGGGCAGGGACGCCGTCTCGAGCAGGCTCTTGCGGCGGGTCGCCTCGCGCGCCTTGCGGGCGGCGTTGCGCGCCTTGCAGGCCTGTTGCGCCTTCTTGACAATCTCGCGGGCGGGCTTGGGATGCTCCTCCAAGTAATCGGCGAGGCCGTCGGTCACGATCTTGAGCGTGAGCGCGCGCATATAGGAGCTACCGAGCTTTGCCTTGGTCTGGCCCTCAAACTGAGGATCGGGCAGCTTGACCGAGATAACGGCCGAAAGGCCCTCGCGCACATCGTCGCCGGTCAGGTTGGCGTCTTTTTCCTTGAGCAGGTTCTGCTTGCGCGCGTAATCGTTGATTACGCGGGTGAGCGCGGTGCGGAAGCCCTCAAGGTGCATGCCGCCCTCGGGAGTGTAGATGTCGTTGGCGAACGACATGACGTTCTCGCCGTAGCCGCTATTCCACTGCAGGGAAACCTCGACCTCGCCCATCTTGGTCACAGGCGCGTCCGGATCCGATTTACCCTCGATGTAGATGGGCTCCTTAAAGGCCTCGGGGACGTCCTTGCCCTCGTTGAGGAACTTGACGAAGTCGATGATGCCGCCCTCGTAGCAAAACTCCTCCACGTGGGGAGTCGCCTCGCGCTCGTCGGTCAGCACAATCTTAAGGTTCTTATTGAGGAACGCCGTCTCCTGCAGACGGTTGTGCAGCGTATCGAAATCGTAGATGCAGGTCTCGAAGATCTCGTCGTCGGGCCAGAAGGTGACGGTGGTGCCCGTTGAATCCGAGGTGCCCACGACCTCCATCTTCTTGACGGTCTTGCCGCGCGAGAACTCCATCTCGTAGGTGTTGCCATCGCGGCGAACCTGAACGACCACGCGCTTGGACAGTGCGTTGACGACGGAGATGCCCACGCCGTGCAGGCCGCCCGAGACCTTATAGGCCGAGTTATCGAACTTACCGCCGGCGTGCAAGATCGTCATGACGACCTCGAGCGTCGGGATCTTTTTAACAGGGTGCTCGTCGACGGGGATGCCGCGCCCGTTGTCGACGACCGTGATGGAGTTGTCGGCGTGGACCGTCACCTGGATCTCGGTGCAGAAACCGGCCATGGCCTCGTCGACGGAGTTGTCAACGATCTCCCACACCAGGTGATGCAGACCGCTGGCGCTCGTCGAGCCGATATACATGCCCGGGCGCTTACGAACGGCCTCGAGACCTTCGAGAATCTTAATCTCGCCGCCATCGTAATCGTTTTCGTTTGCCACACGTCCTCCTTCAGTCAAGAAAATGTGTACAGCCTTACTAGTTTATCGTAAAAAAATACCCTCGGGAACGAGGGTATTTGGCTCTACAAGGCCACCAGATGCGATTTAAGGCTCTTTTTTGCTTTGCACGCCCTTGGCCCACTCGGCACTGGCTCTCATGGCATTCTCGAGGGCCTCGCGCAGTTTTTGGTCTTCGATGGGCGCCACTTGGCGCTCGATCTCGGTACGCTCGGCCTCACTTAGGTCGGCGTGCGGGGCCGGCGGTCGCTCGGCCGTCGCCTGGCGCAGGCGCTCCTTGGCGGCGGGCGGCGTGTGACCGGGCGCGGTGGTTTTGAACACCAGGCCGTCCACATGCGCACCGGCGCGCTCCATGCGCGCACGGATGATCTCGCGCAACAGCGTCATTTCCTGCGTCCACGAGGGCGAGTCGAGATACACCAGCAGCTCATTGGACTCGGGCAGGTAGCGCAGCCCCGTCACATGCCGTCCCTCGCGCGTGCCCGAGCACACCGCGTTCCATGCGCGATAGACCGCGCGCGACTCCTCGGCGGCCTCCATCTGCGCACGGCGCTTAGGCGTTGCAGCCGCCAGGATGCGCTGGCGCTCTGCGTTCAAAAATCCACTGAAGGCGACTGTCTCGCTCTCGCGCTCGTAATTAGCACGTCTCACCCATGCTCACCACCTTGGCTCGATCAAGCAGGTCATCGGTAAAGTACCCCAGGTTGGTCGTAGTTATGACCGTCTGGATATCATCGCCGATCAGCCGCAGGAAAGCGCCGCGACGCTCGCCGTCGAGCTCGCTCATCACGTCGTCCAAAAGCAGCAGCGGGGCGGTGCCCAGGACATCGCGAGCCACGGCCACCTCGGCCACCTTCCAGGACAGTACCAGCGTGCGCTGCTGTCCTTGGCTGGCAAATGAACGGGCGGAGCGACCAGCCACGGTGAACTCGATCTCGTCGCGATGCGGTCCCACCAACGTCACGCCGCGGCGAATTTCCTCGTCGGCATGCTCGTCAAGGGCAGCCAGCATGCGCTCGTACGCCCAACCCTTCAGCTCTTCGCGATCCTCGACCTGGGGCAAATCCCCCAGCGTGGACGCATAGGTCACGTTGGCAGCCTCGCCGGACGCCACTTGCCCGTAGGCAGTGTGCACATGGCCCGCCAGCCGGTCGAGCAGAGCCAACCGGTGCACGAGCAGGGCCGAGCCCGCGCGGGCAATCGAATCGTTCCACGCGCCGAGCATCTCGCGGCAGCACCAGGTCTCCTTGAGCAAGGCGTTACGCTGGGTCACGCAGCGCCCATAGGTGCTCGCAAGATCGGCATAGCGTGCGCTCAGCTGCATGCCAAAGTCATCGAGGGCGGCTCGGCGCACACTGGCGCCTCGCTTAACCATGTCCAGATGGTCGGGGCAAAACAGCACGCTCGGCAGAACCCCGCGCACACCAGCGGCAGAGCATCTCTTGCCGTTGCGGCTAAACGAGCGCTTACCGTCCTCCGCGCTCAATCCCATATCAAGCACGCGGCCGTCGCCCTCGAGCCTCAGCTCGATCTTGCACGAGCCCACGCCGTCATGGACGAGCTCGGCTGCGGTCGGATGCCTAAACGAGGCGCCGCTCGTCAGCAGCTGCAGCGCCTCTATGAGATTGGTCTTTCCCGCCGCGTTGGGTCCCGCAAGTATCGTCACGCCCTCGTCCAGGGCAAGGCGATAGCTATCGAAGCTGCGGTAGTGCGCGACGGAAAGATCGCGGGCGAACATGGTCATGGCGCAGCGCTAGATGCGGACCGGCATGACCAGGTACAGGTAGTTGATCTTGTCGTAGGACTTAAAGATGCCCGCCTGCGAGTAGCTCTTGAGCTCCAGCGTGATCTCCTTCTCCTTGGACAGGGCATTGAGGCAGCCGAAGATGTAATGGTAGTTGAAGGCGATGGTACCCGACTCGCCCTCGGCCTCGACATCGATCGTCTCCTGCGCAAGGTCCTGGTCATTGGAAATGGAGGACAGGCCCATCTGCCCGTTCTCGACATCGATCTCGAACTTGACGGCGGGGTTGGCGCTCGCGATAACGGCCACGCGCTTGAGGGCGGCGTTAAAGGCGGCGACGTCGATCTTGACGCTCGTCACGCACGAATCGGGGATGAGCTGCTTGTAGTTGGGGTACACGCCCTCGATACGGCGCGACACGTAGGTGGTGTTGCCGGCCTCGAAGACGACCTGGGTGTCGGTAGCCCCGATCATGATGGTCGCCTGGCTGGCCATGATGTTCAGCGCGTCGTTAAAGGCGTCAGCCGGAACGTTGAGCTCAAAGGAGCCCTCGAGGGTCGAGGTCTCGACCTGCGTATCGCACACGGCCAAGCGAAAGGAATCGGTCGCTACCAGGCGTACGGTGTTGTTCTCGACCTTCATGTGCACGCCGCCCAGGATGGGGCGAGCCTTGTCGGTCGAGGTGACGCGCCACACGCGGCCGACCATTTCGGACAAGACATCGGTCGGCAGCTCCACGGCACTCTCGATGGCATAGGCCGGAAACTCGGGGAAGTCATTGGCATCGAGCGTGTTCAGGCGGAAAGAGCTCTTCTCGCAACCAATCAGCACCTGGCGCTCGGACAGCTCAAAGGTGACCGGGGCATCGGGGAGGGTCTTGGTGATATTGGAGAGCATCTTACAGGGAATAACCATCTCGCCCTCTTCTTCGACATGCGCCGCGATGCGATGACGGATCGAGATGGTGTAGTTAGAGGTCTGGAATTCCAAGATGCCGTCTTGGGCCTTAACGAGCACGCCCGACAGGATGGGGAGGGTGGATGCCGAAGCGACACCCTTCATAACGACGCCGATGGCTTGTGTAAGCGAGCTCTGGCTGACGGTGAACTTCATCTTTTAATACCTTTCTATAGATATAAATATCTTAATAATAGTAATAGCACTGACGAAACTGTTGATTACTCCCAAAGACGCAGGTCAGACCCAGAAAGAGAATCGACAGCAACCTGTGTGCAACAGGGGTGGTTTTCCACGTTCAAAACCTGCGCAAAACTTTTCATCACCGCGGGTTGGGTTTTAGACACCTTATGCCCGTGGTTTCGACAAGTTTTCAACAGGTGTCTCTATTTCCCTACGAGCGCAGTGTAATTTTATCGCGCAGCGACTTGAGGTCTTCGGTGACAGTGCGGTCTTCCTGGATCATCTTCTGGACCTTTTTGTAGCTCGTGCTGACGGTCGAGTGGTTGCGGTTGCCAAATTCGGCGCCCACCGCCGTGGTCGTCATCTCGCACATCTCGATGGCTAGGTAGATAGCGATATGGCGTGCTTTGGCGATATTGGCGTTGCGACGCGGGCCGATGAGCTCCTCGTGCGTCACGCCGTACTGCTCTTCGATGACGGACTGAACCGTCTGGACGTTGATCTTTTTGGCCGATGTGTCGAAGTACTGGCTGGCGATGGCGTCGATATCGTCAAAGGTGAGCTCCCCGCCCTCGCGCTCGCGGTCGCCCGCCTCGCCGGCGCAGCGCTCGCAGAAGCTCTCGAGTTCGCGGATGTTGGTGCCCGAGACCTCGGCCATGTGTTTAAAGTGCTCGTCGGTCAGGTGCCCGCCGTCGCCCCCATAGGCCGCCAGCAGCGAGTCGTCGCCTGCCTCGGGAGCGGCGACGATGGTGTTCTCGTAATAGCGCTGCAAGATCTTGTATTTCATCTCGTAGCTGGGCTCTGCGACCAAGCAGAGCATGCCGGCGTTGAAGCGGCTGGTCAGACGCTCGTCCATGCTCAGGTCCTTGGGGGCGCGGTCTGCCGCGATGACGACCTTCTTGTTGTTGCGGATGAACTCGTCCATGAGCTGGAAAAAGTAGTCCACGCTCGCGCGCTTGCCGATGATGTTTTGGATGTCATCGATGATGAGCACGTCCACGCCGTGGTACGCCTGCATGATGGGGGCGTTGCTCTTCTTTTGGCGGTCGAACTCGGTCATCAGGTCGTCCAGATATGCCTGGGAGTTGGCATACTTGACCTTGATCTCGGGCGACTTTTCGGCGAGCTCGTTTTTGATGGCAAGCAGCAGGTGCGTCTTGCCCAGGCCCGATTTGCCGTAGATGAACAGTGATGTGCACGTGCCGCGCTCGTCCGCGAGGGCGGCAAACTTGAGTGCCGAGCGATAGGCATGGCTGTTCTCGGGGCCGTAGACAAAGTTCTCAAAGGTGAATTTTGAGTTCGCGGCGAGCGGGGCTCCATCCGCATTCTGCTCGGCCGGCACGGTCGGTGCCGGCATGGGTGAAGCGGGGGTCGCGGCTTGCGTGGACTTAGTCGGCGCTCCACCCTTCATCTGGTTCATCATGCGACGAAAATCATCGGCCGAGAGCGTGTTCTTGATTGCAATGCCCGAATCCGCGCCCGCCGCTGCGTCGTGAGCGATGGGCATGTGCGTGACGGGTGCGTTCGTTGACGTCGCCGCCGCGGTCGGCAACGGTGCCATGGTTTCACGGGAAACATCGCTGTGCTGGTGCTCGATTGTCGGCACGTCGCCTGCGGAGGCTGGCGCCGCCGGGGAAGCAGCGGGAGCAGCGCCGGGCGCCGTCGCGGCAGCGGATTCCGTCGCGGCGCCTTGCGGTGCCACGATGTCGAGCGCAATCGGTGTAAAGGCGATTTCTTCCAGATAGGCCTCAATGGTCGGCTGATGCTTTTTGAGCTGCGCTATGGCAAAGCGCGAGGGGGCCTCGATCGTGAGCGTATCTTCGGTCAGGCTTATGGCGCGCGATTGCCCCAGCATGTTGATGAGGCGTGCATCTTGGCCGTCGCGCTGGCAAAAGGCGATGGCATCCCCCAGGATGATGCTTGCTTCCTCGTCCACTGTCTCTCCCGTTCTTTAGCTCTGAGCTCGCACGCGAGCGGCGCCGAGTTCGGTCAGATGGTATTTCTGGCCATGCTTGATGACCAAGCCGGCCTGCGCCAAGTCATTGAGCGTGCGTGACCAAGTGGGGGCCGAGTTTCCAAACGCCCTCGCCAGATCGGTAGCACCGCACGCTTGATTTTGCGCCAGATAGCCCAGCGCGGCGTTGCCGCGATCGCTTACGAACACGTCCGGTTGTGGCTGCGCATACTGATTTGCTGCATTAGGATACATCATTTGAGCTGCTGGTTGTTGAGAACTCTGCATCGGCGGCATTTGCTGTTGAAAACTTTGAGGCCACTGTTGGTAAGGCTGCGGAGTCATCTGCTGGGCCCAGGGGTTGTACTGCTGCTGCGGCATCTGCTGGTACGGCTGCTGATATCCCTGCTGGTACTGCTGCGGGAACTGCTGGCCATACCCCAGTGGCGGCATCTGCTGATATGGATATCCCTGTTGGTACGGCTGATAGCCCATTTGCTGGCCACCCGGTGCCCCCGTCGCCTGCTGCATTGCTGCTGCATCCTGATCCGCCAGCGGCATGGCCTCTGGCGCGTTTGGCGGCATCGACATCGATGCCGCCTGGGGCTCTTGTGTAGGAAGCATTCCGGGCTGCTGCATCTGTCCCACGGGGGGCTGCATCTGTTGCGTTGCCATGGGCTGCTGCGCAAAAGCTCCCGGCAGGGGATATGTGGGCTGCTCCGTCTCGGGCCGCACGGCAGCACCGCGTCCGCCGGCACGCTCTATTTCCTGCACGCGTTTAGGGTCCAGGCTTACCGTAACCACGGTGCCGTTGCCCATGTTGTCCTCGATGGACACGGCCCCGCCGGCGTTTTCCAAATACTCCTGCACCATGGGAAACCCTGCTCCGGTTCCACGGATGTAGCGCTTCATCTTGCTGTTTGCGCTGGTAACGCCAAAGTCGAAAGCACGCTCCTTGTCGTCGATGCCGGGTCCTTGATCAGCGAAGCGGATGGTGTCTCCGCCGTCCAGAATCGAGATGATGGGCTCGGCAAAGTGCGCGTGGATAAAGTTTTCGACAATCTCGCGGATGACCATGAGCGAGATATGGCCACCTTGTTCTTTCATGCACTGGTAGACGGTGTTGGTCGTCTCTTCCAAATACGTGCGGACATCTTGCGGATCAATGACGATCACACGCGGTGTCGACAGCATATCGTCATAGACGGCGATGCGCGCGGCGTACATGGCTTTTGGCGCCTGCGTGGTCGTCTGCTCGCCTTCCTCACGCTCTTCGCGCACGCCGGTGATGTGCTCGTTGTCGGGTGCCGGGTCTCCGGAATCGACCATGGTGTAAAAGTCGTCAGACATGCCGCTCGCAATCTTTCAAAAGGTTTCGAACAAATAGTAGCTCACCGTGCAATGTTTCTCATCTTTCGACAACTTTTCAAAACCTGTTGAAAACTTTGGAAAACGGACGAAAAGTTCTCAACATTGCCAATATGACCTGTTGAAAACTCGATGAAATATCGTGAAAAGTTGCCATGCACCGCTAAATCGAGCTCGGCTTATGGGGGAACCGTGTGAACTGCGCAACCTTTTACCTTTGATTTCTTGACATTTGAACATTGATTTCCCTACAATCTTCAAGCTCACGTGTCTATATCTGCGTCCGCGCCCCCGCGGACACTCGAAATGCAGCAGGAGGAACTTAAGATGAAGCGTACGTATCAGCCTAATAAGCGTAAGCGTGCCAAGACCCATGGCTTCCGTGCCCGTATGGCCACTAAGGGTGGTCGTGCCGTGCTCGCCCGTCGTCGCGCCAAGGGCCGCAAGCGTCTCACTGTCTAGCAGCGATACACACATCTCGCATGAAGACTATTAAGTCTCGGCAAGATTTCGAGCATGTGTTCAGTCAGGGGCGTCGTTTCAATCACCCTCTGATTCGAATGACCATATGTGAATCGGTTGGCGAAGGCGACTCCGGAAGGGTCGCCTTCGTTGGTGCTAAACGACTCGGTTGTGCTGTGGTGCGCAACCGATCTAAGCGTGTGATGCGCGAGGCCGCCCGCAGCTGTGGATTTCCCGTTGCGGGTTATGACATCATCTTGTTCGCGACTCCCAAGACGAGGGTTTCCTCGCCGCAGGAGATGGACAAGGCGTTGCGTTCGCTTATGAAACGCGCCGGCGTTGCCGGGGAGGAGCGATGAGCAATCACGTTTTGCGACGTGTTGCCATCGCTCCTATTCGCATATATCAACAGGTTATTTCGCCCTTATTGCCTGACGCCTGCATTTATTACCCAACGTGCTCACAATACGCTATCCAGGCGATTGAGAAGTACGGTGTTTTGAGAGGCTGCTGGCTTGCCGTGAGGCGCATCGCTCGCTGCAATCCCCTGCACGTCGGCGGTTATGACCCTGTGCCTTAGCGGGCACTCGCTATCGGAGGAAAACTTACATGTGGGATTGGATCGTTAACATCCTTTTTGAGCTGCTCAAGCTCATCCAGACCTTTGCGGTCGACTGGGGCCTGTCCATCATCATCCTGGTGGTCATCATCCGTCTGCTGCTGACGCCGCTTATGCTCAAGTCGACCAAGTCGACGGCTCGCATGCAGGTGCTGCAGCCTAAGATGCTCGAGATCCAGGAGCGCTATGCCGACGATCCCCAGCGCCAGGCCGAGGAGATGCAGAAGTTCTACAGCGAGAACAAGTTCAACCCCATGGCTGGTTGTCTGCCGCTGTTGATTCAGATGCCTGTCCTGTTCGCCCTGTTTACGCTGCTGCGTAACCTGCCGAACTACTTTAGCGACGGCACGTTCTCGTTCTTCAACATTCTGCCTGACCTTACCACCACGCCGAGCGCTTCCTTTGCCGATGGCTTTATGGTTGCGCTGCCTGCGCTGGTTTGCCTGATTCTGTTCGCTGTCTTGACCCTGATTCCGCAGCTGTATATGTCTCGCAATCAGACTGGTCAGCAGGCCCAGAGCATGCGCATGATGGCCGTCGTCATGACCGTTATGATGCTTTGGATGGGTTGGAGCCTGCCCGTCGGCGTTCTGCTGTACTACGATGTGTCTTCTGCCTGGCAGGTTATCCAGCAGATCTTCGTGACGCAGAAGGTTATCGACAAGGCCAAGGCCGATGAGGAGGAGCGCCTCAAGAACGCTCCGCTGCAGGTCGAGGTTACCCGTCGCGAGAAGAAGCCGCGTCCGCACAAGAAGAAGTAGTCGGGATATCAATCTTATTTAGGTACCTAACTTTTGGAGTACGTTATGTCTGAAGAGATCATCGAGGATATGCTTGAGGAGGTTGCCCCGCAGATTGCGGGCGATTATCCCGAGATTGCACAGCGCTACAAGGCCGGTGAAGAGCTGACCGATGAGGAGCTCGACACCATTGCCGATGTTGCGATTTCTATTCTGCGTTCCATCCTTTCGCACTTCGATGCCGCCAACTCTCCTATTGATGAGTACGAGGGCGACGAGGGCGAGCTGATTCTGGATGTTACGGCTCCTGATCTTGCTGTTCTCATTGGCCGTCATGGTCGTACCCTTGATGCCCTTCAGGTTATGTTCTCTTTGCTGGTGAGCCGCAAGCTTGGCTTTAGGTATCCGGTTGTGGTTGACGTTGAGGGGTACAAGAGCCGTCGTCAGGACAAGGTTGCCTCTATGGCTCAGTCTGCCGCCGAGCGTGCCATTCGTACTCATAAGAGTGTTTCGCTTCCGCCCATGAATGCCTATGAGCGCCGACTGGTTCATATCGCACTTCGTGGTAATGATGCTGTAGACACCCATTCTGAGGGTTCTGACCCTGATCGCCATGTGGTGATTGTTGCTCGATAATCTACTCGAGCTTATGCTAAGGGGGCGTGGTTTCCACGTCCCCTTTTTTGTCAAAAGTTCTCGATACACTGATTTTTGTCAGAAAGGAGCTTCTGTTGTTTGTGCTTACAGATCAGCAGGCTGACGAGATGCTGAGTCGTCTAACTTCCTATTGCAAAGAGTATTCCCTGAGTGTAACTGATACTGAGCTGAGGAAATGTATTCAGCATTTGGATTTGGTTCTAGAAACAAATAGGACAACCAATCTCACCCGTATTCTTAACGTAGAAGATGCTGCGGTACTTCATATCCTCGACTCACTTGTTTTGCTCCCTTATGTCAATAAGGCTCCTGAGGGAGCTTTGCTTGATATGGGAACAGGTGCTGGCTTTCCTGGTATTCCGTTAACGATAACAACGCATCGTAAAGCTACTTATATTGACTCTGTTGGCAAGAAGGTTGACGCTGTTAATTCTTTTGTTCTTGCTCTTGGATTGAAATATGGTCATGCAATTCATGATCGCCTCGAAGAATATGCTCGTAGCCATAAGAAGCAGTTCTCTGTTGTAACCGCCCGCGCATTGGCCCCTCTACCGATTCTTGTTGAGTATGCGGCTCCGTACCTCAAGGATGGTGGGCTATTTGTTATCACGAAGGGCAATCCTACGGATGAGGAGCTTGCTTCCGGCATGTCAGCGGCTAAGATCTGCGGCTTCACTTTGCTTGTGAACGACGCAATCGATTTGCCTGAGGGCTTGGGTCACAGGGAGTTCATTGTTCTTAAGAAGAGTCATCCGGCATCCGTTTCATTGCCTCGTGCAAATGGCATGGCCAAGAAGAATCCGCTTGCCTAGATGTTTCACGTGAAACATAATGGATACTAACAACTTGCAGTGTTTCACGTGAAACATGGCGGTTGATATTGAATCGGAATGTTTCACGTGAAACATCCTCCGTTTGACAGCTTTAATACACACCAGGAGGGACCGTGGGATTTCGCGACGTTAAGCGTTCAAAGAGCGCAAAAGACACGCGTATCATTGCAATCATCAATCAAAAAGGCGGCGTCGGTAAGTCGACGACGGCTGTAAACCTTGCTGCAGCACTGGGTGAACAGGGACGCAAGACACTGATTGTCGATTTTGATCCGCAGGGAAACAGCACTAGCGGATTTGGAATTGAAAAAGAAGACCTTGATCAGTGCATCTATGATGCATTGCTGAATGACGTGCCGGCAGAATCGCTTATTCTTGATACAAATTGCAAAAAGGTATTCGTTATTCCGGCGACAATTCAGCTTGCAGGTGCCGAAATTGAGCTCGTAAGCGCAATTGCTCGTGAAACCCGCCTCAAAGATTTGCTTGAGCCGATTCAGGATGAGTTCGATTTTATATTCATCGACTGTCCTCCTTCGCTCGGCCTGCTTACCATCAATGCTTTGACCGCAGCAGATAGCGTTTTGATTCCAATCCAGTGCGAGTATTACGCACTCGAGGGCGTTACGAAGCTGCTTGAGTCAATGAAGATGGTCAAATCACGTCTGAATAAGGGCTTAGACACCTATGGTGTGCTTATGACCATGTATGACTCGCGTACTTCTCTGTCGAATCAGGTTGTTGAGGAAGTTCAGTCGTACTTTGGCGATAAGGCTTTTAAGACCTTAATTCCTCGTACCGTAAAAATCTCTGAGGCTCCGTCTTTTGGAGAGCCGGTGATTACCTATGCACCTCAAAATAAGGGTGCAAAAGCGTATATGAACCTTGCAAAAGAGGTGATCAAGCGTGCCTAGTGCAAAGAAACGTGGCGGATTGGGACGTGGACTCAATGCTTTGGTCTCAGAGGCTGAGTATGAAACCGGTGGTTCGGCTGTATCGGCTTCAAATGCCTCATCTGAAACAAAACTGCCTATTGAGGATATCGTTCCCAATCCTAATCAGCCGCGAATTCACTTTAATGAAACCGAACTTCGCGAGTTGAGTGAGTCAATCCAAGAACATGGCGTTTTGCAGCCGCTACTGGTTCGCAAGCATGGAAATGGCTATGAGATCATCGCTGGTGAACGTCGTTACCAAGCGTCAAAACTTGCTGGTCTTGAGGAACTGCCTGTCATCATTAAAGATGTTAATGATGAAGAGATGCTTGCTCTTGCTCTTATTGAAAACCTTCAGCGTTCTGATCTGAATCCCGTCGAAGAGGCCAAGGGCTATCGTCAGCTTATCGATGCCAGCGGTATGACCCAGGAGGCATTGTCGAAGGCAGTAAGCAAGTCACGCTCTGCAATTACAAACTCGCTGCGTCTTCTCGATCTCCCCGAAGTAGTTCAGCAGATGATTTTTGAGGGCAAACTTACTGCTGGTCATGCACGTGCGATTCTTGCGGTTCCCTATGAAGACGCGCGTATTCGACTTGCAGAGAAAGTTGTTGCAGAGGGTCTTTCCGTAAGAGCGACAGAAAATCTTGCTCCGTTGTTTTCTGCCGGAGAGACGCCTAAAACGTCGAGGCCTGCAACGCCTCAGTCTTTTAAAAAGGCTGCCCGTGTACTTCGTCAGGTATTTAATACCAACGTACGTGTGAAGAGCTCACGTGGAAAGAATAAGATTGAGATTGAGTTTAAAGACGAGGAAGAGCTCTCTCGTATTCTTGGTGAAATGATTCAGTTTGATCAAGGAGACCAAGATGAGGAATAAGATTTTAGCTGCGATTGCATTGGCGACGACTGTCGCGGCTGGTGCCTTTGCTGGCTATAAGATCGCGACAGACGATGAACTCCGAGGTCGTTTGCTTCGTGGCGCGCAAGATATCGTCGATACGTCCAAGAAGAGAATGGATGTTATGACAGAAGATGTTGCCATGCGAACTGCTCAGGTAACGAAGAATCCCAAGATTAATCAAGGCTGGGTTAGTAACCAATGGGAAAATGTAGGCTATTAGGTACCTAACAATTACCCAGCATTTTTTGAAGGGTCCTTGTCTGATTCATGAGACAAGGACCCCTTATTTTGGCCGTAAAAAATGGGACAGGTAGCAGCTGATTCAAAATTAAGGTCAATAAATGAAACGACACCGGTTGCATATTCTGCAACCGGTGTCGTTCGATGTTTCACATGAAACGTTTTGGGGTGCGACTCCCCTATGCGTTCTTCTGAACTTTGAAGCGCTGCTTCAGCTGTCCGCAAGCGGCGTCAATATCGTTACCACGGGAGTTACGAATCGTAGTCTCGATGCCACGGGACTCAAGACGACGCTGAAGATCCTCAACCTTATGAATCGGCGACGGCTTGAGCGGGCTTCCCTCGATGTCGTTAAGCTGAATGAGGTTAACGTGGCACAGTGTTCCCTCGCAGAAGTCGCAGAGCGCCTGCATCTCGGGATTCGTATCGTTGACGCCTTCGATCATGGCATACTCATAGGTCGGGCGGCGGCCAGTCTTCTCGGTGTAGAGCTGAAGCGCTTCGTGAAGGCGAAGCAGCGTGTACTTCTTAACACCGGGCATGAGCTTATTGCGCGTCGACTGGATGGCGGAATGCAGGGAAACGGCAAGCGTGAATTGCTCGGGGATGTCGGCAAATTTGCGAATACCGGGAATAACGCCGCTGGTAGAGACGGTGAGGTGACGAGCGCCGATACCGATGCCGTCGGGGTCGTTGAGGATTCGCAGCGCCTTGAGAACCTCGTCGTAGTTGGCAAACGGCTCGCCCTGGCCCATGAAGACAACGCTCGTGGCGCGCTCGCCAAAGTCGTTGGATACATGAAGTACCTGGTCGACGATCTCTTGAGCGGTCAGAGAACGCTTGAGGCCGTTGAGACCGGTAGCGCAAAAGGCGCAGCCCATGCCACAGCCTGCCTGGGTGGAAACGCAGACGGAAAGCTTGTTGCGACGGGGCATACCGACGGTCTCGACGGAAATGCCGTCGTGGTACTCGAGCAGGTACTTGCGAGAGCCATCTTTGGAAACCTGCTTGGTGAGTTCAGTCGGCGTGTCAAAGGCAAAAGCCTCTTTAAGCTGCTCGCGGAAAGCCTTGGGAAGGTTGGTCATGTCGTCAAACGAACAAACGTTCTTCTCAAAGACCCATTCGATGAGCTGCTTTGCGCGGAAGGCGGGCTGGCCAAGTTCGGCCACGAGCTCGCGAATATCGTTTTGGCTCAAGTCGCGAATGTCCTGAGATTTAGTCCTGGGATTCATGGAAGCCTTTCGATTTTGGGGAAACGTAGAGGGTATCGCTACAATATGGTATCAGCTGCAGAAATTATAGAGGAGGAGTCTGCCCATGCCGGGTAAAAGCCTAGAGAACATGCACGTAGCGGTCTTGGCGGGCGGTCATTCCGCTGAGCGCGAGATCTCGCTCAATTCGGGAAAGAACGTCGTGGTGGCACTGAAGGAAGCCGGCTACACCTCGGTGGAGCTGCTCGACACGGCCGCCGATGACTTTATGGTAACCATGGCGACCGGCGGTTTCGACGTGGCGTTTATCGCCATGCACGGCGCCGGCGGTGAGGATGGCGCCATGCAGGGCGCCATGGAGACCCTGGGTATCCCCTACACGGCCTCGGGCGTGCTTGCCAGCGCCTGCGGTGCCGACAAGGAGGTCTCTAAGCTCCTGTACGCCAAGGCGGGCATTCCCATTGCCCCCGGCCTTGCGCTCGAGGCGGGCGATGAAGTCGATATCGATCATATCGTCGAGGTTTGTGGCGAGCGCTGCTTTGTGAAGCCGGCCGTCAACGGTTCCAGCTATGGCATTTCCCTGGTCCATGAGCCCTCCGAGCTGCCCGCGGCAATCGCCAAGGCGTTTGAGTACGGCGACAAAGTGCTGGTCGAGAAGTGCATCGAGGGTACCGAGATCACCGTTGGCGTATACGGCGAGGATGACGTGCGCGCCCTGCCGATTGTCGAGATCCGTAAGCCCGAGGACTGCGAGTTCTACGATCTGGACGTGAAATATGTCGACCCTACGGACATCCATCGCATTCCGGCGCAGATTTCACCCGAGAACTATGCTCGTGCCCAGGAGCTTGCCTGTGCCGCTCACAAGGCCCTCGGTTGCCTGGGCATCTCGCGCAGCGATTTTATCGTGAGCGAGGACGGCCCCGTTATCCTCGAAACCAATACCATTCCCGGCATGACCGATACGTCGCTGTATCCGGATGAGATCCGCCACACCGACGACATGACGTTCCCGCAGGTCTGTGACAGCCTGATCCGTATGGGTCTTCGTCGAGCGGGCATTGCATGCTAATCGAGGACGCGGTTTCGTCAGGAACGCCGCAGTTTGTCATCGACTCCTATGCCACGCTTGCCGAACGCGCCAAAACGCAGTCCTTCGGCCTTATCGAGGAAGATGTGATTGTCCTCGATACCGAGACCACGGGTCTTTCGGTGCAGGACAATGAGCTGATCGAGATCTCGGCGGCCCGTCTTTCGGGCCGCGAGGTCGTCGACCGCTTCGATACCTTCGTGCATCCCAAACAGCTGATTCCCGCCGAGATTACCGAGCTCACGAGCATTACAAATGCCGATGTGGCAGATGCCCCGTCGGCCGTTGAGGCCGTCGCCGCTCTCGCCGATTTTGTCGGTGGTTGCCCGGTGATCGCACATAACGCCACGTTCGACCGCTCGTTTATCGAGTCGGTCAAAGGCGGCGTCAACGTGAGCGATATTTGGATCGATTCGCTGGCGCTGTCGCGCATCGCGCTTCCGCGCCTGGCCTCGCACAAGCTGTCTTTTATGGCCGATCTGTTTGGCTGTGACTCGGTATCGCACCGCGCCAATGCCGACGTCGACGCCCTGTGTGGCGTATGGCGTGTGTTGCTCGTGGCGCTCACCGACTTGCCCCAGGGCCTCATGGCGCGCCTAGCCGACATGCACCCGGATGTGCCTTGGTCCTATCGTCCTATCTTCTCATTCTTGGCGGGGCAGAACCCTGGTTCTATCTTCTCTCTCAGCGCCGCTCGTGCTGACGTTCTCAAGGCCGATCGCGCCGACGATCGGGTGGACGCCGACGAACTGCCGGTCCTCAAGATGCCGAGTCGTGAGGAGATTGAGGCAGACTATGCGCCGGGTGGCCTGGTCAATCGCATGTATCCCACCTACGAGCCGCGTGATGAGCAGATCGCGATGGCGCTCGAGGTCCGCGATGCGCTGGTCACGGGCACTCATCGTGTAATTGAGGCGGGCACAGGCGTCGGCAAATCGATGGCCTATCTGGTGCCTTTTGCCGAGGCAGCACGCCGTAACAACATCACGGTTGGTATTGCGACCAAATCGAACAATCTTGCCGACCAGCTCATGTACCATGAGCTGCCAAAACTTGCCGAGCAACTGGACGGTGGTCTGTCATTTTGCGCTCTCAAGGGGTATGACCACTATCCGTGCCTGCGCAAGCTCGAGCGCATGAGCCGAGGCCAGGTCGAGATTACCACCAAGCGCGATCCGGCGGACACGCTCACGGCGGTCGCGGTCATTATGGCGTACGTCTGCCAATCAGCCGATGGCGACCTCGACTCGCTCGGCATTCGGTGGCGCAGCGTCAACCGCCCCGACTTTACGACGGCCTCGCGCGAGTGTGCCCGTCGCCTCTGCCCGTTTTTCCCTGATAAATGTTTGGTCCACGGTGCTCGCCGTCGTGCGGCGCATGCCGATGTGGTGGTCACCAACCATTCCCTGCTGTTCCGCAATGTCGCGGCTGAGGGCAGGATTTTACCCCCGATTCGTCATTGGGTAATCGACGAGGCCCATTCCATCGAGCGCGAGGCGCGCCGCCAGTGGGCGCGCGTGGTGTCGGCGGACGAATCACGCGTTCTGTTTGAGCGCCTGGGTGGCTCGAGCACCGGCGCGCTAAGCCAGGTTTCCCGTGATTTGGCAACCTCCGAGGGCTCTACGCTCTATTTGGGCCTTACTGCCAAGGCGACGTCGACGGTTGCGCGCGCGAGCATGGCAATCGCCGACGTGTTCGATGGCGTTCGCGAGCTCGGCCGCCGTGCCCGTGGGGGTTATGACAATACCAATCTATGGATTGGCCCCGAGTTGCGCGAATCTGACGACTGGCATGATTTCTTACAGTCGGCCTACACAGCCATCGACGCATTGGAACAAGCTGACAAGAGCGTCGACGCGCTGGTGCAAGCCGTCGCCGCCGACAAGCCCGAGGTTGTTGTCGACCTGGGTGATATCTCGCGCCGCCTGCACGAGCTGGCCGAGAATCTCAAACTCATCATTGACGGCACCGATGAACACTACGTGTATTCGCTGCAGGTCAATCGCAGGTTGCGTGCCGGCGGAGAGTCAATGACCGCAGAGCGCATCGACATTGGCGAGGCCTTGGCGACCGAGTGGCTGCCCGAGGTTCACACGGCTATCTTTGCCTCGGCGACCATGACGGTGTCCAAAAGCTTTGAACACTTTAACCACGCGGTCGGCCTCGATCGCATCGGTGCTTCAACATCCTCATCGCTGCACTTGGACTCGAGCTACGACTTCGATTCGAACATGGCTGTAGTCGTTGCGGGCGATATCCCCGATCCGCGCGATCGTGAAAGCTATCTTACGGCGCTCGAGCGCGTGCTGGTCGACGCCCATCTTGCCATGGGCGGATCGGTGCTCACGCTGTTCACCAATCGGCGCGACATGGAAGACCTGTACGCCCGCGTTGAGCCCAAGATGGCCCGTGCGGGTCTGGAGCTCAACTGCCAGCAGCGCAACTCATCTCCTCGTCGCCTGCGCGACCGGTTTATCAACGAGCCGACCTCGTCGCTTTTTGCGCTTAAGGCCTTCTGGGAGGGGTTTGACGCCAGCGGCGAGACGCTGCGTTGCGTCATCATTCCCAAGCTGCCGTTCTCGAGCCCCACGGATCCGCTCTCCTGCGAGCGTAACCTGCGCGAGGACCGCGCTTGGGCGCGCTATTCGCTACCCGAGGCGGTGCTCGAGGTTAAGCAGGCCGCGGGGCGTTTGATTCGCTCGTCGACCGATAGCGGTGTGCTGATCTTGGCGGATCCTCGTCTGGTGACGAAGGGCTATGGCAAGAAGTTCTTAACGTCGCTGCCCACGAGCTCCTACCAGCGCATCGAATCGGCGCAGATCGGGCACTATCTACAGCTGTGGCGTGCACGCCACGAGCGGCGGCGCTAAAGCGGACAGACGAGGGTTTTTGCCATATCGCACAGACGCTTTGACAGGGCGGGGTCATCCAAGATGCGGATGGCTCCGCCCGCTGCGATTATCTGGCTCAGTAGCCAACGCTCGGAGCCGTAATGCACGGTTACCGTTGCCATGTCTGTCCCGCTGCGCTCGATGAGGGTGATGCCGGCCCAGTCCAGATGCTCCGCCATATCGAATGGTATCAAGAGCTTTGCGCTACGCTGCGTCCGGGCAAGGGAATCGTGGAGGGATGCAACGTCCGGTGCGTGAGGCACGACGGAGTCTTCCGTCAAGGCGAGTCCCTCGATTTTATCCATGCGATAGGTGCGCTGCTCATCGACCGCGATGTCCCAGGCAATCAGATATGTTTGGTCGCCGTTTGCCGTAATGCGCAAGGGGTCGACCAGACGCTCGCGTGGCCGCGCATCGTCCATCGAGCGATACGAGATACGACAGCGAACGCCGTCCTGAATGGCGCAGCTCAGCTGCTGCCAGTGCGACCCGTGGTTGACGGTGTCAAAGACGCGCTGGTTATAGCCGAGCTCTTCGGGTAGAAGGGCATGTCGAATCCGAGCTGCCGTATGCGGCTCGATCCCCAACGATTCAAGTTCATGGTTGAGCACAGTGCCTTCGGCGGCACTCAGGCGCAGCGGTAGCACACGCCCGGCGTCACCGGTGAGGACCACACGCTCGCCGTGGCATTCGCAGATGATGCGCGCACCCGATTCTCGGTCCGCGAGCGTCGAGACGATCTCGAGAATCTCGTCGAGCGACACCCCCGTGATGTCAAAGCGGCCGCAAATCTCGGTTCGTGTCATGCCGCTCTCGCCGGCGGCGTAGAGGGCCTCCATGATGTCGATGGCGCGCGAGAGCCTCTGCTCGCTGGTGAGTTTACGCACGGGCATGCTCGTGCACCGTCCTTTCAATGAGGTGGTTCCACGCCTGTTTGAGCGATTTGGGGGCCACGGGCCTCATGCCGTCCATGGCGTGGGCCATGCAAAATGAGGCGGCGGCTTCAAGGTCGCGCACGTCAACGGTCCAAATCCATTCCGAATCGGTGTGTGCGAGCTCGCCTCGCCCGCGCGTGAGACCGTTGATCATATCGATCTGCGTCTGAGGGGCGAATGAGAACGTAGCTGCAACGGGCGGTCGGTCGGCAAAATCGAATTCAAAGAACAGATAGTCGTTGAGATTGAAGTCTGCAGGGATGGCGTAGGCTTTCGAAGGACGCCAAGCGCGAACGATACGGTCGCAGCGGAATGTCCTGATGTCGTCGGTGACATTGTCGAGGCCGCAGAAGTACGCCACGCCCTCGCGCTCGAACATGCCGTAGACGCAGACGGTACGCTCCTTCTGCTCGCCGCGTCCGTTCTGATATAAAAATCGCAGCGCGCATCGCTCGGCAAAGGCGCTCCATACCGCATCGACGGTGGGAGAGCGGCGGATCGGTGCTTCGTCCACCGCCGATATGCCGGTGAGGTAGGCAATTTTGGAGCGAATATCGGCAAGCGGCGCGGCAAAGGTGGAAGAGCCGCCCGCTAGCGTCTGGTCGATGGCGTTGAGCAGGATATCGGCGTCGTCTGCGGTGATGAGGCCGCCTGCAGCAAACGTGTGCTCGCGGTCGATTGTCCACGAGCTTTCCTCGGTCTCCTGCGCACCGGCGGGGCGAACCTCCTTGATTAAGATGCCACGCTCGAGCAGTTTGTCACGATCGCGCCGAAACTTGCGCTTATCCGAGTCAATGTTGCCCGAGCCATATCCCAGGTCGGAATCCAAGACGATCTGCTCGGTCGTCAGCGGTTCGGGGGAGCTGTTGAGCACAAAGAAAAGATTGAGGATACGCTGAGCCGTTTTATCGAAACTTGGCTCCGAATTTCCCTTTTTAATTGTCGCGGTCGCGTCGCTTGCCGTCATAGAGTCCTCGCATGAGAAGGTGGTTTGCTGCCATGATTTTAGTCCGATATGGAGATTAGGCTATATCCTTGTCCGCTCGGGGCGTTAAGATGGCCCGAATTCGGTCGTTTGCGCTCGCTCGGGGTATACTTTCGACTATATACGGTTCTAATGTGCAAGCATTGGGCCTATTTGTCGGATTATGGATGTGGAGCGCACATGGCGAACACCCAGAACTATATTAACCACCTGCTGCAGAACACCGGCATTACGCCGGCATGCAGCGAAGAAGAGCGCTTGGCTGCCGAGGATATCGCTCAGATCTTCCGCAACCACGGCTTTGATCCCGAGGTTCAGGAGTTCAATGCCCCGGCGCCCAGTAGATTGGCATTTGCCGTTACCGGCATCCTTGCGTTTGCCGGCGCCCTGCTGATGGGCATCGGCGGCGGTATCGGCTTGGTCGGCACCTTGCTGGCCATTGTCGGTGCCGTGCTCTACGTGCTCGAGCGCACGGGCCACCCCGTGGTTTCGCGCCTGGGCAAGACGGGCGTGAGCCAAAATGTCATCGCCTACCACAAGGCCTCGGGCCCGCTCGCGTCTCCGCGCAACCGCCCGGTGGTCGTTGTCGCACACTACGACTCTCCCCGTGCTGAGCTGCTCGCCCGCGAGCCCTATGCTTCGTATCGTGCGCTCATCGCCAAGCTGTTGCCCGTTGCCACGGTTGCCCCTGCTGCCGTTGCCATCCTGCGTATCCTGCCGCTCCCCGGCGCGCTCAAGGTTCTGCTGTGGATTGTCGCGATCCTCGCTTCCCTCGTTGCACTTGCCAACGCGGCAAACATCATCTCTAACCGCCACATTCTTCCCTATACGTCCGGCGCGGTGTGCAACAAGTCTTCTGTCGCCGCCATGCTCGGCGTCATGGACAACGTTGCTCCCTTCCAGGGCGAAAACGAGTTTCCCGACGATGTTCCGTTCGATACCTATTTTGGGGAGCAGAAACGTCGTGCCGAGGAAATGGCGCGCGCAGCGGCGGAGTATGCCGCGGCCCAGCAGCAAAACGACTACGGCAACACCATCGAGTATGAAGAGCCTACCTACGCCGAGGACGAGTTCGGTCAGCCGATTGCTCCCGACGCTCAAACCGAGCCCGAACAGGGTGAGGCTTTCGACGAGCAGATCGAGGGCTTTGAGGGTGCGTCTGCCGACGAGACGCTGATTGGCGCCATCGTGCCCGAGGACCAGAATCAGGCTGTCCAGGCCGAAGAGCTCAATGACGAGGTTCCCGCTGCCGAGCCGGCGGAGGAGCCTGCCGCGGCCAAGCCAAAGCTCTATCGCAACGCCGCCGGCAACATCCGCTTTGGTTCGGATGCCATCCGTGCGCTCGGAATGCTTCCCGAGTCCTGCACGCTCGATTACGAGGAGGGCGAGGAGCCGACGTTTGAGCCCGAGCCTGCCCCCGTCGTGACGGCGCCTGCGCCCGTTGCCACCGTGGATGATGAGTCTGCCGCGGTTACCGCTGCCGAGCCCGAGGCGGTGTCTGCGATCGATCCCGCGGCAGGACTGGACATTTTGGCTCCCGCCGCGCCGGCGCAAGACGTTGCGAACGAGTCTGACGACGATTACGTTGAACAGCCGAGGCGCGTGTCTTACGAGAGCGATACCGATTTCTCGGCCGAGATTCCCGCGGCAACGCCCCATGCCGACATTGCATCGGCGTTCTCGTCGATTGGCGCCAGCGCTTCCAACTTCTTTAAGGGTGCGCTTGCAAAGGGCAAGAAATTTGTCGACGATTTCGAGGAGAAGCGCGCTGCCGCGCGCGAGGCTGCCGAGCAGGAGGCTATCGCTCAGCAGCAGGCAGCCGAGGCGGCACGCGAGCTCGCAGTGCAAGAGTTCGAGCAGAACGAGGCTATGCAGTCCGTGCCCGTCGACGCCGCCGAAGCTACAACGTCCTTTGAGTCCCAGCAACCGACGTCCGCGGATGTTGTTGAGGCAACAACGTCTTTCGAGGCTCAGCAGCACGTCGATAGCACCATGTCGTTTGATGCCGCGAAGTTCGATTCCACGATAACGTTTGAAAAGCAAGGCACCGCGATTGCCGAGCCCCTTCCTCCTTCCGATGAGCAGGACGACGCGGCAGACGATGACGAGCCCATTGATGCTGCCGAAATTCAGGATGCTGCCGAGGACGAGCCCGTCGAGGCCAACTCTGACGAAGAGCAATACGCGGCAGCCGAGCAAGATGATTCGACCGAGGTCGAGCAGGAGGAATTGCCTGCGGTTTCCGAGACTCCCGAGACGGATGAGTCGAGGCCTTACTCCACGCAGATTTTCACCATGCCGACCCCGAGTGGTTCCGGTGCTACGGTTGCCGATGTCGCTCCCACCCAGGACGAAACGGTCGATTCCCTTATGGCCCAGATTTCCTCCCAGGCATCACCACGCCCGCAGATGAATGTTCCCGATCCGGCGTCGGCTCCGTCGCCCGCACCTTCCTCGTCTCCGCTGGCTTCGGTCCCCGATCCGTCGCTACCGTCGATGAAGCAGGCAAACGTTGCGTCTCGCACGTCGCTGTTCGACCTTCCCGACCCCTCCGCACAGGTCAACGACCCCTTTGCTACCGCTCAGGGTCCCGAACCCACATCGGCACCCGTTGCGCCTCCTATGCCTGTTGCGTCGGGCGCTCAGCCGATCGAGACCATTTCGGCTCCCGCCCCGGCGGCACCCAAGTCTCGCAAGCGCGGCCTGGGCGGCCTGTTCGGTCGTAAAAAGAAAAACGAACAGGACAGCATGAGTGACTGGCTGGGCGTCGAAGACGATTACGATGCCAAGAAGTCCGGTCGCGGTATCGGTTCGTGGGATAACTTCGAGGACGATAACGATGGCTGGAAGGGTGGCGCTACGTCTTCCGATGGCGCTTCTTCCGAAGATATGCTCTCGGCTGTCGCCTCTATGGGCGATGATGAGCTGCTCGGTCACGATATCTGGTTTGTGGCAACGGGCGCCTCGGATTGTGATGGCGCTGGTATGAAGGCCTTCTTGGCTTCACATCGCGACAAGCTCCGCGGCGTATTCTTCATCAATCTTGAATCCGTCGGCGCCGGTAGGCTTTCGGTGGTGACGGTCGAGGGCGAACAGCAGCTGCTCAAGGGCGATCGCCGCATCATGAACCTGGTCAGCAAGGTGTGCAAGTCGTTCCATGTCGATTGTGGCGCGCTCGAGATGCCCTATGCCAAGACCGATGCCTATGCCGCGCTCGAGGCGAGCCGCCGAGCCCTCACCATCGCCGGCGTGGACGGCACGCGTCTGGCTTGCGCTCGTACCGAGGACGACCTGCCCCACAATGTCAACCCGACGAACATTGCCACGGTATCCGAGGTCGTGACCGAGGTTATCCGCCGTTCGTAGACGGAGCTCTAAGGAGTCAACGTGTTTTCGTATATTAAGCGCCATTGGCCTGTCTACGTGATTTTGACCTTGATTGCCATTGCGTTAGGATTTGGGGCTGCCTACATCGTGGGTGCAAAGGGCTCGACCCCCGCCTCCGCAATCAGCGAAGAGGTGGAGCAAGAACAGAGTACGGGTGCCGATGGGATTCCTGAGTCCGAGCAGGCAATCGTTGATGGTGGATCTTCGTCTGCAGAGTAGATACGGCGATTTACATGATTGAAAGCGGGCGAGCCAGGGGACTGGCTCGCCCGCTTTTTCATCGCGCTAGCGCTTCTTTGGGATCGACCTAAGGCGAGCGAACCATAGGGCTGCGGCACCCGAGGTCAGGAGCGCGGTGATGCAAGCGGCGATGGGAACTGATCCTGTTGCCGGTAGGTCCTGCGGTAGGGTATAGCGTTGAATGACGCTGTCCTCGTCATGTGACTCAAGTTTATCGCCGCCACCGTTGCGGCAAAGATTGACGCGCGCGCTGTTGGTGAGTGCGGTTTGGGGCGTATAAGCCGACGTTGCCTGCATGTGTACGACTGCGCCCCGAGCGTCTGTGCCAAGGATTGCTTTGGCATCGTCAAGGTCGTCGTGCTCATCTTTGAGATCATCGCGGGTCCAAGAATCCGCATCGCTTCGAGTCGTAAAGTCGGCGGCTACCGCACCGTATTCAATGCGAATGCCCGTTACGACGGTATTGGACGCAAGGTCGAGTTCTTTCGCCTCGAGTGTGGTGGATTCCGTGGTCGAGACATCCGCCTTCCAGAGGTGCCAGCCGTCGTAATCGACGAGGCGGCAATCCTCACCCAGACTTTCCCTTACTTCGTCGGACTCAAGCCAAGGATTTTCGTGCCCATCGTCAAGTGTCGCGTTTGCCGGCTCATCGACGTCTGTCGAGTCCAACGGCGTCGTGCGATACCACACGTTGCACAGACCGTTGAGGTCGCCGATGGCGACGGGGGTTTCGATTGAGACGAATCTCGCCGTGCCGTCTTTGGCACACTCAAGATCATCGGTAATCGTAAACTCATCAACCCAGGTAGCTGAATCGTTTCGAGCGTCGATGGTATAGGAAAAAAGTCCGTCCGTATTGGTTTGCGTCGCGGCGCGATTTTTACCATCGCCGTTGGCCAGCAGATCCTTCCCGATAGGTTGGACAAGTTCCTGACGCTTGTCGACCTGTCCTTTGATCTCGATGGGCGCATCCTTCATCGCGACGGATTGGACTTCTCCCGTATCCTTTATTTCAAACGTTATCTCCTCGGCAAGGTCATAGGTCCGCGGAGACATCGTTTCGCGCAACGAGTAGGTGCCGGGTGCAAGATGTTCGATGCGGTGTGGCTTGTCGGATGAGGTCCAGGAGTCTATTTCGGTTTTATCGGGACCATATAAGGTGAGCTGTGCACCTTTCACTTCCTGCTCTCCGCTTGCATCGACCTTGGAGATATCAACCTTGGTGTAATCGTCGGATACGTTAAGCCGTGCTTCCACAACGGGTGTTTTCTGGTCGGCATAGATAAGGTCGACGATATGGTACGTCCGGTCGAGTAAGAAGCCGGTCGGCGCTTGAGTCTCGACAACCTCGTAGCGTGCGGTGCCAGATCCCAGCGGGAGGTCGTCCGCGCGTGCCTCTCCAGTTTCATCCGTCGCGACGGTCGCGACGGTCTCACCGTCGAGCGCGGCAATGCTACCATCGGGGCGCACGATATCACCCGAGGCACGGATCTCAAAGATGGCGCCCGCGAGGCTGCTGCCGTCTACGGCATCGGTTTTAACGATCCTGATGTTTCCGGTCGCGGCGTGATCATAATACGAGGCGATTGCAATGGGCGTTAGGTTCATGTCGGCGGGTATGTTTACCTCGATCTCTTCACCGACAAGATAGGGCTCTTTGGCCGAGGTTTCGCGTACATAATAGGTGCCCGGCACGAGCGATTCGGGCAGTGTGACGGTGCCGGTCGCGTCAGTCGTAAAGGTGTCCATTACATTATGTGCTGGATACCAGCATGTTTGTGAGACAGGTTTGTGATTGCTGTCGAGGAGTTGGAAGGTGAATCCGGCTAGCGGAACAGAAGCGCCTGTTTGGGCATCGCGTTTTACAATCTGGAGATGCGTCGACAGAGCGTGGTTGTCCACGATATATTGAAGCTCGGCGCCGTCGGAAATCTGATTGGCCCCGACGGCCCATTCCCCTGCACGTTTAAAACCCTCGGGGACGGTTTCCGGAACCTCGCGAACGGTGTAGCCGGCGCGGTCGTATGGGATGGCTCCGTGGACACCGGCGGGTCGCTTGCCTGCGCCGAACCATGCTTCTGACTGATCTTTGGTGGAGGCAAAGCCATAGATGTTTGTGGTCAGTGTGCCAACAACCTGCTGAGAGCTGTTGCTGACAACCTCAAAGACAACACCTCCTGCCGGCTGCTCCAGGCCGGATTGATCGCTATTGTCGTAGTCCTTGAATTTGGAAATCTCAAGGTCAAACGCAATGGGGATATCGGAAACGCGAGATTCGATCTCGACCACGCCTGAATCGCCGAGCTGGTCGGCTCCAACGGTATAGGTCCAGCTGTCGTTGGATGGCAGGTAGCCCTCGGGGGCTTTTGATTCGTAGACGGTAAAGGTTCCTAAGGGGACATCGGCGAGGGTGGCCCGACCGCTCTCGTCGGTCGTGAGGATTTGCGCCCATCCAGGGGTTGATTGCGACACACACGTGAACTCTGCTCCCGCGAGTGAAGATCCCACCTGGGGGCCGGCATTCGTCGCGGCATCGAGTTTTACGATACACAGGTTGATGGTGCCGGGTTGTTCTTCAATGGCGACCTGTCCACCGCCATTCCCCGTGGTAAAGGCGATGCGATCACGACGGGGGACATAGCCGGCCGGCGCCTTCGTTTCAACTAGGTAGTATGCCGTGTTGGGCAGAAGTGTTGCTTGCGCTCGACCGTTGCTGTCCATCTGGACGGTGCCGACACGCGCGCCGCTGGCGCTCTCAAAAACATCGAATATTGCCCCGTCAAACTGATAAGTATTGTTTCCGCTGGTAATAACGGTGTTCGCAGACTGCTTTTGGAAGGAAACAGAGACCGCCGGCAGTACATAGAGCATGTCTTGACGTTTGCTGCCGCCCGATACGGTTCCTAAATAGCGCCGCGCGCGGTGCGGAGCGGCTTTGATGCTTCCTGATTTTGCGCTGTCGTGGAGCCACCGCGCAGCCGCCACGACTTCATTGTCGGCGGTAAAGTGTCCGCTCTTGGTTTTGCCCTGAGCGGTCGTGTAGGAGTAGGTGCCGTCGACATGGGTAGTGCCGTTGAGCATCCATACGGCAAGCTGGGTGGCGGCGCGGGCGCGATCGGGTGAAAGATGGTAACCGCCAAACGACGTGGCGGTGGGATATCCGTGACAAACGATTGCCGCGAACTCGTCGTCGAGCCACACCCAGCCTTGATCAAAGTTGAGCCATGGGCCGCCCGGCTTGGTGGGGCCGGGGCGCTCCTGGTTCATGCAGTAGGCAATCGAGGCGTCTTGAGCTTCATACTTGCCGATAAAGAAGGGCCCACAATCATCGCTAATAGTGCGGAAGCCGAGCTGGTCGTAGCCATCGACGGCAAATGCGGCTCCCGGTGCCAGGCAGCCGAAAAGCAGGAAGAGGAGCAGGAGCAGCGGACCTGTTGCGATTGCGCTGTGGACAGAGTGCGTGGGTGCGTTGGACATGGCTGCTCCTTATCCCTCGTGCGCCGCATGGGGAGGTTGCGACGCGTAGGATGAGGCTACCCCCGAGGTTCATGCGGGTAAGTACCGGAGCCTGACCAAAAGCTTGCCCAATTCCTGACAAATTGAGCTCAAATACAACAATCAGGCAAAAGCGCAGGTAGAAGATAAGGAGAACAGGAGGCCAAAGGTCCTCGTCTCCACAATTGATGCGATTTTCAAACGAATCTCCACAGCTAAAACAAGCATCGCCACCCTTGTATCGAACAAGACAACCGCGTTATACTAGCCAACACACAAGCGGGCATCGCCAAGTGGTAAGGCATCAGCTTCCCAAGCTGACACTCGCGGGTTCGAGTCCCGTTGCCCGCTCCAGAAAAAGTAAAAGCACGACACCGTTCCGGTGCCGTGCTTTTTTCAATAAAGCGCCGGGACTCGAACCCGCCAGGGTGCGAGCGTAAAACAAACGCGAAGCGTTTGTAGCGAGCAGGCGAAGGCGCCGGCAGGCGCCTGAAGCCGGTGCGGATTTGCGAAGCAAATACGCGGACGTCCCGTTGCCCGCTCCATCGAGCGCGGGAGACTTTGGGGCGGCCAATTCAACAAAGTCTTCCCCATCGTCTCCGTGAATCCGAGGAGATCGACCGCAGCCGGTACGGATTTGCGAAGCAAATACGCGGACGTCCCGTTGCCCGCTCCAATTCCAAAATGTTAGGTTAATGCCTGCTGCCCATACTTGCACCTGCGCACGGTACAATGGTTGGGTTACGACCAACGTGCCAATAACCAAAAAGGAGCCGCTATGATCGATCGCTATACCCGCCCGGAGATGGGACACATCTTCTCCCTCGAGAACAAGTACGCCATTTGGCAGGAGATCGAGGTCCTGGCCTGTGAGGCCCAGGCGGAGCTCGGCAAGATCGGCATTTCTAAAGACGAAGCCCAGTGGATTCGCGACCATGCCAACTTTGAGAAGGCAAAGGTCGACGAGATCGAGGAGGTCACGCGCCACGACGTCATCGCCTTCCTGACCAACATGAAGGAGTACATCGACGCCGATGTTCCCGAGGGCGACCCCAAGCCCAGCCGCTGGGTTCACTATGGCATGACCAGCTCCGATCTGGGCGACACGGCTCTGTGCTACCAGCTCACCCAGGCCTGCGACCTGATCATCGAGGACGTCAAGAAGCTCGGCGAGATTTGCAAGCGTCGCGCCTTTGAGGAGCGCAACACGCTCTGTGCCGGCCGCACTCATGGCATCCACGCCGAGCCGATGACCTTCGGCATGAAGTTCGGCTCTTGGGCCTGGGAACTCAAGCGCGATCTGGATCGTCTTGAGGACGCCCGCAAGAATGTTGCCTTCGGTGCCATCTCGGGCGCTGTTGGCACGTACAGCTCCATCGAACCGTTTGTCGAGGAGTATGTCTGCGAGCACCTGGGTCTGGTTCACGACCCGCTGTCCACGCAGGTTATCAGCCGCGACCATCACGCCTATCTCGCCGGCGTTCTCGCCACCACCGCGGCCACCTGCGAGCGCATCGCTACCGAGGTTCGCAATCTGCAGAAGACCGATACGCTCGAGGCCGAGGAGCCGTTCCGCAAGGGTCAAAAGGGCAGCTCCGCCATGCCGCACAAGCGCAACCCGATCACCATGGAGAAGGTCTGCGGTCTGTCGCGCGTCGTGAAGTCCAACGCCCAGGTTGCCTTCGATAACGTCGCCCTGTGGCACGAGCGTGACATTTCGCACTCCTCTGCCGAGCGTGTCGCCCAGGCCGACAGCTTCATCGCCCTCGACCACATGTTCCAGTGCCTCATCCGCGTTATCGACGGCCTGCAGCTGTACCCTGCCCGCATGCTGGCCAACCTCAATAAGACCCGCGGCCTCATCTTCTCCTCCAAGGTGCTGCTGGCCCTCGTCGACACGGGCATCACCCGCGAGGACGCGTACGCCATTGTGCAGGAGAACGCCATGGCAACCTGGCACGAGGTGCAGGATTGTGTCTCCGGCCCCACCTTTAAGGAGCGTCTCGAGGCCGACCCGCGCTGCACCGTCAGCCAGGAGAAGCTCGACGAGATCTTTGATCCGTGGGACTTCCTCACCCGTATCGACACGGTCTTTGATCGTCTGGAGCAGCTGAGCTTCGAGTAGGTTCGGGCATAACGTTAGCTTTTTAGGGCGCTTTGCTGGTAATGTGTGTTGCCGGCAAAGCGCCTCGTTGCATTTAGGGAAAGACGGGGATAATAGTCGTCTCGAATAACATTCTGAGAGGGGATCGCATGATTTCGTTTGATTACAAGCCGCAGGGTGTATGCTCTCGCAATATTCACCTCAATCTCTCTGACGATGGCAGCAAGGTGCTGGGCGTTGAGTTTACCGGCGGCTGCGATGGCAACCTCAAGGCCATCTCCAAACTGGTCGAGGGCGCTCCTGCCGACCGTGTGATCGAGGTTCTTGCCGGCAATACCTGCGGCATGAAGAAGACCTCTTGCGCTGATCAGCTTTCGCGCGCTATCGAGGCCGCTCGCGCCGAGATCGCCTAATGGGTATCGCCGACCACATCAAGAACGGAATATCGCGCCGCGGCTTTGTGCTCGGTGGAGCTGCCGCGAGCGCTGCCACGGTGCTTGCCGGATGTTCGAAAAAAACAGGCACCAGTGATGATGCCGCTGGCGAGCCGCAGGTTATCAAGGACGATTCGAAGATTGTCTCGATTACTGATGAGTACGAGGCAGTTGACATCGATCTTGAGCCGGCGGCATCGTGGACGCTGCCGCTGGGCACGTTGCTGTACTACTGCGATGGTGACTATGCTGCGGCAATGATGGCGCCCGCATCGGCACTGCACGCCAACACACTCGGTGTGCTCAACCTGGGCGATGGCTCGCTTACCACATTAATTGAGAATCCTATCGAGGGCACGGGATATGCTTTTTACGATGTCCGTGCCGGCGACGGCGTGTTTGCGTGGGTTGAGATGAACTTTGCCAGTTCATCGTGGAAGCTCTACGCTCAAAATCTGTCGGGCGCTTCGCTCTCTGGCGACGTGGTTGAGCTCGATCGAGGTGGCAAGGACTACGATCCGCCGCTGTTTACGGCGTTCGGGTCATCAGCCATCTGGTATAAAATGCCTTCGGCAGGCGGCAATAAAACGAGTAGTGATTCGTTTTGCTATCGTCGCTCGCTTGATGAATCCAAGGCCGAGACAATTTGGAAATCGACGGGCCGCTTTGCGTCGGCCCCGCGCGTGAGCGACGGCATTTTGACCATCTCGCCGCGTGTCCGCAACGACGAGGGCGTCTACTACGGCATAACGGCAATCGATCTGACCGATGACAACAACACCAAACGTGCCCAGCTAGTCCTTCCCTCGTCAGTCTCGCCTTTCGAGGCCGTATATATGGGCGATACCTTCGTGTTTTCTATCGAGGCGACCTATAGTGGCGTGGGCAGCCTGGGCAACATGGGCACGTATATCGGTAATGAGGGAGGGCCGTACCTCTTCCTGTCCCGCGAGCCGCTCGCATGTGCTGCCGGCAAGAAGAATAAATATCTCGTTAAGGTACAGTCATCGCATTTTCTCATCGACACTTCTGCCAAGACCTATGGCTCGCTACTGTCGCCCGACCGCGCTTTGGAATATGGCGATTATCCAGCTACGGCGGGAAAATCGGACTCATTCCTTACGCACGCCACGGTGCGCAACAGCCAGGGTATACCCGAGACGGTCACCGCACGCCTATTCTCTCTTTAAGCTTAGAGGGGTTAAAAAGGCGCCAACAGGGGAATAAACGCGTTGTAATTGTGAGTACCGCCCGCCGAGCTGCCGCGTCATAGTGGCATCCGGCGGGCTCAGGTGCGTTAAAATGGGCTTGTTCTTAGCTGATTGAGACAGGGGGGCCGTGTTATGGCTTCAGATGCAAAAAAGATTCTGCTGGTCGAGGATGAGAAGGCAATCCGTGACGCCGTCGCTGCCTATCTCGAGCGCGAAGGCTACTGGGTTGTGGGTGTCGGCGACGGCCAGTCCGCGATCGAGGAGTTCGAGAAGCATCAGTTTGACCTGGTCGTGCTCGACCTTATGCTCCCCAAGATCCCCGGCGAGCGCGTTTGCCGCACCATTCGCGATACCTCGGATGTCCCCATCATCATGCTGACTGCCAAGGGCGAGATCGAGGACCGTATTATCGGTCTTGAGCTCGGCGCCGACGACTATCTGATTAAGCCGTTCTCGCCGCGCGAGCTTGTCGCGCGCGTTCGCGCTCTGTTCCGCCGTGCCCATCAGGCCGACGAGCCAGCCGTCGAGGTACTCGACTTCGGCGATCTGGTCATCGATATCTCGGGCCACAAGATTTTGGTCGAGGGCAAGGAAGTCGACCTGACGGCTTCCGAGTTTAAGCTGCTCACCACGCTTGCCCGTCACCCCGGTCGCGTCTACAACCGCATGGAGCTGGTCGAGAAGGTGCTCGGCTACGACTTTGAGGGCTATGAGCGCACCATCGATAGCCACGTGAAGAACCTTCGCGCCAAGCTGGGCGATGATCCCAAGAAGCCCAAGTGGCTCTACACCGTCCACGGTGTCGGCTATCGCTTCGAGGCTCCGGCCAAGACCGATAAGTCGGACGAGAAATAGGGAAATCACATATGACACCTGCGCGCTTTGAAATCGGACAAAAGCACAAGCAGGAGAGCGAGGCGGGTTCCAAGGCTAGTTGGAACACGCCTCGCTCCGATTCACGGCCAACGATGAGCTATCCCTCGCGCATGGCACTTGCTTTTGCTCTGACATCGCTCATGACGGTATTGGTGCTGGTGGGCGTGGTCTCTGTTGTGTGGGGCACGGTCTTTTCGGATTACACGCGCTCCAATATCGTCGAAATCGCAAATTCCGCTGCCGAAAAGCTTGCGACGTCGTATGAGGAAAACGGCAATTGGACTGCGGGCGAGCTACGTACGGTCGCGACATCGAGTTTGGTGTCCGACGATTTGGGTATGCAGGTCGTCAACAAGAAAGGCGTTGTCGTTTATGACGACTCATGGCCTTCGGCAAGCGCGACCGCCGATGTGCGCGAGAACGAATCGCCGTCGAGCAGCTCGAGCGGGAAAAAAGCATCGCATAGTCCGGTCTCGTCGGCTCCCACCGGCTCCGATAGCGTTGCAAACGTCGAAATCATAACGTCTTCCGGCGAGCATGTCGGACAAGTAAAGCTGTGGGCCATCGGCTCCGATGCCTTGCTCACCAAGGCAGATTCTGCGTTTAGGGAGAAGACCTTTAACGCCATGGCCCTTGCTGCGGTTGTTGCAGTTTGCATTTCGGTCGTTATCGGATCACTCGTGTCGCGCATGCTCACCAAGCCGATTCACCGTATTACCAGCACGGCCAAGCAAATTCGCGATGGCGATCTGTCTGCTCGTACGGGCTTGCGCGGCGATGACGAGATCGATCAACTGGGCGAGACGTTCGATGAGATGGCCACTTCGCTCGAGAAGGATATGAAACACGAGAAACGTTTGACCTCGGACGTGGCTCACGAACTTCGTACTCCGCTTATGGCCATGCTCGCAACGGTCGAGGCCATGCAGGATGGCGTATATCCTACCGACGATGAGCACTTGGAGACTGTTGCTTCCGAGACGCGTCGCCTGGCTCGTCTGGTGCAGCAGATGCTCGACCTGTCGCGCATGGAAAACAGCACGGCTCCGCTCAACCTTGAGCCGGTGGACATGGTTCCTTTCGTGCGTTCCATCGTCAATGCCCAGGAGCGCCTGTTTGTCGACCGCGATCTGCGCTTGCGCTTTGCTGACGAGACCCAAGGTCACGACGATGTCGTCGAAGCCGATCCCGACATGATCACACAATGCGTCATCAATCTCATGAGCAACGCCATGCGCTACACCCCCGAGGGCGGTTGGGTCGTGGTGTCGGTGCTCAGTGACCGCAAACACGTCAGCATTGCCGTTTCTGATACCGGCATCGGTATTGTCAAGGATGACTTGTCGCGCATCTTCGGCCGTTTTTGGCGCGCCGATGCCAGCCGTGCCCGTGAGGCGGGCGGTCTGGGCGTGGGCCTCGCCGTGACTAAACAGATCGTCGAGCGCCATCACGGCTACATATCCGTGGAGTCGGAGCTTGGAAAGGGTACGACTTTTACGATTCATCTGCCCCGCGAGCACACGGCAGACGCGGCATCTACTACAATGGAGCACTAGCTTTTCGCTATTCGGTGAAGGAGGGGCTGCGTCCCTGCCGCTCCGAGTTTGCGAAAACATGCGGGAAAGAACCCGCATTTCTGTCGTATTTAGGTAAGGAGTGACTCACGTGACAACGATGGAGCGTCGTCCGGATTCCCGTGGCAAGGTTCGTGATATCTACGATGCCGGTGAAAACCTGCTGATGGTCGCCACCGACCGCATTTCTGCGTTCGACTTCATTCTTCCCGACGAGATTCCGTTTAAGGGAGAGGTGCTCAACCGCATCTCGGCATTCTGGTTCGATAAGTTTGCCGACATCGTCCCCAACCATCTCGTTTCCATCGACCCGGCGGATTTCCCCGAGGAGTTTGCCGAGTATCGTGACTACCTCGCAGGCCGCGCCATGCTGGTCAAGAAGGCCCAGACGATTCCTATCGAGTGCATCGTCCGCGGCTATCTGACCGGTTCGGGCAAGAAGACCTATGACGAGAACGGCACCGTCTGCGGCATCCAGCTGCCTGAGGGCCTGACCGAGGCCTCCAAGCTCCCCGAGCCGCTGTTCACGCCGTCCACGAAGGCCGAGATCGGTGACCACGACGAGAACATCTCGTTCGAGCGTTGCTGCGAGATCGTGGGCGAGGACATCGCCACGCAGATTCGCGACCTTTCCCTCAAGATATACAAGGCTGCCGCCGAGTATGCAGCGACCCGTGGCATCATCATTGCCGACACTAAGTTTGAGTTTGGTGTCATCGATGGCAAGGTCACGCTGATCGACGAGTGCCTCACGCCCGATTCCAGCCGTTTCTGGCCTGCTGCCAGCTACGAGGAGGGCAAGATCCAGCCCAGCTACGACAAACAATTCGTCCGCAATTGGCTCAAGGCCAACTGGGATATGACGGGGGAGACCCCGCACCTGCCCGCCGAGGTCATCGATGGCACGTCCGAGCGCTATCGCGAGGCCTTCCAGATCATCACGGGCTCCCAGTTCACAAGCATGAAGGAGAACGCATAAGTGAGTACCCGTAGCGCCACGAACAAGCGCACGCAATCCCACGAGGTTACCGGGGTTGCGCGCAAGTCCGCCGCATCTGCTAAGCCTGCCCGTCAGGCAGCGAGCTCTGTCCGCGTCGTGCCGGCTTCGTCTAAGGCACGCCGCAAAGAGCTCGAGAAGGGCGAGAACCTCGAGGGCCTCTCTAAAGAGGAGAAGCGCGCCCGCAAGGCTAAGCAGCGCGCCAAGGAGGACCGCATCTACACGGTGTCGAATATCCTTCTCAAGCAGGATGAGGACTACACCAAGCGCCGCCGTATTTGGTGGGCTGTGCTCGCTATCGGCATGGTGCTCGTCGTGGCAATCGGGGCTTCGCTCTACTTCGCTCCCGGCGGCACGGTGTCCAGTCCTGTTCAGATGGTCGGCATCGTTTTGTCCTATGTCATCATCCTGGGTGACTTTATCTACGACTTCGTTCGTATTCGTCCCTTGCGTAACATGTATCGCGCGCAGGCCGAGGGCATGTCCGAGAACAAGCTCAACGCTCTTATCGAGCGCGCAGCTGCCGAGGAGGACAAAAAGGACTCCAAGAAGAAATAGCGTTTGCATGCATACTTATCGCTAAGATATAAGGCGCGTCGTTTTTGCGGCGCGCTTTTTACTGTTCTATAGATAGATGGAGTGGCACATGATTCGAGCTGCCCTGACGGTCGAAGAAGCTCTGGAGGGCATGAAGGCCCTGGAGCCCAAGATTAAAAACTATGCGCGTCTGGTTGTCCGCAAGGGCGTAAACGTCAAGCCCGGCCAGGAGGTTGTCGTTCAGTCTCCGGTCGAGTGCGCGCCTTTTGCCCGCGTGGTGGTCGCGGAGGCTTATGCCGCCGGCGCTGGCCACGTGACGGTCATTTGGGCCGATGATGCCGTGACGAGGCTCACGTACGAGCATGTCGATAAAAGCTATTTTGAGCAGACGCCCGAGTGGAAGCGCCTGCAGCTGGATTCCCTGGCCCAGGATGGTGCCTGCTTTGTCTTTATCGAGGGGGCGGATCCTGCGGCCCTCAAGGGCATCGATCCAGCCAAGCCGGCCGCGGCATCCAAGGCGAGGAATACGCAATGCAAAGTTTTCCGCCGTGGACTGGATTACAACATCAATCCGTGGTGCATCGCCGGCGCTCCGGTCGTGGCTTGGGCGCACGAGGTGTTCCCGGGAGACGCCGATGAGGTTGCAATCTATAAGCTGTGGAATGCGATTCTGCACACCGCGCGCGCCGATGGCCAGGACCCGGAGAGCGACTGGGAACTCCATGACGCCGCATTCGAAAAGAACCTGCGTTTTCTGAACGACAATCGTTTCGACTACCTGCATTACGCCGCGGCAAATGGAACCGATCTGACGATTGGCATGACGAAAGGTCACGAGTGGGCCGGCGGCAAGGGCAAGACGCCCGAAGGGCACCCCTTCTTCCCCAACATTCCCACCGAGGAAGTCTTCACTTCGCCCGATCGCATGCGCGCCGACGGTATCGTGTACTCGGCCATGCCGCTCATCCACCATGGCAATAAGGTCGACGATTTTTGGATTAAGTTCGAGGGCGGCCGCGTAGTGGACTACGATGCCCGTGTGGGCAAGGCAACGCTCGCAAGCATCATCGATACTGACGAGGGCGCTGCTCACCTGGGAGAGGTCGCGCTCATCTCCAAGAACACGCCGATCCGCGAAAGTGGCGTACTGTTCTACGATACGCTCTATGACGAGAACGCTAGCTGCCATCTCGCGCTAGGTGTCGGTTTCCCCGAATGCATCGAGGGTGGGTATGACATGTCCAAGGAAGAGCTCCTGGAGCATGGCGTTAACGTCTCGAGCACGCACGTCGATTTTATGATTGGCACGGACGACATCGATATTACGGGCATTACGCCTGATGGACGTGAAGTTGTGATTTTCCAGAACGGCC
>CATWKM010000015.1:0-39780 GCA_958351385.1 uncultured Collinsella sp. | reverse complement strand
AATCCAAGGGTTATACCCTAAGAGCAAACCACCCCTTTTAGGGGTGGTTTTGATTTCACGGCGCCTTGGCTCAAATGACGGGCGCTCGCTGACATTGCCAAAACGTCGGCGTTGCCGTGGTTGGCACTTGGGGACGTTCCTTTTGTGCCGGCACTTGGGGACACTCCTGGGAATCATTTCCTCGTTCACCGATTTGTGTCTTGAAAAATGTATATAACGACTATAACGTAGTGTGAAACATATTGGAAACAATATCGAGGAGGCTGCGTTGAAGAAAAGCAATCTGGGCTATGTGCTGGTGCTGATCGCCGCGCTTATGTGGGGCAGCATCGGAATCTTTGTAAACGGCATCTCGGCCATGGGCGTTTCGTCCCAGAGCATGGCTGCCTTTCGCTTGTTGGTCGGAGCGCTTATCTTGGCGCCGGTCCTGATGTTTATGGGCTGCCGTCCGGGCGAGGGGTCTACCGTGGCTCAGGGCCCGCTGGCCCTGTTCAAGGCAAGCCCTAAAGAGCTTGTTCCCTGCGCGCTTGTCGGTATCGTCGGTTTGGCCGCCGCCAACACCTGCTATTACGAGTGCATGGGCGAGGTGGGCATGTCCACGGCCTCGGTGCTGCTCTACACCTCGCCGGTGTTTGGCGTCATGCTCGGCCGCGTGCTTTATCGCGAGGACGTGACCCCCAACAAGCTCGTTGCCATTGTCTTTAACATCGTAGGCTGCGTGCTTGCAGTGACTAATGGCGACCTTTCCGGTTTTCATTTTTCGGTTTGGGGCGTCACGTCGGGCGTGATTGCAGGCCTTTGCGGTGCGTCGCTCGCGGTGTTTAGCCGAATGGCAACCAAGACGGTCCACCCGCTGGCTGTCACGTTTTGGGGCTTTGTTTTTGGCGGTGCGGTTATGGCGGCTATCGCGGCTCCGTGGCCGGATGTCGCCGCGGCAATGTCGCCACAGCTGCTGCTGCTGTTCCTTGGCTTTGGACTCATCCCCACGGCCGTGGCTTATATCTTATATATGCAGGGTCTATCCATGGGGCTCGAGACGTCGAAAGTTCCCGTCGTAATGTCATTCGAGACGGTCGTCACCGTACTGGTGGGCATTGGTGTCTATGCCGAGCCCGCCGGCGCGATCAAAGTCCTGGGCATCGTGCTGGTGCTCGCGTCCATCCTGATTATGAACACCGACTTCTCCAAGCTGCGCAACAGTGTGTTTGTCGGTCATGTCATTGAGAGCATGACCTTTAAGCCCAATGCGTGGTGGACCGAAAAATCGCAGGACATGGATCTGTTTAAGGAGCGCACTGGCATCGCGCTGGAGCCCACCGTGCAGGAAAGCCCCTGGTACTTCGTGCGATAAGGGATTGGCGCGGCGTCTGATCGGGCACCGCCTGGCCAGCGCCGGCCTTCCCTGCGCCAACGTTACGAGTACGTTAAACCCGTCAACGGTCGTTTTTCACCCGCGAACGGTCTTTATACTAATTAGCAATATCCGCAACGTATAAGACGTTATAATGACCATAACGAAAAGGAGGAGGCAAGATGAATCAGATCATTCTCGCATCTCATGGCGGCCTGGCCGCAGGCGCCAAAGACACGCTCGAGATGGTTCTCGGCGACGTGTCGAACGTCCACGTCGTGTCGCTTGCTCGTGACGACAAGGAGCCCATCACCAATAAGGTTGAGGCCATGATCGCCACGTTCAACGCGGACGACACCGTGTATGTGCTAACCGATATGCTCGGTAGCTCGGTCAACAACAACATGGTCGAGCTTTCCAAGAACGGCACGAAGTTCACGGTTGTCAGCGGTTTCAACATCCCGCTGGCGCTCACGCTTGCTATGAGCCCCGCCCCCGTCAAGGGCACCGAGCTCGCGGCCCTCATCAACGAGGCCCGCACCGGTCTGACCAACCCCAACGCACCGGTCGAGGTCGCCGCGGCTCCCGCCAAGAAGGCCAAGGCGTCCCGTCACAGCTCCGGTCCCGCCAAGATCGTCCTCGCACGTCTTGACTACCGTCTGCTGCACGGCCAGGTCGTCTTTACCTGGACCACCAAGGTTCAGGCCGAGCGCATCATCGTCGTCGACAACGCTGCCGCCAACGATGACATCAAGAAGGGCGCTCTTAAGCTGGCCAAGCCCCAGGGCGTGCGCCTGAACGTCTTCACCGTCGAGCGTGCCCTCGCCAAGATGGACAAGCTCAACACCCTCGGCGAGCGCGTCATGTTCGTCTTTGGCAACACTGCCGAGATGCTGCAGTTCTGCCAGGGCTACAAGCTCGACGCCATCAACCTGGGCGCCACCGCCAACCACGACGGTGCCGATCAGATTGGCGGCAAGGACAGCTCCGTCTTCCTCGACGCCACCCAGAAGGCCGATGTCAACCAGCTGCTCGACATGGGCATTAAGCTCTACGTCCAGCAGACCCCTACGTATCAGAGCGTCGACATCGACGCCAAGCTGTAATCAACCAGGCTTTTGCCTGACTGAAAGGAGAAGGGTATGAATACGTTCATCAGTGCGGTGCTCGTCGGCCTCGTCGGCGTGTTCTGCATGTGGGACTCCCGCCTGCTCGGTCGTCTTAACTTCGAGCAGCCCCTCGTTGGCGCTACGCTCGTCGGTCTGCTGCTGGGCGATGTGCCCACCGGCCTTGCCGTCGGTGCCGCCGTCGAGCTCGTGTCCATGGGCCTGGTGCAGGTCGGCGCCGCCGTTCCGCCCGATATGGTCCTGGGCGGCATCGTGGCCGCTGCCTTTGCGTGCCTGACCGATGCTTCCGCCGAGACCGCCATGACGATCGCCATCCCGGTCGCCGTCCTGGGCCAGCTCCTCGGCATCGTGTTCCGTTCCATCATCGCCGCCCTCACCCATGTGGCAGATAGCGCGATCGATAACGGAAAGTTCAAGACCGCCTACCGCATGCACATCTGCGCCGGCTCCGGTCTGTACGCCGTCATGTACTTCCTGCCGATCTTCCTGGCCGTCTTTGTTGGCACCGACCTGGTTCAGGCCATCGTCAACATGGTTCCCGAGTGGCTGTCCACTGGTCTTAACGTTTCGACCAAGATCATGACCGCCTACGGCTTGGCCCTGCTGCTCACCATGATGATCAAGAAGGGTATGACTCCGTTCCTGTTCATCGGTTTCCTGCTCGCCGCTTACCTCAACCTGTCCGTCATCGCGGTCGCTCTGATCGGTGTGTGCCTGGCTGTCGTCTTCATGGGCTTCAAGTTCAACGGTTCCCATGCAGCCGCCGGTGTCGATTCCGACTACGATCCGCTCGAAGACGACGAAGACTAAGGAGGAACACACTATGGCAACCGCAACCAAGGACGTGTCCCTGAACAAGAAGGTCAGCCAGTTCTTCTGGCGCTCCTGGGCCATCCAGGCCTCTTGGAACTACGAGCGTCAGATGAACATGGGCTTCCTCTACGGCATGGTTCCCACGCTCGATCGCCTCTATCCGGATGAGTCCGATCCCAAGCAGCTCGCTGCTAAGAAAGAGGCTTACCACCGTCACATGGCGTTCTACAACTGCACCCCGCAGACGAGCGCTTTTGTCATAGGCCTCGCCGCCTCCATGGAGGAGCAGTACGCCAAGGATCCCGAGAACTTCGATCCCGATTCGATCAACGCGGTCAAGACCTCCCTCATGGGTCCGCTTTCCGGTATTGGTGACTCCTTCTTCCAGGGCACCATCCGCGTTATCGCCTTTGGCCTGGGCGTTCAGCTGGCTCAGCAGGGCTCCATCATGGGCCCGATCCTGGCCATGCTCATCTCCATCGTCCCCTCTGTGCTGATCACTTGGTTCGCAGCCAAGATGGGCTATCAGGGCGGCCACGAGTACCTGAGCAAGCTTCAGGGCGGCGACCTCATGGAGAAGCTCATGTATGTCTGCGGCATCGTGGGTCTTATGTCCGTGGGCGGCATGATCGCTACGCTGATCGGCGCCACCACCCCGCTGCAGTTCGCTGACGGCACCGTCGTGATCCAGGACATCCTGGACGGCATGATGCCTCAGATGATCTCCCTTGGCCTCACCGGCCTTATGTACTGGCTCATCAAGAAGAACGTCAACACCGGTTGGCTTCTCGTGATCGCCATCGTGGGCGGCATCGCCCTCTCCGCGGCCGGCATCCTGGCCTAGTCGCGACTAAGCGCCTAACCGCTTTCCCCCGGGAGCCTGCCTGGCATCCCATACCCCAGACAGGCTTCCATCCCTAAATGTGTCAAAGGGACAGTCCCTTTGACACATCCTCAACGGGCCGGCGACTCGGTCCAAATCACGGTAACCCTGCGTGCGTCCGGCAATGTGGCGTCGCAAAAATCGAAAGGAATGTGTCAGATGTACGAGATCGACCTTAACCTCCCTAAGCAGATCGTCGCTGACGTCCTGTCCAACCACGAGATTCACAGCGTTGCCTTCGTCGGCTGCGGCGCTTCCATGTCCGACCTTTACCCCGCCAAGTACTTCCTGGCCAACAACACGGACAAGCTGAACGTTCAGATCTTCACCGCTAACGAGTTCAACTACGACACGCCTTCCTGGGTCAACGAGCACACCTTCGTGATCACCTGCTCCCTCGGTGGCTCCACGCCCGAGACCGTCGAGGCCAACAAGACCGCCAAGAAGCACAACTGCCCGGTCGTCTCCCTCACCAACAAGGCTGGCTCCGCTCTGACTGTCGACGCCGACCACGTCATCGTCCACGGCTTCCACGCCAACTACGCTGCCAAGTGCGAGAAGCCCGGCTATGCCATCGCTCTCGCTCTCGAGATCCTTCAGCAGACCGAGGGCTATGACCACTACGAGGACATGATCACCGGCCTCACCAACGTTTTCGATCTCTGCGAGAACGCCGCTCAGCACTGCAAGAAGCTCGCCAAGAAGTTCGCCGAGGACTTCAAGGACGACAAGATGATCTACTTCATGGCTTCCGGTGCCTCCGAGAAGATGGCTTATTCTCACGCCGCCTTCCTGTTCACCGAGATGCAGTGGATCGACGCCGCCGCCTACAACACCGGCGAGTACTTCCACGGCCCGTTCGAGGTTTCCACCGAGGGTAAGCCCTACGTCTTCTTCATGTCCGATGGTGCTACCCGTCCGATGGACGCTCGCGCCCTCACCTTCCTTGAGCGCATGGGCGCCAAGGTCGCTCTGATCGACTCCAAGGACTACGGCCTGGCTGACGCCGTGCCCGCGAGCGTCGTCACCTACTTCAACCCGCTGCTGCACCTCGCCGTTATGCGCGAGTACGGCAACCAGATTGCCGAGGCCCGTCAGCACCCGCTGACCATGCGTCGCTACATGTGGAAGCTTTCCTACTAATCACAAGTAAGTAGACCTTACGGGTTGATTGAGAGGGGATGGGGTTTGCGCCCCGTCCCCTTTTTGCTTTGGGGGCGTGTCCGTTGCGTCATAAAACCCCAGATAAAACCTACCAAAATAAACCTGTCCCTTTTTGGCAGGTGGGAGGAGATGCGAATGATCAAGGCAGTGCTGTTTGATATGGACGGCGTGCTGGTCGATACCGAGTGGTTCTACAACCGTCGTCGCGTGGCGTTTATGGAGGAGAAGGGGTTCCACTTTGACGAGATTCCCGATCTTTCGGGGTCTAACGAGCCCGCCATTTGGAAGTCGCTGGTGCCCGACGATGTTGAGCTGCGCGAGCGCCTGCGCGTGGAGTACAAGCAGGTCTACAGCCCGGACCACCCCGTTCCGTATGCCGAGCTGCTCAACGAGCAGACGGAGCCGGTGATGCGTGAGCTGCACGAGCGCGGCGTGAAGTGCGCCATCGCAAGCTCGTCCTATCGCGAGCTCATTGACGAGCTGGTGGAGATTGCCGGTATCGCCGACGTGCTGGACTACACCATCAGCGGGCACGAGTGCAGTGCGTTTAAGCCCGACCCCGAGATCTACCTGCGTGCCATGGAGGCGCTGGGCGTTGACCCCGCCGAGTGCCTGGTTATCGAGGACTCGCCGTTGGGCATCGAGGCTGGCAAGCGCTCCGGCGCCCGCGTCCTGGCACTGCGTCCGCACGAGGGCGTTAACCTGGACCAAACGGGAGCCGACGCCGTCATCGATAACCTCGCCGACATTCTGACCGCTTTGTAGCGTCAATTCGCCGCAAGAAGTGCCGATTCGCGCATTTATCGCGGCGGATTGGCTCATTTTGGCTTCGATTTGATCCGTTTGGCTTCGACTCAGGCTAAGTGAGTAGACTTTTTGGCGCAGGCCGAGCACAAAGCGTATCTGCCTTAGTAAAACCGCAGGTCGGAGAGGTGGCTGTTTTGAGTGTGCTTGGTAGATCGCGAAAAGTCTACTCACTTAGAATTTGGCTCTTTGGTTGGGGAGCTGCTGGCTCGTTTTGGTTGTCGAGAGAGGGTGAATTGAAGCGCCCTCTCGCGCTCCATGCTACAATCGCCGGCATGCCCCACAACTATATCTGCCTTCGAAAGGAGCCTACGTGGCGAACGCCATCGATCAGCTCACGGACCGCGTGCTCGTGCTCGGCCGCCTTACCATCGTCCGCCGCGCCATTACTGCCGTGGCGGTCACGATTTCCGCCGTTCTCCAGACATTCCTGATCCAGGCGTTCATTCAGCCTGCCGACCTGCTTCCGAGCGGTCTCACCGGCGTCGCGGTCCTGCTCGATCGCGTTACCTCGCTTGGTGGCGTTCACATCGACATCTCGCTCGGCATGCTGGCGCTCAACATCCCCGTGGCGCTCCTATGCTGGAGTGGCATTAGCAAGCGCTTCGTAATCTTCTCGATGATGCAGGTCGTTCTTTCGTCGCTGTTCCTGAATATCTTTCACTTCGCCCCGTTTTTGGGCGACAAGATTATGCTCATCATTTTTGGCGGCGTGGTCTCGGGTCTGGGCGCTGCCATCGCGCTTAAGTCCGGCGCATCTACCGGTGGCACCGACTTTATCGCGCTGTGGGTTTCCAACCACACGGGCAAGACCATCTGGGGCGTCATTTTTGGTTTCAACTGCTTTATCCTGGCGATCTTTGGTTTCATGTTTGGCTGGGACAATGCGGCATACTCCATCGTGTTCCAGTTTATTTCGACCAAGACTATCGACAGCTTCTATCATCGCTACGACCGCGTGACGCTGCAGATCACGACGCGCAAGGCAGATGAGGTCATGACCGCCTATGTTGACCATTTTCAGCACGGCATTAGCTGCGCCGAGGTCATCGGCGGATACAGCCGCGAAAAGATGTACCTGCTGCACGCCGTTGTCTCGACCTACGAGAGTCAGGACATTATCAAGCTAGTGTGCGACATTGATCCCGGCGCCGTGATCAATGTGTTCCACACGCTCAACTTTGTGGGCGGATGGTGGGGCGGCCATGTCGACGAGCCCATGCCCACAGCCGTTCCCGATCCCGACAAGCCCGCGCGCATGGCCAGCAGGCAGGCGCGCCTCAGCGAGCAGGACAGTCTGCAGCAGGACGACGGCAAGTAGGGTATTGGCATTTTGCCGGCCCGGCGCAACCCTTCCGCATGAGCCCCTCGAAAGCCCCGTTGCTTTCGAGGGACTTTCGTTTGCCCAGATAAAACCTACCAAAATGAAGCTGTCGCTTTTTGGTAGGTGGGGTGTATCGTTTTATCAATATGAGGTAATATGAAACTAGACGTTATATACATATTAGTTATTTCGATATTTCGATAAGAGTGATTAGATATGCCTGCACCCAAAAATGCACCGCTTTACCAGCAGATTTATGACGAAATCAAAGATGCGATCGAGAAAGGTGTTTATGCACCCAAGGAGCGTATTCCGTCCGAGCTCGAGCTTGCCGAGCAGTACGACGTGAGCCGAATTACGGTGCGTCGCGCCGTCGAGGAGTTGTGCTCCGATGGCTACCTGGTTAAGCAGCAGGGCCGCGGCACCTTTGTTTCCACACCGCACATCAATCGTCAGTTCCACGCCTCGACGCTGCAGACGTTTACCGCGCTGTGTGCCGGCAACGGCATGAAGGCCGGTGCGCACGTGGTCGATCGCCAGATCGTTCCGGCGCGCCAAAACGAGATGGAGTTCTTTGGTCTGCAGAAGGATGCGCTGCTACTGCATATCAAGCGCGTGCGTACGGCCGACGGCGAGCCCATCTTTGAGGAGAACATCTTTGTGCCGTTTGACGCCTACCGTGAGCTGTTGACGGCCGATCTTGAGGACAAGTCGATTTTTGCCGAGGTCGAGCGTGTTGGCGGAACGCCGATTGTCTCGGTTGGCTACCGTACGGTCGAGGCCGTTCGAGCTAATGCCGAGCAGGCGGCCGAGCTGGGCATTGCCCCGCATGATCCGCTGCTCAACCTGCGCGCCGGCTTTACCGGTCCCAACGATGAGCCGGTCCTGATGGGTAAGCAGTACTACGTGGGCAGCCGCTACGTCATGGTCATGTAGGGTTGGTTCCGCCGTTCTGACGAACGGCGGACCGGTCGACGCTGCAAGCCCGCCAGAGCGGCAATCTGCAGAATGAGCGTGGATAATCTCCCGTTTTTGGCTCGGTTACGGCCTCAAAGTGGGAGATTATCCACGCTCATCCGGAAAGTGTCCAAAAATCCACGCTCGTTCCCCTTGGATTGCATCGCCCGTGGCCGGCAGCCGTGCGGCACCGGTCCGCGTGGCGGCGTATAATCGGCGGCAGATGACTTGGACGTTAGGAAACCATGACCGATAGCATGCAGCAGATGGCGCTCGACACGCTCGGTGCCTATTTTGGCTACACCTCGTTTCGCCCGGGACAGGACCGCATGGTCGATGCGATCCTTGCCGGTCGCGATGCGCTGGGCGTTATGCCCACGGGCGCCGGCAAGTCCATTTGCTACCAGGTGCCCGCGCTCATGCTGCCCGGCATCACCTTTGTGGTGAGTCCGCTGCTGTCGCTTATGGAGGACCAGACCCGTGCGTTGCTCGCGGCGGGTGCGCGGCCCAGCTATCTCAACTCTAGCCTTACTCCGGCCCAGCAAAACACCGTGCTCAAGCGGGCGCGCGAGGGCCGCTACCAGCTTATGTACGTGGCACCCGAGCGCCTGCTCGAGCCGCGCTTTTTGGCCTTTGCGCAGGAGGCCGCGGCGGACGGCGGCATTGGCGTGCCGCTCGTGGCCATTGACGAGGCCCACTGCGTAAGCCAGTGGGGCCAGGATTTCCGCCCCGCCTACCTGCAGATTCGCGAGTTCATCGATTCGCTGCCGCAGCGCCCCATCGTGGCGGCCTTTACCGCTACGGCGACTGAGCGCGTGCGTGCGGACATTCAGCAGATGCTCGGCCTGCAAAACCCCGCGACGGTGGTGACGGGCTTCGATCGCAAGAACCTCTACTTTGGCTGCGAGGAGATGGGCGACAAGGCCAAGGCAGCGTGGGTGCGCGACTATGTGATTGCGCATTCGGGCGAGAGCGGCATCGTGTATTGCTCGACCCGCAAGACGGTCGATGCGCTGGCAGGCGAGCTTGCCGAGGCGCTGGGCCCCAGCGGCATTCGCGTTGGCCGCTACCATGCCGGCATGGGCAATGACGCCCGCCGCCAAAGCCAGCGTGCCTTTATTGACGACGATCTTCAGGTGATGGTTGCCACCAACGCCTTTGGCATGGGCATCGACAAGCCCAACGTGCGCTACGTGATCCACAACAATGTGCCCGAGAGCATCGAGGCCTACTACCAGGAGGCGGGCCGCGCCGGCCGCGATGGCGATCCGGCCAGCTGCCACTTACTGTGGAACGGCAACGATTTTCGCATGCGCCGCTTTTTAATCGACCGCGGCGATGCGGCCGACGAGGCGCTCGACGACGAGCAACGCGCGTGGGCGCTCCAAAATCGATATCGTCTGCTCAGCCAGATGGAGGGCTACTGCAATACCACCGGCTGCCTGCGCGAATATATGCTGCGCTACTTTGGCGACGAGGCCGCGGCCGAGCATGCTGCTGCGGCTGGTGCGGGCGCCACCGCCACGGACGACGCCGAGGGCTGCGGCAACTGCAGCAATTGCCTCACGCAGTTCGAGGTCGAGGACGTCACCGATATGGCCCGTGCTGCCGTGCGCTATGTGGCCACGCGACCCATGCGCTTTGGCAAGTCGCTGATCGCTGATGTGCTCCACGGCGGCAATACCGAGCGCATTCGCCAGATGCATCTGGACGAGGACCGCGGCTACGGTGAGCTGTCGAGCGAATCGGTCGGGCGCATCAAGGACATCATCGGTCAGCTGTGCGGCCGCGGTTATTTGGCAACCTCGCAGGGGCAGTACCCGGTCGTTGGGCTGGGCCCGCGTGCCGTCGAGGTCGAGGATGAGGCGTTCGCCTTTACCGTTAAGCGTCGCGCGTCCAAGCGCAAGGCCTCGGCCCGCGCCCGCCGTGCGGTGGATCTGCTGCGCGAGGAGGCCGAGCTGGATCAGCGCCCGCGCGTGGGCGACGATGCCGAGCTGTTCGAGCGCCTACGCGCCCTGCGCAAGGAGATCTCGACCGAGCTGGAGATGGCGCCGTACATGGTCTTTTCCGACAAGGCCCTGCGCGGTCTGTGCCGTCTACGCCCGCAGACGCGCGACGAGCTTGTCCAGGTCAACGGCATTGGCGAGAAAAAGGCCGACGCCTTTGGCGAGCAGTTTATGGCGGCGATTGAAGAGTTTGAGTCCGAGCATGCACGGGATGGAGCGTAACGATGGCTTTCGACGATAAAACTGACCGCACTGACGTGTCCGCCGTGCCGCTGTACCAGCAGGTCATGGACGACCTGAAGGGCGAGATCGCACGCGGCGTGTACGCGCCCGGCTCGCGCATTCCTTCCGAGATAGAGCTCGCGAAGTCCTACGGCGTGGGGCGCATTACCGTGCGCCGCGCCATCGAGGAGCTGTCGCGCGCGGGGTACCTCAACCGCCAGCAGGGGAGGGGCACCTTCGTGTGCGCCCCCAAGCTCAAGCGCAAGATTGTCCAGAAAGGCGACGTCCAGAGCTTTTCCGAGGGTTGCGCCGCCAACGACATGGTGGCCGGAGCGCGCTTGGTGTCGCGCACGGTGGTTGCGGCGACGCACGAGGACGCGGCGTTTTTTGGCGTGGAACCCGGCTGCGAGCTCATTGTGGTCGAGCGCGTGCGCACGGCAGACGGCGTGCCCGTCATGCTCGAGAACAACGCCTTTGTGCTCGCCGACCATCCCTACCTGCAGACGCTTGCCGATAAGGACCTCGCCGACAACTCGATCTTCTCGCTCGTTGCCGAGCATTCGGGTCGCGCGCCGCTCAAGTCCGACCCCTGCACCGTGGAGATTGCGCTGGCGGATGCCCACGCGGCCCCGCTGCTGGAGGTGCCGGTCGGCGAGCCGCTCTTCTATATGGAGGCCTACTTTACCGACGCCGGCGGACGCCCTCTACTGCTCGGTCGTCAAAAGATCGTGGGCTCGCGCTACGTGTTCGACATCTAACGTCCACAGATAGAACAACATAGAACAAATTTGCCGGGATGACTTCACGGGCGTTATTACACGTGTTATAAATAGGACAACATAGAACGACCGCAGGTACGAGCTGCCGTCGCTCAAAGCCGCCACACAAGGAGGAGCGTCACCGTGAACGCACACGATCTGATTCAGGAAATTATCGAGCGCAAGGGTAAGATCGAGAACGTCTTTTGGATCGCCTGCGGCGGTTCGATGATCGACCTGATGCCGGCTAACGAGCTGCTCAAGCGCGAGGCCACCACGTTTGCCTCGACGGTCTACACGGCACGGGAGTTTTGCCTGATGGCGCCCAAGAGCCTGGGGCCGAAGTCGCTCGTCGTCGCCTGCAGCCACAGCGGCAATACGCAGGAGGTTGTCGATGCCTGCGAGATGGCGCTCGCCGCCGGCGCCGAGGTCGTGACTATGACCGACTACGCGGGCTCCAAGATCGACAACGGCAAGTGGACCACCTGGGTCTATCCGTGGGGCAAGGGCGAGTCGCAGGCCGAGGTCCCGCAGGGCATTGGCGTGCTAATGGCTGCCGAGCTGCTCGACCAGCAGGAGGGCTACGAGGCGCTCGCCGACATGTACGCCGGCCTTAAGCAGATGGACGCGCTGCTGCCCGCCGCCCGCGAGAAGGTCAACGCCGAGCTGGGCGATCGCTTTGCCGAGCTCTGCCAGCAGCACGAGTTCTTCTACATCCTGGGATCCGGCCCCAACTTTAGCCAGACCTACGCCATGGCCATCTGCTCGCTCATGGAGATGCAGTGGCAGCACTGCTGCTACATCCACTCCGGCGAGTACTTCCACGGCCCGTTCGAAGCCACCGAGCCCGGCGTGTTCTACTTTGTGCAGCTCGGATCGGGCGAGTGCCGCCCCATGGAGGAGCGCGCGCTGGCGTTCCTCAACACGCACACCGATACGGTCATGGTGCTCGACGCACTCGAGTACGGCGTGGGCGACGTGCCTGCCAGCGTGCGTTCGTACCTGGAGCCGATCTTCTTCTACAACATGAGCTGCGAGCTGCGCGCCGCCCGCGGCAAGGTGTTCGACCACAGCCCCGAGGTTCGTCGCTACATGGGCATCGAGCAGTACTAGGTAACGGGAAAACCATTCACCTTCGATTCGCAAGGGCGCAGCGCGAGTCAAAAAAGCGGGCCGCGCCGGGGATTTCCGGCGCGGCCCGCTTGGTATCGCGCTTAGATTCGCGAGGTGTCGCGGCAACCGACGCTTACTTGGCGTCGTAGGCCTCGGCATCCCACCAGTCGAGCTGGGCGATGTTGCCGCGGATGTGCTGGCAGCTCTTGTGGAAGCCCTCGAGCTCGTGCTCGGAAAGGTCGAGCGTGTAGACCTCCTCGACGCCCTCGGCGCCGATCACGCACGGCAGGGAGGTGAAGATGCCCTCCTCGCCATACTGGCCGGTCATAAGCGTAGAGGCCGAAAGCACGGCGTGCTCGTTGTGCAGCACGGCGGCACAGACGCGCGCGGCGGAGTTGGCGACGGCGTACTCGGTGCACTGCTTGCCCTGGTAGGTTACGTAGCCGCCCTTGCGTGCGAGCTCCTCGACCTCCATGTGGTCGAAGGCGTACTTGTCGGGATTCTCGGCCTGAAGCTCGTTAAGGCTCTTGCCGGCGATGGTCGCGGCCTTAAAGGCGGCAAGCTGGCTAAAGCCGTGCTCGCCGATCATGTAGGCGTCGATGGACTTGGGGCTCACGCCGACCTTCTTGGAGATCTCGGTGCGCAGGCGGGCCGAATCTAGGCCGCAGCCCGAGCCGATGATCTTCTTGGGATCGTAGCCGGTCAGGTGCCACAGCTCGGTGCACACGACGTCGCAGGGGTTGGAGATGCTCACGAAGATGCCGTCGAAGCCGGCGTCGACAATGCGCTTGGCAAAGGTGCGCGCGGCGTCGGTGGTAAAGAACAGCTCGCCGTCGCGGTTACCGGCGGCCAGCGCGACCTTGCCGGCGGCGTTGACGATGACGTCGCAGCAGGCCAGCTCCTCGTAGTGGTCGTAGCAGTTGACGATCTTGGTGTTGTACGGGACAAACGAAAGGGAGTCGCGCAGGTCCTGGACCTCGGACGTCACCTTGGCCTCGTTGATATCGCACAGGTACAGCTCATCGGCAATGCCCTGCATGAGCAGGCTGTTGGCGACATGTGCTCCTACGTGGCCCTGGCCGACCACACCGATCTTACGCGTCTGGTACATATATGTATCCTTTCGGCCGAGTTTTTCGCGTCGAACCATTGTAGCCTCCTGCTATCACTTTGCCAGACTAAAGCGCCATAGATTTTTGGGACATGCCGTAATCTCTACTTTTGGAGTGATTTGGGCCGCTGGCGGTGTCTCGGAGCGATGTACTCGCGCGGATGGGGCCGCTCGTTGTACCATAACTGCAACTGACTCGTAAGGAGCATCCATGCCCATTCGCATTCCCGACGCCCTCCCTGCCGCCGCGCAGCTCGAGAGCGAGAACATCTTTGTCATGACCGAGTACCGCGCGCTGCACCAGGACATCCGTCCGCTGCGCGTGCTCATCCTCAACCTCATGCCCACCAAGATCGCCACCGAGACGCAGATCATGCGCAAGCTCTCCAACACGCCGCTGCAGGTGGAGGTGGACCTGCTGCGCACCAAAACGCACGAGGCCACCCACGTGAGCGCCGGCCACCTGGAGACGTTTTACCGCACGTTCGACGACATCCGCGACATCCACTACGACGGCCTGATCATCACGGGCGCGCCGGTGGAGCAGATGCCGTTCGAGGAGGTCGACTACTGGCCCGAGCTCTGCCAGATCATGGATTGGTCCACCACGCACGTGCACTCTACGCTGCACATTTGTTGGGGCGCGCAGGCCGGTCTGTACCATCATTACGGCATTCAGAAGTATGACCTGCCGGCAAAGGCGAGCGGCGTGTTCGAGCATTATCTGGTCAAGCCGCAAAGCCCGCTGGTCCGCGGCTTTGACGACCGTTTCTATGCCGTGCATTCGCGCAACACCGATGTGCGCCGCGAGGACGTGGAGGCCGAGCCGCAGCTTGAGGTCGTGGCCGTGTCCGACGAGGTGGGCCTGTATATTGTCAAGTCGACCGACAGCCGCCGCTTCTTTGTCTTTGGCCACCCCGAGTACGATACCGACACGTTGCGCCTGGAGTACGAGCGCGACGTGAAGCGCGGTCTCAACCCCCAGGTGCCGGCGCATTACTTCCCGAACGACGACCCCACCGCCGAGCCGCGCAACGTCTGGCGCAGCCAGGCTCAGCTGCTCTACACCAACTGGCTCAACTACTACGTCTACCAGACCACGCCCTACGACCTGGCTCGCGCCGGCGAGGAGCACTAGGCCGCTGTCGTGGCTGTGGCTGCGGCGGTTATCGTGGCCGCTACGCGACGAGCGTGGATAATCGGACGCATGTTGAATGAGCGTGGATAATCTCCCACTTTTGGTCGAGGAACAGGCCCAAAGTGGGAGATTTTCCACGCTCGATTTTTCTGCGGCTGTCGTAGGCGGCAGCACCACGCGTCGAGTGTTTACGGACAGCATCGCAAACTAGGTGGTTTCGAGCCACAGCTTATTTTCTTTTAAGGAAATCGACGGCTTTTGAGGCATAAAGATGTGGAGACAGGGACCTCTGGACAACCGCTCTACCTGCAGATATAGAGCATTGGCCTAAAACGTCCAAAACCGTCAAGCATTTGGTCAGCTGCTGGACAGCATTTGGTCAGACTTCGCATGAAACCGTCTGGTACGTTGGCGCCGTTCCAAGAGTTTGGAGGCGACATGGCAAACATGACGGCGAATCAAAGACTTGCAGGTCACATTAAGGCATGCGAACAGCAGATGAGCTGCGTGTACGCGCGAACTGCGGCGGAGGCAAAGCAGATTGAGCGACGGGTGGCGGCGGGAAGTCTCGAGGCGGTCATGCCAGGGCTGTATGCGCGTCCGGAATATTGGTCCGAACTCAAGTTTCGACAGCGTTATCTGCATCGGGTGCGGGCCCTTGCGCAAAAGCATCCCGACTGGACGTTTTGCTCCTATACGGCGGCTGTTATCTATGGCCTTTCGGTTTCGCATGCCAATTTGACGCACATCCATATCGCCGTGGCACCGGCACAATCAACGACGCCGGACTCTCAGGTCGTTCGCCATCGTTATGTTCGTCAAACACGGGCCACCCAGATGGACATTGCCGTGACCGATATCGATCAAACGATTACGGATTGCCTGGTCGATGCATCGTTTGTCGAGGGACTGATCATTGCGGACTCGGCGCTTCATGAGCAGCTGTTGTCGAAGGAGCATCTCGTTGAGGCAGTCAACAAGCTTGGCTTAAATCGTCGCGGTGTTGTGACGGCGCGCAGGGTTGCACGGTATGCCGATGGCCTGTCGGAAAGCGGTGGCGAGTCCAAGGCGCGCGCCCTGATGATCGAGCGCGGCTGGCAGACGCCGGAGCTGCAAATTGAGCTGTTCGACCCGGTTGAGCCGGGACGGCCGTATCGCGTCGACTACTTGTGGCGCGTGGAAGATCGGCTGATCATCGGGGAATTTGACGGATTCGTTAAAAGCGAGAAGGCAGCGGAGGAGGGCAAGCTCGCAAAGGCGCAGTTTGATGAGCGCCAGCGCGAGTCGAGGCTTTCGCTGCTTGATAACTGCAGGATCGTGCGCTTGTGCTGGGATGATCTGAGGGATCCGGCAAAGCTCGATCGCAAGCTCAAAGTTGCCGGCGTGCCGCGTGCATGTTGAGGCGGTTGCGGGGCGTTAAGCTGCACGAGCGTGGATAATCGGACACACGAGCGCGGAAATCTGGACGCGCGTTGATTGAGCGTGGATTTTCAGACATACGAGCGTGGATTATCTGACGTTTGAATAATGAGCGTGGATAATCTCCCGTTTTTTGCCCCCGAACAGTCCCAAAGTGGGAGTTTTTCCACGCTTATCTTGCGGGTGCGATACAACGACATTTAGGCGCTGACGATGTTGGGCAGCGGCGGGTCGTGGACGTCGGTGGGGACGTGGTCGATGCGCTGTTCGTCAAAGGCGATGCCGACGATTTGACATGCGGGCGAGAGCATGGACAGGTAACGGTCGTAGCAGCCGCCGCCGTAGCCCAGGCGCGCGCCGGTTTGGTCGAAGGCCACGAGCGGCACAACAATCATGTCGAGTGCTTCGGCAGGCACGATGGGGAAGCGGTTGCTGCCGATGTCCGCGGCAGCGAAGGCTCGCGTGGGATGAGTGATAAACGGAGCCGCGGACGCATCGTCGGCGGCAACTGCCCGCATGCACATACGCTGGCCACAAGCTGCGGCTTCGGCTGCCGAGAGCATGCACGGATAGGCTGCGCGCCAGCCGCGCGCGGCGGCCGCAGCGGCAAACGCGGCAGGGTCTGCCTCGGAACCCATCGCGGCATAGACGGCAACGGTGCGCGGCGCCGCGGCATCCAAGCGGCCCAGCAGCTCAACCAGCCGTGCACAGATATCAGCAGACTTCGCTGCCCGCAAGTCCAAATCAAGAGCATCGCGCCGAGCAATCACCGCCCGCCGCAACTCAGCCTTATCCATTCCAGCCCCCTCTCCCAAACCTACCAAAAAGGGACAGGTTTATTTTGGCAGGTTTTATCTGGGCAAACACCCAAACCACCACACAAATCATCGCAAGGGGGGCAGTTCATGGAGACCTTCGTAGTGGTTTTGACGAAGAGCGGGTGTTCGCGGCGGTTTGTCTCGATCTGTAACAGTTACTCGGCAAAATTGGACTTAGATGTTACAGATTGAGACAAAGAGCTGGTGCCGTTCGGGAACGTCTCGACCTGTAACATCTGGAGCTGATATTGCCGTCTAGATGTTGCAGATTGAGACAAACCGCCGCGGTGGGCTACGCCGCCCCGCCCAAGCCGCAGAAAAAAGTAGATTTTCAGGCATGTTCCAAAAATCTACCTTTGTGCGTTAGCCCATCAGGTCGACTACGTTAAAGCCGGCGTTGCTCTTGGCGATGACGTCTCGGCCGCCAAAGACGCAGGTGGGCGACTCGGCTGCGATGCGCGTTACGTCGGTGCCGAGCGAGCGCAGCTCACCGGGCGTGGCGGCGAGCATCTGGGCGCGGCGCTTCTCGCGCGCATGCGGATCGAGCCCGGCCAGGTAGGTCGTGTTGCGGCGCTTGGTGAGCGCGTAGGGCTTCACCGGCGCGTCCATGCCACTCACGCAGCTCACGATAAATCCCTCAAAGGCGGCCTCGTCGGGCTCAAAGCTGCCGAGCCATTCGCCTGCGCGCGCCACGCGCTCAATCGAGGGATCGATCGCCGGGTCGCGGTAGGTGTAGAACGCCGTTTGACGCTCGCCAGCCGCGCGGAATCCGCAACCGTATGCGCCGCCCTTCACACGGATCTCGTTCCACAGGTAGTCGTAGGAGAGCGCGTTGGCGGCAACCGCCCAGGCGCCCGTCACGTCAACGCCCAGGCGACGCGGGTCGCACGCACGCGCGGCAAAGCAGATGTCGCTGGGGATAACGAAAGCCTCGTGACGGTCGCGTGACTCCGGCACCACGAGCGTGCCGCTGGCAGCGCCGTCGCCTGCGCCAAGCCCCAGGTCGCCCGCGGCATCCCAGTACGCGTCAAAGTCCTCATCGCTGCCGGTAAAGCTCGCCATGCAGCCGTCGGCCACAAAGATGCGGTCTGCCAGCTCGGCAAGCTTGGCACGCAGGCCGTCCAGGCGCTCGTCAAAGTGCTCGAGCAAATCGCGCAGGAACAGGTAGAAGTCCACGCCCGAGAGCTGTTCGCGCACCACGGCCGAAGGCGAGGTGTAGCTCATCGCGCGGCCGAGTGCCGCCGAGTGTCCGTTGTTGATAAAGCCTTGCTCAAGCCCAATGCGAATCTGCGTGAGCACGTCGCGCACGCGGTCGGCGTCAGCATCGAGCAACAGCGTGCTCGACCACACCTCGCGCGGCAGGCTCGCCAGCGCATCGATCTTCTCGGACAGGGCGCCGGCGCTCACCAGCAGATAAGGGCGCACGCCGTCCACGTCGGTCTGTGTCATGACCTCGGTCGTAAAGCTCAAAAAGCCCAGCTTGCCGGCGAGCAAGTTGTCGAGTTCCTCGGCCGAGTGCTCGCTCGTGGGCAGCTGTTTGAGCAGGCGGCAGAGCAGCGTCACATAGGGCAGGTCCTCAAATGCGACGCAGCTCAGGTCGAAATACTGCATGGCGTAGGCCAGGCGGTTGGTGGGGATGCCGTGGCGCAGGCAGGGGATGGGCGCGGTCGTGTCTACGACCAGCGGCGGCTCGGGGCGCGCCTCGCCAATGTCGGACACACGCAGGCGCGGCAGCGTGGCCTTGTCCTCGGGCGTGTCCTCGGCCTCCTGCGCGGCACGCAGCGCAGCCGTGCGCTCGACCACGTCGGCCAGCTCGGCATCGGTCATGGCTTCGCGCTTGGCTGCCAGCTCAGCGGCCTCGGCACCCTCCGAGCCAGCACCAGCATCCACCGGCACCAGCTCGACGAGCGCCGTGTGGTCGTTCTCCAGCACCAGCTCGCGCAGCAGGTCCTCAAAGTAGCTACCGTCCAGCTCGCCGCGCAGCTCCTTGTACACCGGGCCATACTTGAGTGCCAGCGTCGCGGCGTCGTCATCGTAGAGCCACGTGCTCAGCGCGTCGCACGCAATGGCTACGCCGTCGGCGATGCCGTAGTCGCGCTGGCGCAGGTCGTACTCGTTGCTGCTGATGATGGCCTCCAAGCGCTCGCGCGGAACGCCGTGCTCGCACAGGTCGCGGCAGGCATCCTGGAACACACGGCGCAGTTCGCGCGCCACGCCGGGCTGCGCGTTTTGCAACATGATGAGCTCGTAGGGCTGCAGACTCTCGGCCGCAGTGTAGCTCACCACGTTGCCGCCCAGGCCGGCGGCTAGAATGGCCTTCTTAACCGGAGCTTCGTTGGAGCCCAGCAGCGCCTCGAACAGGATATCCGCGGCGATCGTGCGCTTGCGGTCGAGCGCGCTGCCCAGCACGAGGCCCAGGCCCACCAGGGCGTTTTCGGGCGTGGTGGCCATCTCGACGCGCTTATACTCGCAGGTCACGGGCGCCTGCACGCCCAGCGGATTGGGCGCCAGCGCGGACGGGTCCTCGCCGGCGGCAACGGCTGCGTCCATGCGGCGGCTCGCGGCACTCGACTGCGACAGATAACGCTCGTCCAAAAAGGCCAGGGCGCGGTCCACATTCAGGTCGCCGTAGAGCGTGATGTAAGAGTTGGAAGGATTGTAGTGGCGCGCGTGCGTGTCCAGGAACTGCTCGTAGGTGAGCGCGGGAATCGCGCGCGGGTCGCCGCCACTCTCGTGCGCATAGGCGGTGTCGGGATAGAGGGCAGCGTTGACGGCGTCGTCCAACACGCTCATGGGGTCGGAAAGGGCGCCCTTCATCTCGTTGAACACCACGCCGTTATAGCGCAGCGTGCCCTCGCGCAGGCTCGCGAAGCCGCCGTTGTCCTCGCCCTCGGCGCTCTCCGGCAGGTCCAGCTCGTAGTGCCAGCCCTCTTGCTCAAAAATGGTGGGCTTGGTATAGATGGCCGGGTTGAACACCGCGTCCAGGTACACGTCCATCAGGTTGTACAGGTCCTGCTCGTTGGTGGTGGCAACGGGGTAGATGGTCTTGTCGGGGTAGGTCATGGCGTTGAGGAACGTCTGCATGGAGCTCTTGATCAGGTCGACAAACGGCTCCTTGACGGGGAATTTGGCCGATCCGCACAGCACCGAGTGCTCAAGAATATGGAACACGCCGGTGGAATCGGCCGGCGGCGTCTTAAAGCCAATGGCAAAGGCCTTGTTTTCGTCGTCGCATGCCAGGTACAGCAGGCGAGCGCCCGATGCGGTGTGGCGCAGCACGTAGGCGTCCGAGTCGAGCTCGGGCACGGTCTCGCAGCGCTCGACGGCAAAGCCATGGCAGGTGGTGCCGGGCACCAGCAGCGCGGCGGCAGCGGCGCGCGGGTCGGTTGGGGTGGTGGGCATATGCAGTCTCCTTTGACGCCCCAGCGGGGGCGAATCGAGTCGAATCCTCGAGAGTATACCCATATGGGGCCCTCGACCAATCTGCCGGATGAGCGTGGATTTTCGGACACACGAGCGTGGATTTCCGGACGCATGCCGAATGAGCGTGGATTTTCGGACGAAATCGGCCGCCAAAAGCCCAAAAACCGTCCAAATATCCACGCTCATTTTCCAACCGTCCAAATAACCACGCTCGTGTGTCAACTACGTATCTCTCACCTCACATTCATTTCTACGACGAGGGATGACTGAGAGACAGACAGAAGATAAAAATCAATCGGCTTATCGGATGCATATACCGCCATCAGATTGAAGCTGTATGCGGAAATGGATGGACTCTACACCGCTTACGCAAAATAACCCCTCGTTTGCTAAAACATTATAGGAAATGGCGTGGAGTGCTAAAAAGTTCTAATACAATATAAGTCATTTATCTATAAGCTGCTGATTTCTTGTAAAGGTATGGTTGATATGGTTGAAGCAAATAGCGTTATCCCCCTGTACAAACAGATTGTTCGTGCGCTTTCTGATTCGATCGCCAACGGCACGTACCGCCCGGGAGATAAGCTCCCGACCGAGGCGGAGCTTATCGAGCAATTTGGCGTGAGCCGAATAACGGTTCGCTCCGCAATTAAAGAAATGGAAGATGCTGGGCTTGTTGAGAGGGCCCGCGGCAAGGGCACGTTTGTTTCGTCGGACACGCAGATGTATGCCGCGGACGACCGTGAGAGCTTTACCCATTCGTGCCAGCTTGCGGGCAAACAGGCGTCTACCAGGGTTCTCGAAATGGGCTGGGACTTCCCAAGCCTGCGAGACGCGAAGTTCCTGGGCGTAGACGATACCCAAAAGGTATTGCGTAGTCGTCGTCTGCGCCTTGTGGATGGCAAGCCCACGATGCTGGAAACCAATAGCTATTCCGCTGCGCTTTCTTTTTTGGAGCATGAGTCCCTCGATGATTCGCTGATGGCGGTACTCGATCGCCAGGGGATCAAGATGGGCCCCAACACGCGTACGCTCGAGGTCTGCTATGCGAGCGAGCTCGAGGCGGCATACCTTAACGTGGAGCTGGACTCTTCGCTGCTTCTGTTTGTCGATAGGCGCTATGCCCCAAGCGGCGAGCCGCTCTTCATCTCCCGTCAGGTGTACTGCACCGAGCGACTGAAGTTCTACTTGTAAATTAGAGATAGATTGGTCGATTTACCGACTAATTGTTACCGTTCGCGGATTTGGAAAATAGACACGCCGCGTAGGGTAGATTGCTAATATACTTTGTTATGACAATATAGTACGTCCTATTGGTATTGGAGAACTATGAATAAGATATTGCTAGCGAGTCATGGCTATCTCGCCCAAGGCATGAAAAGCTCTCTGGAGATTCTGATGGGCACCAACGACCGAATCGAGTGCCTGTGCGCCTATGTCGATGACGATTCAAGGGACGTCGCGGCGTTGATTGATGCATGGATGGAGACGAGGGACCCTGCCGACTCTTGGTTTGTCGTGACTGACATCTTTGGCGGCTCTGTAAACAACGAATTCATTCAGAGGCAGACTGCCGAATCGTTTACGTTGATCGCCGGAATGAACTTGCCGCTGCTGGTGGAAATGGTTACACAGCTGGACTCCCTGGATGCGGGCAAGGCCAAGGCCGCGGTCGAGGGATCGCGTTCGTTTATTCAGCTTTGCGAGGCGGCGGACATGCTTGCCGGCGCCGAGGAAGAAGATTTCTAGTTAGTTCTGGTTCGAGCCCTAGCTAAGGGTCACACCTGTCATTCCCTTTATCACGTGCGGAGATGATAACGATGATTAAGCTTACGAGAGTTGATTACCGACTGATTCACGGCCAAGTTGCCATGTCCTGGACTCACGCTTTGGATGTAGATTGCATCCTGCTTGCCAGCGATGCTGTGGCAAAAGACGACATGAGGAAGGCGGCCTTGAGACTCGCCCGCCCCAACGGCGTTAAACTCGTCATCAAGGATGTTGACGCTGCTATCGAGGCGCTCAACAGCGGCGTTACCGACAAGTATTCGCTGTTTATCATCGCTGAGACGATTGAAGATGTCTATCGTCTCGCTAAGGGTTGCAAAGACATTAAAGAGATCAATCTGGGTGGAACCCGAAAGACCCCCGAGACCACGCTTCATCCGACCCCTGCAATCTTCGCGACCGAGAAAGATGCCGAGCATATCCAAGAGCTCCTGGGCGATGGCGTGGCTATCGAAATCCGTCAGGTTCCCAATGACGCTAAGGTGTTTGCCAAGGACGTTTTTTAGCCGAAAACATGCTGGTGTTCGGCATTTATTGAACCGATGCTCTATGTCTATGCCCGTCGATCATTTGATCGGCGGGCTTTTTATTAAAGAAAAATCAAAAAAATCTGAAATAGTTCTTGCATAGTTAGTTATATAAAGTATTATAACGTTATGGGATGAATGAAGGGTTCATCCAAGTGAGTTAGGAGTAAGGGATGTTCAATTTCGATGAGCCTCGTTACGAGAAGGTTGTGAGCGATGCCCTCGCTCTCCGTCCTCAGATTGAGGCTGCCGTGGACGAGGTCTGCGAGCAGGGTTATTCCAACATCTTCTTCATCGGCTGCGGCGGCACCTGGGCCCACACGCTCCCGATGAAGTATTGGGTCGAGACCACCACGGCCGACGTCGACGTCCACTGCGAGATCGCCGCTGAGTTCCTCGCGTGCCCGCCTAAGACCTTCAACAAGGATTCGGTCTGCGTCTTCTCTACCCGTACCGGCACCACCCCCGAGATCATCGAGGCCGCCAAGTTCTGCCAGGAGCAGGGCGCCCGCACGCTGATGTATGTCTCCAACGACAACACCCCGGCCACCGAGTACGCCGATTACAAGTTCTTCAGCTTCGCCGAGGACGACGTTCTGTGCGAGGCCATCTACACCTACCAGATCACGCTGGTCGCTCGCTTCCTCAAGAACGCCGGCGCCTTCCCCAAGTACGACACCTTCATGGAGGAGTTCGGCAAGATCGCCCCGTTCCTCATCAAGGCCAAGGACGCCCAGGACGAGCGTTGCGCCGCCATGGCCGAGGACTTCAAGGACACCGACTACCACATGGTAATCGGCTCCGGCATGCTCTGGGGTGAGGCCTACGACTACGCCATGTGCATCCTCGAGGAGATGCAGTGGATCAAGACCAAGTCCATCCACGCCGCCGAGTTCTTCCACGGCACCATCGAGCTGTGCGAGGAGGGCACGAGCCTCATCATGCTCTACGGCGAGGACGACACCCGTAAGCTCATGGACCGCGTGGACAACTTCACTCACATGCTCGCCGACGAGAAGGGCGTCAACGTCCGCGTGAACAAGTTTGACACCGCCGAGGTTGAGCTGCCGTTCAGCGACCCCGAGTTCCGCAAGATCGTCTCCCCGATGGTCACCTACACCATCACCGAGCGTCTGAGCTGCCATCTCGAGCACGTCCGTAACCACCCGCTCACCACGCGTCGTTACTATCACCAGATGAACTACTAATCCTCTCAAATTGCTGCGATTGTCTGCAGGCGAGCTGCGCAGAATGCCTCGCTTGCAGACCTATTTCTGGGGTTGATCGAAATGGTTGTCCAGTATCTTCTAGTTGCACTGGTCGCATTTATTGCGTCCATGGACGAGCAATTATTTGGCATTACGATGCTTGGTCGTCCGCTGTTTACGAGCCTGTTTGTCGGCTTGATCCTTGGCGATGTCCAGCAGGGCGTTATCGTCGGCGCTGCTTTGGAGTCCATGTTCATGGGCGCCATCATGGTCGGCGCGGCGGTTCCTCCAGAGGTCTATGCCTCCGGTGTGCTTGGCTGCGCGTTTGCCGTCATTACGGGTACGGGCACGGCAACTGCCGTCGCGCTCGCCCTTCCCGTCTCCGTCTTCCTTCAGGTGTGGCGCAACTTCTGCTACGCCGTTCCGGGTGCCTTTGCCTGCAAGAAGATTGAGACCGCTCTGGCAAATCGCGATCTTGCCAAGGCGAATCTGTACCATCTGACCATCGTGCCGCTGTCGATTGGCATTCCGTCTGCACTGCTGGTGTTTGGCTCGCTGTTCTTTGGTGCCGACCTTATCAACAATGCGCTCAATGCGATTCCGCAGTTTGTGATGGACGGCCTCAACGTTGCATCCGGCGTCATGGTCTGCATCGGCTTCGCACTTCTTATCAGGACCATGGGCGATAACAAGCTTCTTCCCTGGCTGTTCCTGGGATTCATTATGGTCATCTACCTCAAGATGGACGTTGTCGGCGTCGCCGCAGCTGCCATTTGCGTCGCGCTGCTCCTGGCCTTCCGCGAGGGTTCGTCCGGTCCGCAGGCGGTTGCTGCAGATGAAGAGGAGGACTTCTAATGGCTACCCAGAACACCGACCTCAAAGAGGCCAAGAAGGATGCGATTATGACTCCCGATATGTATCGGAGCATGTTCCTTCGCCAGTTTACGAGCCAGTGCTCGCAGTCGTACGACAAGATGATGGCAATGGGCTTCATGTACACCATTCAGAAGCCCCTGCGAAAGATCTATCCTAACGACGACGATTACTATGCGGCGCTCGATCGCCATACAGAGTTCTTTAACATCACGCCTCATGTGCTTCCGTTTGTAGCCGGCCTAACGGTTTCGATGGAAGAGCAGGCGGCTGCCGATAAGAACTTTGACACGTCCTCGATCAACGCCATGAAGGTTGGTCTCATGGGGCCGCTTTCCGGCATCGGCGATTCGTTCTACTGGGGTACGTTCCGCGTGGTCGCCGCCGGCATTGGTATCGGTATCGCTTCGACGGGCAACCCGCTCGGCCCCATCGTGTATGCGCTCATCTACTCGGTGATTAACTTTGCAACGCGTATCGTCGCCGCCCATCTGGGATACGACCTGGGAACCAAGTTCCTGCAGCAGTCCGAAGAGAACAACCTTATGTCTCGCATGACGCATGCAGCCGGTGTCCTCGGAATGACCGTTATCGGCGCCATGATTGCGGCGCAGGTCTCGCTGTCAACGGCTTTGACCTTTGACGTGGGTGGTTCGGAGATTGTCCTGCAGGATCTGTTCGATTCGATCTTCCCCGGTCTGCTGCCCTTGCTGGCAACGTTCGCTTGCGTTGCCCTGTACAAAAAGGGCGTCAAGACCATTTGGATTATTATTGGTATCTTCGCGATCTGCATCATCGGAACGGGTTTGGGAGTGTTCGCAGCGGCGTAATGTTGACTGCCATGCTCGCGCGTTGGATAACTAACTGACCGTTTGATAACGGGGCTCGGCGTAAGGCCGGCCCCGTTTTTTGTTTGAGGGATTTTCCGACCGTCCAATAGTCCAGGCCCATGCATCACTCACGTATCTCTCATCTCTCATTCATCACTAATACGAGAGATAACAGAAAGATGAGAGATAAATATGAGAGATAACAATGCTGCAAAGAGACGGGCAACCATGGTATTGTCTCAATATAGATTGTTTTACCAGCGAAAACATGTTTAAATGAAACAGATGACAGACATCTTATCTTTCATCTCTCACTCCTCTCTAATATGAGAGATAACAGAAAGATGAGAGATAATTACGAGAGATAACTGAGAGACGAGGGAAATCTATCCGCGGCATTCTTCGCAGAACCGAGCGAAAGGACGTGCAGATGAACGAAAACGAACTGACCGGTCTGCTCGAGTCTTTAAGGCGCATGGGCTCGGACGATCTTAACGTTGAGGTCAAGGAGAGCGCCACGACGCTTTCCCGCGACGTATGGGAAACGGTCAGCGCTTTCGCAAACACCGCCGGCGGCATCATCGTACTCGGAGTGAGCGAGCGCGCGGGTTTTGTCCCAGTTGCAAACTTTGAGACCGAGAAAGTGCTCAACCAATTCGTGGCGGGCATGGGCGATGCCGGCGGTCGCGGAAAGCTGGCCAATCCGCCCAAATACACCATTGAGCGCGTGGGGCTTCGGGGTACCGTTGTTCTCGTTATCACGATTGAGGAGCTCGACCCGTCGAGCAAGCCTTGCTATGTAATAGAGCGGGGCGCCCAGGGCGGCAGCTACAAGCGCGTCGATGACAAAGACGTGCCCCTTTCGTCGACCGAGGTTTTGGCACTGTCGTCATACGAACGGACGAGTCCTAGCGATCGCGATGCGGTGCCCGGCACGAGTGTGGGCGATCTCGACGAGTCGCTGGTCGACCGCACGATAGAACGCGCCTATTCGTTGACGCCTCGAGCGATGCGTGGTGCGACGGACAAGAAGACAAAGATGGAGCGCCTGAATCTCCTCGACTTCCAGGGCAATGTTACCAAGGCCGGCCTCCTTGCCGCGGGCGTTTACCCTCAGCAGTTCTATCCCAAGCTCTTCATTGATGTGGCTGTCCATGCGGGAACTCAAAAGGGCGCTGCGGGACCGCTAAGATTTATGGACCGCACAGTCTGCGAGGGCACCCTGGGCGAGATGATTTCGGATACTGTCGCGGCTGTCGCCAAAAACCTGCGCCGCACCTCGACCGTCCAAGGCATCTCGCGTATCGACTCGCTGGAGATTCCCGAGGAGGTCCTGCGCGAGGCAGTCGCCAACGCGGTTATCCACAGGGAATACGGGGATCGGTTCTGTGGGCAATCGATCACCGTCGACGTTTTTGACGACCGTATCGAGGTGACGAATCCCGGCGGCCTTTATGGAGGGAAGACTCGCGAGAACTTGTTTGACGGCAGCTCCCGATGCCGTAACGCGACGCTCGTGAAACTCATGTCGATTGTCCCGCTGCCGGATGGCGCAGGTTCGCCGGCTGAGGGCAATGGCTCGGGCATCCCGATGATGATCGATGCCATGCGCGCGCATGGTCTGGCCGAGCCCCTGTTCTGCCCGGGGTTCGATCGGTTCAAGGTCGTACTTTACCGTTCAAAGATCGAGCCGGTCGATCATGGCGGAGGCTTAATTGTGACGGCACTCAAACACTACGGCGAATTGGGGACGCGCGAACTGGCGGAGCGCACGGGACTCACGGTTTCCCAGGTTAGGGCACGCGTCAATGCACTCATTGCGCAGGGTGAGCTTGAGCCGACGGCGCCGTCGACAAGCCGCAACCGCAAATATCGACTGTCAGAGCGCGTGGAATAAATGCGTTAGTGGACGAGGCGACCCAATAATCGACCCTCGATTGGCGCCCACTAAGGTAAAGCGGTTGTTGCCCAGTCGACGGTGATGCTAAAGACTCGGCTTACGCCGGCATGGCCCCGAACCCGTCCATCAAGAACAGCCTAAGAACCAGCTTGATGACATATCCCGGTTTGATTTCTGCCGTGCCAAAGACGCTGCGCTCGGCGAGCTCGCTGCAGTATGCGTAGATGTCGCGGATAAGGTCCGCGCCCGAAAGCGTAAACATGTAGCCTGCGTCCGAAAGCGCATTGGGCGCGGCGGGCAACTTGGCCATGTGGCAGAACGTTTGCAGGTCGGGCGCCATGGCGTTCTGGTAGTCAAGGTGGCTGCCGTCTTCTTGCGCGGCGAATTCCAGCTGGCGTACTCGATCAAGCGCCGCTGCCAGCACAAAGCTCGGTGTGGGAGCATTGACGTCCTCCGTGCTCGCCACAAGCCTGCCCGCCGCCTGCGTGACAAGCCAAGCGACCTCGCGCTGGCAACGCACGGCCTTGCGCGTAACCGGCTTGATGGACGAAGAAGAAACGCTCCCCTTAGGCGGATTCGAAGCAGCCATAAGACCCTCCCATGAACGACCCGGTCCAACAAGCCCGGATGAAACACGTGCTACATCAGTATACAGGGGAGTGGGATGGAAAAAACGGAGTCGACAGCGTGAACTGCCGGCTCCGGATTGCTTGCCTTAGAGGCCGTACACTTCGACCATGGCTTCGCCAATGCGATGGGGCACGCCGGTGACGCTTGCGAACTGCCCGACGGGCGCTGGATGACGAAGCAATCGTTCTGGTTCAACAAGGGCTATCTGGAGCACATTTTGGGACTGTAGCGTTTTGGGATTGTTTAACGATCGAGCTCCTGCTCCTCAATGCCTCGATGTCATCTCTACAAATAAATCCCCTCACCGAGTTGCCTGTGAAACTCGGCGTGATGGTCGCGTGCCCAGGTAAAGAGCGCCTGGTCAAAGTCGGTGCGCGTGGCCGGGACGCCAAAGACGCCGGCAACTTCGACGCGTACAAACTCCAGTGCCGGCAGCTTGTTGATGGCAGTGAGGGCAAACGGGGACGAGGGCTCCTCGAACAGATAGCGGCTGCCTTGCAGCGCGTCGCAAATGGTGCACGTGTTGCCGAGCGACGGGGCTTTGGAGGCTCGCGCGCCTACGGGCTTGTAGCCGCAGCGCTTATGAAGGTAGTCGCGGATCTCGCCCGGCACGCAGCCAAGAGCGGGCACGATGGCGAGTGCGTTGGCGTTGGCCGTGTCGATGGCAATGTGCCCGGCTTCGTTGGGCGCGTGCGCGATGGCGATGCTCTCGTCGTTATCGGTTCGATAGGGAATGCCGAAGGCCGCGACCGAGGTCTCTTTGTGACACTTCCAGCACTCGCGCTTGCCCAGTACTAGATATATATACGGCGCTGAGGGGTCGGATCGGTCAACACCGGGCAGCCACTCGGCAAAGGGCTCGGGGTTGACGCCGCTGGGTACATACCAGATCTTCTTGGTCCGGTCCCATTTGGCGCCCAGCGCTTTGGCTTCTTCTTTGTGCGAAAAGGGGACATCGAGCTCGGTGCGCATGGCGGCTCCTTGGTGCTGCAGGTGCGAGTGGCTCAAGGATACCGCAGGGCGCAGACATCGCGGCGTTTTGTTGAGAAGTTGCGGCGCGGACTGCTTGGTTACGCCATTAGATAAATTGGCAAGTAGATGGTCGGCTTTTGACCAGTTGGGCGGTTGGAGCAGCTTGCGGCGCAGTTTTGTGCCTGGCTATTGTTGATGTTGGGGTATTGAATATATTTGGCTGCCATTCGTCAGGTGAATTGTTGTTACGTTGCGATGACGGTTGGAACTGCCAGCGGATTTAGCGACAAAAAACAAAACAGCCCAGAGGACATAGCCTCTGAGCTGCGAACATTTGGTGGGCGTTAGAAGATTTGAACTTCTGACCTCTTCCGTGTCAGGGAAGCGCTCTCCCCCTGAGCTAAACGCCCGATCAAGGGTGCGCAAGCGCGCAAGGGATAATATAACGGAGCCTGAACTCGGTGGCAAGAACATTTTTAAAAATCGCTTACATTGTGGAATTCGGGGGCTTTGTCATATCCATTTCAAAAGAGCCTGCTGCCGCGATTTGACTGTCGCATAATGCAAGGCCATTGCGGTATCGAGCTATGGAAAGACGTCTGCGGAATTGTCCTACCGATAAGCGGACAAGCCTCCAGCTGGTGCCTTCGCCGTGGTAAGGTAAGCCGAATTGTTTCCAGGCTGCTTCGAGGGAATGGAATGAGCAAAGAGCGTGTCGAGCAGGTCGAAGGCGCAGGGGCTTCGGTGCCGATGACCGATATATCGAACATTGATGTGCCCGAGGGCACCGACGAGCTCAGCCGTAGCACCCGCCGCGCTTGGCGCGAGCGCCTGAACAGCGCTTCGACGCGCAAGATGATCACGGGCGTCTTGGCTACGTTGGTGGGCGGTTCGTTTTGGGGCTTCTCGGGCACCAGCGCGAGCTTTCTGTTCGATACCTACCACGTCGACACCTTGTGGCTTATGAGCGTGCGTCAGATTCTCGCCGGTCTACTCTTTATGGCCGTGGTTGTTACGCGCGACCGCGAGCGCCTGATTAAGCTCTGGACCACACCCGCCGATCGCAAACAGCTGCTGCTCTTTACCGCCTTTGGTCTGCTGTTCAACCAGTTTTGCTATCTTTCGGCCGTGCGCCTGACGAACGCCGGAACCGCGACGGTGCTCCAGTGCCTGCAGCTCGTTATCATCATGGGCTACACCTGCGTGACCGATCGCCGCATGCCGCGTACTCGCGAAGTCATCGGCATTGGCCTGGCTCTGGGTGGAACCTTTTTAATCGCCACCGGCGGCGACCCCACCAGCCTGAATATCTCGCCACTTGGCCTGGCAGCAGGTCTTATGTGTGCGGTCAGCGCCACGTGTATGGCGGTGATTCCCGCCAAGATCCTGCCCGAATACGGCAGCCCAATCGTCACGGGCTCGGCAATGCTCACGGCGGGCGTGGTCTCGTGCGTCTTCGTGCAGCCTTGGGCGCATATGCCGGCACTCGACGCTGCCGGCGTCGAGGCGCTCGCGGTGTTCGTGGTTATCGGCTCGTTTTTTGCTTACATGCTCTATATGCAGGGCGTTAAGGACATCGGCTCGGTGCGTGCGAGTCTCATCGGAACTGTGGAGCCGGTTTCGGCGACCATCACCAGCGCCGTTATGCTGGGCACGGTGTTTTTGCCGACCGACCTTATCGGCTTTGCCATGATCATCGTGATGATGTTCCTCACGGTGTAGCTGGCGCCGCCGCCAAGACGGAAAAGGTGTTGTGCCGCATTTTCGCCAATTGATGTCCGTGTCTGGAGTTTAGCTGTCGATGCCCAAAATGCCATAAACTAGTAACGTTATGGACTTTTTCATTGCGACTCAATTGCGAGGATTTCTTTATGGCTGGTAATCACTTTAAGGGCAGCGATAGCGGCCGTCCTGCAGTTCCGCCGCGTCCGAACGGGGCTGGTAAGGCCGGCACGCCGGGCGGCACTGGACAGGGCGGTTCCGGTAAGCGCGTGTCCCCGGGCGAGACGGCGATGTTTACCGCTCTGTACGAGCAGTCACAAAAGGCAAAAAAGACCGGCCGTGCAAGAGGGAATGTCTTTGCGGGCGGTGCAACCTCCACGTCGCAGCCGAGTGGGGCTCCTTCGGTACCCGCGAACAACGCAGGTGCTACCAACGCCGCGAATGCCGCCGGCAACGTTAATGCCGGCAAGGCCGCCAACAATACTCCCTCTGCCGGTGGCGCGGGGCTTACGGGTAACCTTGGCACGATCTATACCGGCGCCTCCGAGACTGGCACGTTTGCCCGCCTGGATGATAGCGGTGCCGAGTTTGCGGGCTCGGGTTCCAAGGAGGATTATTACGATTTTGGCTTGAACTACGGTAGCGACGCTTCGTCGAGTTCGACCTCTGACGGTCTGGTCCGTCATCGCCATCGCAAGGGCGAACGCAAAAAGCGTCACACCGGCGCCATTATTGCCGCTGTAGTCGCGGTGCTTCTCGTTGCGCTTGGCGCAAGCGGCTTTATGCTGCTTAACTCGGCAAAGACCGTAAAGAGTGAAGCGAAGGAGGCCGTCGAGATTGTCGGTGGCCTTAAGGACAAGGTCACGTCGGGCGATTTTTCGACGCTGCCTGACGACGCGAAGAAGATTGATGAGCTTTGCGACAGCATGAAGGCGGAGACCTCGAGCCCGCTGTGGACGGCGGCTTCGTTTATCCCGGTGTATGGCAGCGACATCAATGCGGCCCGCACCATGATCGATGCCCTGTCCGATGTCTCGAGCAATGCGCTGGTTCCCATGGCCGATAACCTTTCGCAGGCCACGCCCGGCAAGCTGTTTCAGGACGGCATGATTAACGTGTCCGCGCTGCAGGCCGTTGCCGATTCGCTTTCCGATAGCTCCAAGGTGTTCAAGAGCGCCAACGAGAAGATCCAGGGCATTGGCGATACTCATATTTCCCAGGTGACCGAGCTGGTCGATAAGGCCAAGGACGGCTTTGCCACCCTCAACGGCGCGGTTGACGCGGCGGAGAAGGTCGCCCCCGTCCTTCCCCAGATGCTCGGCGCCAACGGCCAGACGCGTAACTACCTTGTGTACGCCATGAACAACGTCGAAATTCGTGCCTGCGGCGGCTTTGGCGGTTCGCAAGGTTTGATTTCGGTCACCGACGGCCAGATGTCGATTGGCGAGTTTGTTCCCCGCATTGGGCTCAGTGAGGATGAGGCAGTCGAGAGTGTCGACGAAGAGGATGAGGCGCTGTTCGGCAACCACAGTAACCTGTACAACTCGGGCAATACCTATTCGCCTGATTGGCCCCGCAACTCGCAGCGTGTCGCCGCGCTGTGGAAGTCCCAATATGGGCAGGACGTTGATGGCGTCGTCGGCATCGACCCGGTGTTCCTGCAGTATCTGCTGGGCCTGGTCGGTAACGTGTCGCTGCCCGACGGAACGGTTGTCGACGGCACCAACGCCGCAAAGGTCCTCATGCACGATGTGTACTGGAACTATCCGGTCGAGGAGTCGGACGGCATCTTTGCATCCGTCGCCAGCGCTGCCTTCGACAAGATCCTTGGCGGTATCGGCGATGTCGATGTTACGAAGCTTGTCAGCGCCGTTGAGCGCGGTGCCGAAGAGGGCCGTCTGATCGCGTGGATGAAAAACGATGACGAGCAGAACGCTATCAAGGAGATGAACATCGACGCCTCGCTGCCCGATCCGGATGACCCGAGTGAAGATCCCGTTGCTGGTGTCTACTTTAACAACCTGAGCTTCTCCAAGCTCGACTGGTACCTGAATGCCGATACGCAGATTGGCCAGGGCATCAAGAACGGTGACGGCACATGCTCGTATCGCATCGCCGTTACCCTGACGAACATCATGACGCAGGAGGAGGCCGGCAAGCTGCCCGACTACGTCGCGGCGAGCGCGCCCGATGCCGCGCGCGACGACGAGCGTCTGAATGTCTCGTTGTTTGCCCCGACGGGCGGCAACATTACTGATCTGACCGTCGAGGGCACCCAGTTTGGTCTTGGCGCCGCTACGTGGCATGGAATCCCCTTCTATTCGGGCACCGTTGACCTGCATGCTGGCGAGACGACGACGATCACATATACGCTGACCACGTCAGCCGAGGCGGGGGACAAGCCGCTTACGCTGCGTCAGACTCCTACATGCCAGGCGGCTCGCGACAGCGCGTCGGCGTAGGGTTTTTCTGGTAGCGCAGATAATCGAGTACCATTTTGGGGCGGACAGGCAATCTGTTCGCCCCTATTTTGTAAGGAGAGCGCATGAAGTACTTTGGCACCGACGGCTTTCGCGGTGAGGCTAACGTTGGGCTGACGGTAGAGCACGCTTATAAGATTGGCCGTTTTGTGGGCTGGTATTACGGCGCCAACCGCGAGCGCAAGGCGCGCGTCATCGTGGGTAAGGACACGCGTCGCTCGAGTTATATGTTTGAGGCGGCGCTGGTGAGCGGCTTGGTCGCGAGCGGCGCGGACGCCTATATGCTGCACGTGATCCCCACGCCGGGCGTAGCGCATCAGACCGTGGAAGGCTGCTTCGATTGCGGCATCATGATCAGCGCGAGCCACAACCCGTTTTGCGATAACGGCATTAAGCTCGTCAATAGCGACGGTTTTAAGATGGACGAGGACGTACTGGAGCTCATCGAGGACTACGTCGATGGCAAGAGCGAGGTGCCGCTGGCCACGGGCAACCACATCGGCGCCACGGTGGACTACATGCAGGGCCGCAACCGCTACATTGCCTCGCTCATCGCCAGCGCGAACTTTTCGCTGCAGGGCGTCAAGATCGGCATCGACTGCGCCAACGGCTCGGCGTCCTCGGTGGCCAAGCCGGTGTTCGACGCGCTGGGCGCCGACGTGCGCGTGATCAATGCCGCGCCTGATGGTTTTAACATCAACGTCGACTGCGGCTCCACGCATATGGAGCGTCTGCAGCGCCACGTGGTGGAGCAGGGCTTGGACGTGGGCTTTGCCTATGACGGCGATGCCGACCGCTGCCTGGCCGTGGACGAGCGCGGCCGCGTGGTCGATGGCGACCAGATCCTGTACGTGTGCGGCGTGTACCTGAACAAGCACGGTCGCCTTTCGGGCGGTACCGTGGTTCCGACGATTGCCAGCAACTTTGGCCTGATCAAGTCGTTGGAGCTTGCCGGCCTAAGTGCCGTGACCAGCGGTGTGGGCGACCGCCACGTGTATGCCAAGATGCGCGAGGGCGGTTACAGCCTGGGCGGCGAGCAGACGGGCCATACGATCTTTGGCGATATCGAGCGCACGGGCGACGGCATTATGACCTCGCTGCGCGTGATGGAAGTGATCCGCGCCGAGCGCGAGACGCTCTCGCAGCTCACGGCTCCGTGCAAGCTGCTACCGCAGGCGCAGGTGGCCGTGCGCGTGGCGGACAAGGACGCCGCGCTCGAGAACATGGGCGTGCAGAACGCCATCGCCGAGGCCGAGGCTGCGCTGGCAGGCGAGGGCCGCGTGCTCGTACGCAAGAGCGGAACCGAGTCGGTTATCCGCGTGCTGGCCGAGGCGCCCGACCAAGCATCCGCCGATGCCGCCATGAAGCGCATCGCCAACGCACTCGAGGCTCTGTAGTTACGCGGTTTTACCAAACCGCGTAACTGCTCGACGCTGCAAACGCCCCTAAGCGGCAATCTGACGTTCAATTTCAAGGGCGCGACCAGAAGGTCAGCGCCCTTTCATTTCACGTCACCTTGCTCGCTTAGGGTCGTTTTCGCTGACGTTGCCAAGACATTGGCGTCAACATAGTTGGCGTTGGCGATGGCGTGCTGGTCAATCCTTACAGCTCGTACAGTGTGGTGAACTTGTCCTGCAGGTAGCTGCAGTAGTAGCGGGCGTCAAAGGCCATGCCGCAGGCGCCCTTGATGAGTTCCGGCGCGTCCTTGGCGCGGCCCCACTGCCAAATGTGCTCGCCCAGCCACGCGCGGACGGGCGCCAGATCGCCGCTCGCGCAGGCACCGGTAAGGTCGACGCCGTCGCGGCACATGGCCGGCACAAACATGGCATCGTAGGCGCTACCCAGCGCATACGTGGGGAAGTAGCCAAACGAACCGCCGCTCCAATGCGTATCCTGCAGGCAGCCGTGCGTGTCGTCGGGAACGGGAATGCCCAGGTACTCGTCCATAAAGCGGTTCCAAAGCGCGGGGATGTCCTTGGCCGCAGCCTCGCCGGCAAACAGCATACGCTCAATCTGGTAGCGCACCATAATATGCAGCGGATAGGTGAGCTCGTCGGCCTCGGTGCGGATCAACGACGGCTGCGCGATGTTCACGGCGCGGTAGAGCGTGTCTTCGTCGACGTCGCCGTAGACCTCGGGCGCGTGACGACGCAGCACCTCGAGCAGCGGTCCCATAAAGGCGCGGCTGCGACCAACGGTGTTCTCAAAGAAGCGGCTCTGGCTCTCGTGGATGCCCATGGAGGTGCCGCCCTCCAAGCACGTGCGCGCATAGGCGGGATTGACGCCCAGCTCGTACATGGTGTGCCCGGCCTCGTGGATGATGCTGTAGACGTTGGAGATGCAGTCGTCCTCGTAGATGTGCGTCGCGATGCGCGCATCACCCACGGCAAAGCCCTCGCTAAACGGATGCTCGGTAAAGGCAAGCGTGGTGTCGTCCAGGTCCAGGCCGACAAGCTTCATAAGGTCGAAGCTCATGGCGCGCTGGGCAGCCTCGGGCACGTGGGCGTGCAAAAAGTCGGCAGCCGGCTGCTGGCCGCGCTCGCCGATGGCGTGCACGAGCGGCACGACCGTGGCCTTGACCTCGTCGCAAAACGCGTCGAAGCTCTTGGCGGAAAGGCCGCGCTCGTACTGGTCGAGCCAAACGTCGTATGGATCGCGCTTGGGGTCCATGAGCTCGGCCTGATGCTTAAGTTGGGCGACGATTCTATCCACATAGGTCTCAAAGCTCGCCCAGTCGTTGGCTGCCTTGGCCTTGCGCCACACGGCGTCCGCCTCGCAGGTGAGCCTGGTCCAGGCCTCGGCTTCTTCGGTGGGGATGGCACTGGCCTCACGTTGATCGCGGCCGAGCACACGGATCTCGTCGAGCAGCTGAGGGTCGTCGATTTTGCCGCCGGCGACGGTCTCGCGCGCTAACGAGCGTACGAGCTCAACGGACTTCTCGCTGGTCAGCAGCTTGTGATGCTCGCCGGCAAGCGTGCCCATGGCGTCGGCACGCGCTGCTGCGCCGTTGGCGGGGGCAATGGTCGCGCCGTCAAACTCGGCAATCTTGAGCAGGTACTCACGAGTCCACAGCTTGCCTTCGAGCTTGCGGAATTTTTTGACGGCCTTATCGACCTTCATGCCTTTGGATGTCTTGCCCGCTGCAGGCTCGGCCTTCTTATCGAGTTTCTTTCCCATACCATATCCTTGATCTCGTGAGCCGAGCGCTTCGGGTGGGCGCGCGGCCAGTTTGCACAGCTACCTGCCTTGTACCCAGTGCGAACAAAACGGAACGCGGCGATGCACACGCAGAATGTGTTATCCTATAGCCCAATGCGTTGACGGAGAGGGTTTTGCCCGCCGCGTCGCCGGCAAGAGAGGGAAGGTCATGGGCTGCGAGCCTTCCTGCGGTGACAAGGGCCAAGCGTTCACTCCCGAGCAGCGACCTCAACGGGCACGCGGCCAGCGGCGGCGAAGCCCCAGTAGGGAAGCCGTGAGCCTCGCGACAAGGGGCACAGAGTGGGCGCGGCGGGCCAGACATCCGCCGGGTCAAACAAGGTGGTACCGCGGAATTCAACCGTCCTTGGGCAATGCACATGCCCGAGGGCGGTTTTTTTGTTACCGAACCGGGCCGCACATCCGCAGCTCCGGGTGGCTCCAGCCGCCGCGGCAAGTGGATGCGCGAGAGACGAAAGGGAAGACATGAGTCTGATTGATGATCTGGTCAAACTCGAGGAAGAGGCCAAGGAGCTCGTCGCAGGCGCCGATGACGCCGCCAAGCTCGAGGCTGCGCGTGTTGAGCTGCTCGGTCGCAAGGGTCGTATCACCGGCTTGATGCGCATGATGGGCAAGCTCGCCCCCGAGGATCGTCCCGTGATGGGCAAGCGCGCCAACGAGATGCGCCAGCTGATCGAGGGCATGCTCGACGAGCGAAACACCGAGATGAAGGCCGCCGCCCTCAAGCGCGCACTCGAGCACGACGCCGTCGACATCACGCTGCCGGGCATCCGTCCGCAGATCGGCCACCAGCACCTGATCAAGCAAATCATCGAGGAGGCCGAGGACATCTTCTGCGGCATCGGCTACACCGTCGAGTCCGGCCCCATGGTCGACACCTCTTACTACAACTTCACCGCGCTCAACGCTCCCATGGATCACCCGAGCCGCTCGGCCCGCGATACCTTCTACGTGGTCGACAACAACCCCGGCAGCGTCGCGCACCCCGAGGCTCACGCCCACGGCGAGTCCGACGTGCTGCTGCGCACCCAGACTTCGGGCGTGCAGATCCACACTATGGAGTCGCAGAAGCCGCCCATCTACATGATCTGCCCGGGCACCGTCTACCGTCCCGACACGGCCGATGCCTGCCACCTGCCGCAGTTCAACCAGATCGAGGGCCTGGTCGTTGACGAGGGCATCACCTTTGGCGACCTGAAGGGCACGCTCGACTACTTTGTTAAGTGCATGTTTGGCGAGGATCGCAAGACGCGTTACCGCCCGCACTTCTTCCCCTTCACCGAGCCTAGCTGCGAGGTGGACGTGAGCTGCCACGTGTGCGGCGGCAAGGGCTGCAACTTCTGCAAGCACAGCGGCTGGATCGAGATCCTGGGCTGCGGCATGGTTGACCCCAACGTCCTGATCAACTGCGGCATCGACCCCGAGAAGTACACCGGCTTTGCCTTTGGTATTGGCGCCGAGCGCGTCGCGGCCCTGCGCTACGACCTGCCGGATCTGCGAACCCTGATGACGGGCGATATGCGCTTCTTGAACCAATTTTAAGTTGACCTGTCCCGGCGGCTTCCCGAGCCACCACACCTTGCCTTTCAATCGTCGGTTGCGTACCTAAGTACGCGGCCCTCCTCTTTCAAGGCAATCTGCGGCACCTCGGAAACCCGTCTCCGTAGCTGGAGTTTTCCGACTGTTTATTGCAGGCGTTATAGATGAAAGGAGACCAGTTAGATGCGCGTTTCTTACGACTGGCTCAAGACCATGATCGATATTCCGGAGGATCCCAAGACTCTTTCGGACGAATATATCCGTACCGGTACCGAGGTCGAGGCGATCGACACCGTGGGCGAGTCCTTCGACCACGTGGTGACCGCCAAGGTGCTCACCAAGACCCCTCACCCCGATAGCGACCACATGTATGTGTGCTCGGTCGACGTGGGTGACAAGAACCTCGACGCCGACGGCAACCCCGCTCCGCTGCAGATTGTCTGCGGCGCGCAGAACTTCGAGGCCGGCGACCATATCGTCACGGCCATGATTGGCGCTGTCCTGCCCGGCGACGTCAAGATCAAGAAGAGCAAGCTTCGCGGTGTCGTGTCCATGGGCATGAACTGCTCCGCGCGCGAGCTCGGCCTGGGCGGCGACCACTCCGGCATCATGATCCTGCCCGAGGACACGCCCTGCGGCATGCCGTTTGCCGAGTACGTGGGCTCGAGCGACACCGTGCTCGACTGCGAGATTACGCCCAACCGTCCCGACTGCCTGTCCATGATCGGCATGGCCCGCGAGACCGGCGCCATCTTCGACCGCGATTTCCACGTTGAGCTGCCCGCCATCAAGGCCGAGACCGGCCGCGCGACCGACGACGAGCTTTCCGTCGAGATCGCCGACGAGGGCCTGTGCGACCGCTATGTCGCCCGCATCGTGCGCAACGTGAAGGTCGGCCCGTCGCCCGACTGGATGGTCAAGCGCCTTAACGCCCTGGGCGTGCGCCCGCACAACAACATCGTCGACATCACCAACTATGTGATGATGCTCACCGGTCAGCCGCTGCACGCCTTTGATCTGGACACCTTTGCCGAGCGCGATGGTCACCGCCGCGTGGTGGTTCGCGCCGCCCAGCAGGATGAGAAGTTCACGACGCTCGACGGCGAGGAGCGCGTGCTCGACGCCGGCATGGGCCTCATCACCGACGGCGAGCGCCCCGTGGCGCTGGCCGGCGTTATGGGCGGCATGGATTCCGAGATCGAGGACGACACCGTCGACGTGATGGTCGAGAGCGCCTGCTTCAATGCCGGTCGCACCTCGCACACCAGCCGCGATCTGTCGCTGATCTCCGACGCCTCCATTCGCTTTGAGCGCCAGGTCGATGAGGCCGGCTGCGTGGATGTCGCCAACGTTACCTGCGCGCTCATCGAGGAGATTGCCGGCGGCGAGGTTGCTCCCGGTTATGTCGACGTTTTCCCCGCGCCCAAGACCATCGACAGCATTAAGCTGCGCCTGGCCCGCGTGCACGCCATCTGCGGTGCCGATATCGAGCCCAACTTTATCGAGCGTTCGCTCACCCGTCTGGGCTGCACCGTCGAGCGCGACGGCGAGGACTTTATGGTTACCCCGCCGAGCTTCCGTCCCGACCTGCCGCGCGAGATCGACCTGATCGAGGAGGTCCTGCGCCTATGGGGCATGGGCCGTGTGACGGCGACCATCCCGGC
>CATWKM010000014.1:0-40013 GCA_958351385.1 uncultured Collinsella sp. | reverse complement strand
ATGAAGTAGTCCTTATGGCCGATGAGGGACCGTAGGTCGAGATAGGGCTGCGAGGCCAGCTCGCGCAGCATGAAGTCGATGTATCGCGCATAGTATGCCCACTGCTGCTCGAGGCTGGGGTAGAGGTGGTAGAAGCCGTCGAAAAGGCTCTTGACTACTTTCGATTGATGCTCAGTGCCCATTGTATTCGCTACGATTAAACTCGGCACAGGGGATACTGGTTTTCCGTGCGAAAACGCTCATGCCGCTAAATTGAGCGACCGCCTGTACTGCAGCGGGATCATCCGCCCGAGCGATCCCTTAATCCGTCGCCCGTTGCGCCAATCGGCAGAAGCCACGCGTGGACGCTAATCGCTCGAGCGAATCGTCGTCGGTTTCCGTTTAACGATTTCTTTTTCCGCTATTATCCGACCCTCGGACTTCCTCGTGATAGAAGTAGTCCACGATCACCGGATGCCCCTGGGGGACTCTGCCATAAGGCATTTCGTTGTCCACAAAGGGGCAATCGTACTTCTTGGCCATTTCCTCGGCTTTTACTTCAAGCGCTTCAAAATAGCTACGGTTGCGCTTGTTATAGATCTCATCGTAAAGCGGTACGAGATTGGGATGTTTCTCGGCGATATAATCCAGGATCGCTTTTTTGAAACCACCCCGAAGATTGAGATTTTCGAGCCAAAACAAATCGCACCGATCTTTTACTCGCTCAAAAATCATCTCAAAATCCGTGATGCCGGGAAATACCGGGGACACGAAGCAGACCGTACGGATACCTTCGTCATACACCTGCTTCATAGCAGCGATACGACGCTCGATGCTCGACGCGGAGTCCATATCGTTCTTGAAGTTCTCATCCAGCGTGTTGATCGACCATGAAACGGTCACTCGTCCAAGCTTCTTCAGCAGATCAATATCCCGTACCACAAGATCGGACTTTGTGCAGATCAGAATATCTGCATCGCTGCCAATCAGCTGCTCCAGGAGTTTCCTGGTATTCCCGAATCGCTCCTCCTGTGGATTGTAGCCATCCGTCACAGAACCGATAACCACCCGCTGTCCAGCGTATTTCTTCGGATTCTTGATTTCCGGCCAATGCTTCACATCAAGAAAGGTGCCCCATTCCTCCTTGTGTCCGGTAAAGCGCTTCATAAAGGAGGCATAGCAATACTTGCAGGCATGCGTGCAGCCTACATAGGGATTGACCGAGTAGCCGCCTACCGGCAGGCTGGACTTGGTCATGATGTTCTTTGCTTCCACCTCATTGATGAGGATTCCATCGATCACTTCCGCCATGTTCTCTGCACCTCCAGCACTCTTTCGAATTCTTCCGGCAATTCCTGAATCATGTTTTCGTCCCCTATGACAGAGACGAGGTCTTCCTTCATAAACATTGGAATGCCAAGCGCGTGCGCCTGGTCCGTCAAAGACCATGCCCACTCCGGTTCCGTATGAACCTTCCTGCTCTGCGCCCCGGTCATGGTACCGACGACGATCCAGTTGATTCCGGAAAGGTCGACCGTACCGGGATCGTCGAATAGCGGCTCAAAAGTAACGAAGAAGTGATTTGCTTTGACGTTTTTCCGAAGGGCGTCGATACGCCACAGCTCCGCTTTCCTCGTCACCGTAACGCCGAACCATGCGTTTTCCAGGTCGGTATCTAAATCCAGCAAATCGGGTCTCTTGGTCAGGAACAGGAACTGATGCTGTGGATTCTCATGGATCTTTGCAAATACCTCGTCTCGCCATTCCAGCTTCCACCCGGAGAGATCGCTCATGCCGGTAAGGAGAAAGTTCTGCGGGCGTTTCTTTTCCATCATCTTGAGCTTGCTCGGGAAGAACGCAGGATCAGCGAAGTCGTCAATCATATGCCAACGTTTCACATTGTTACGGGCATAGCAATATGGACACCCCACCGTGCAGCCGATGACGATATTCATATTCTGAATCTGATTTTTGATGCAGATGCTCATAACGCCTGCCTACCTGCCTCTCCCGTAAACACGCAATCAGCCTTCCCCACCTTGCGGGCAAAAGCCTCGATATCTTGCTTGCAAGCAGCAGGCTCGCAATCGCTCAAATCGTATGACGTGCCGCCGTTTCGATAGACGGCCCGATGGGAAAACGATCGGCTGACAAGCCCGATGCCGAGCTTCTCGCACAGGGTCATCCGTGCTCCCTTTCAGCTATAAAAAACAGGTGTCTATAAACAGTATCCTTGTTGATTTTCGCAGGGGCAATGAACAAACGCGTGCACCTGTCGATAAACGAACAGCTACTGGACATTGTCAAACGACTCAGATTGGAGAGGCGATGGGAGAAACCAAGATCGACCGCCGGCGGCGCTACACCCTCTCGGTCATACAGGAGGCGTTCTTCGCGCTGCTGGCCGAGGTCGGCTTCGCGAAGATGACGGTGGCGGACATCTGCCGCCGCGCCGAGATCAACCGGGGAACGTTCTATCTGCATTGCGAGGATAAGTACGCGCTGCTCGATGCGCTTATCGACGAGGCATTGGCAGCGGCTCCCCCGCTTGAGGGGGTTGAATCGGCAACGCTTTGCCAGCGTCCGTCGGCAGACGACGATTATCGCCTGCTTTATTCGGACAGCGACTCATACGCTCGCGTAGCCCAGCGCGTCATAGAACGCGGAGCGGAGCAGATGGTTCCCTGGGTCATGGAGAAAACAGGGCTTTCACGCGAAGACGCCTTCCTGCTCTTCGTCCACAACGTCCAGGGCGATCTGGCCGTCAACCGCCTGCTCGGCTGGAGACGAGGCCCCGAGTTCGCCCATGCCCAGGAGCTGCTCAACGCCTATTCCGAAGGGGGCTTACTGGCGGTATCCGCTCTTCGCGATTCCGATAACCCATCGTGACCTGCGATTCAGGAATACCAGCCTCCGAGCCCTCTCGTTCGGAGGCTGCGGCTAAAACCTCATTGCGCGTCTACCGCTCCGCGTTACTCGCCACCTGCCCGCGCCACCGAGAGCAGCGCGCCCAAATCTGCCTGAATCGCCCCTGCCTTGCTTCCGAGCTGCAGCGGAGCCGAGCCGTTCGAGATGTTGACGCTCAACAGGTGCGCATCCGGCAGCTTCGCGGTCATGCTCCAGAACGGGAGCGTGATGATGCCGGGGGTCATCTCGCCCACGCCGAGCTCCAGCAACAGCACGCGGCGATCGCTGCGCTCGCGCACGAAGCGCTCGTATCGTCCGAGGCTCTCGCGCCAGGCCGCACCCTGCAGAAACGTGTCGTCGCGCACCCACGGCACAAGCTGCCAGCCGCAGTGCGGGCATCGGGGGACATCCTCGCTGAGGACCTCGAACCCCGCCATGCCCGCGAGCATGCGCTCGACGTAGGGGCTCGCGTCGAAGAGCTCGTCACAGCATGGCTGCTTGCACTGAAGGTGCGCGAAGCTTCCCTGATAGTTACAGGTTCTCTCGTCGGGAAACGTCTTCTCGGCCTGGGTGTCCACATTGGTGCTCAGGATGAAGTAGTCCTTATGGCCGATGAGGGACCGTAGGTCGAGATAGGGCTGCGAGGTCGGCTCGCGCAGCATGAAGTCGATGTATCGCGCATAGTATGCCCATCGCTGCTCGAGGCTGGGGTAGAGGTGGTAGAAGCCGTCGAAAAGGCTCTTGAAGCCAAAGGCTTGCTGCCAGTCCGTCATTCCGGCGCGCGCCATGCCTGCGCGGTTGTAATGGTTGAACCCGGCGGCGCTTGACATGCCCGAGCCGATGCCGACGATGATGGCGTCGGCATCGTCGATAAGGCTTCGAAGCCTATACGCTTCCCTCTCTAGAGACGGCATTGGGCAATCTCCTCGAAAGCCGGGGCCATATCGCCGTCAACGAGAATCGTCTCGCACGATGCATCGGGCGCCATAGCCTGGCTGTAGTTGAACACGATGTAGGTGGCGTGCTCGCAGACGTTCGCGATCTGGGCGAGCATGTGCTTTATGATGCCGTTGCGCAGTCCCACGCCAAGTTCGAGGATGGCGACCCTGCCGTTGCGATGGGCTTGCACAAGGCGCTCGAGCTCCTCGAGCTGGGCCGTGGCGAGGGCGTCTGGATGGGCGAGACGCCGCTCGTCGATCGACGTGCGTATGCCCCCCTCCGTCTCGAGCACGCGGTTCTCGTCGAACCCGGCGCGCGCGAAGTGCCCGTCGATGTTGCATGTGACCACGAAGGTGTCGGCGTGCTCCGTAAGACGCCGCAGCCCGTTCATGAGCGAGCCGGGCTCATATTCGAGATACTCCTTTTGATGGAACCGCTCGGCCCATCGGCGTCGCACGCTGGCATCCGGGGAAGCGAGCCCCTGCAGTATGCAGCCGATGCCGTCTGCCTGGGCGAGGTCCCCGTACGCCTCTTGGAAATGAGCATCGGCGCAGAAAAGGTTGAGCCCCTCCGCCATGTCGAGTCCGTTGCTAGCGCCGATGATGACAAGATCCGCTTCGGCTAGCGCCCTGCCTATGCGAACTGCTTTCGCCGTCTCCATGCGCTACCTCCCCAGCGTCTTGCGCACGTCGGCAAGCACGTCGGCGATGTCGGCGCGAACGGCGAGCCCCCGATCCTCGATCGCGCGGGGGAGAAACTGCGTCTTGTTGTTTACGGCGATGTAGCTGGCCTGCGGTAACTGCGCCGTGAGGGCCCAGAACGGCTCCTGGATAAACGCGGGCGTCATGCGGCCCACACCCAGCTCGAGGAAGAGGATCCTCTGCCGTGCGTGCGCGTCGAGCCATTCGGACACCTTGCGGTACTGCTCCTCGTAGAGTTCGCCCTGCAGGAAGTTGCCGTAGCCGCGAACCCAGGGGAACGCCTCTGCCCCGCAGTGCGGGCAGCGCGGCACGAGCTCTGTCGGAACCTCAAGGCCGTCTCCCATGGCCTCTACCATGTTGGAGACCGGCTCGACCGCATCCCACACCGCGTCGGTGCAACAGCGGGAGCACTGAAAGAAGCGGTGGTCGCCTTGGATCTCTGCCACTTTCTCCCAGGGATAGAGCTTCACAAACTGCGTGTCCTGGTTGGTGGTGAGCACGAAGAAATCCTTCTCGGCGAGAATGGCGTCGAGGTCCCTGTAGGGCTTGCGCAGCGGGGCGTTGAGCGTGGTGTCGAGGAAGGTGGCGAGGTATCCCCAGCGCGCCTCGGCGGTGGGCCAGCGGTAGAACGACCCCTCGAAAGCGCCCTTGAAACCGTAGCGCTCGGCGAATTTGCCGAAATGCTTGCGATAGGTCGCGTTGTCCTCGTAGTAGAAGTCGCCGCCGCCCGCCGCGGAGAGCCCGGAGGCCCCGCCCACCAGCACGCAATCGGCTTCTTCGATCATACGGGCGAAGTCCTCGATTTGCTGGTCGTAGGGCTCGGGCTCGCGGTCACTCAGCTCATAGGGCGTGCTGCCGCTGCGGTAGGCGGCATGAAGGGAAAACGATCGGTTGGTGAGCTCGATAACGAGCTGCTCGTACAGGGTCACTGGATACCTTCTTTCAGCTATTATAAACAGGTGTCTATAAAAAGTATCCATGTCGATTTGCTTAAGAGCAATGAACAGCTTCGGCCTGCTGTCGATAAACGAGCGTTTGCCGGGCATTGTCGAGCGTTGCAATTGGAGGGGTAATGGAAGCGGGGAAGATCGATCGTCGCCGACGCTATACACTCTCGGTCATACGGGAGGCGTTCTTCGCGCTGCTGGCCGAGGTCGGCTTCGCGAAGATGACGGTAGCGGATATTTGCCGCCGCGCCGATATCAACCGTGGCACGTTCTATCTGCACTACGAGGACAAGTTCGCCCTGCTCGACGCGCTTATCGACGAGGCCTTGGCGGCGGTGCCGCCGCTCGAGGGAACGGAGGCGGGTGCCCTCTGCCAGCGTCCGCCGGCAAACGATGACTATTATCTGCTCTACTCGGATGACGACGCGTACGCCCGGGTGGCACAGCGCGTCGTCGAGCGCGGCGCCGAGCAGATGGTTCCCTCGATCATGGAGGAGACTGGGCTTTCGCGCGAGGACGCCTATCTGCTCTTCGTCCACAACGTCCAGGGAAATCTCGCGGTCAACCGCCTGCTCGGTTGGAGGCGAGGGCCCGAGTTTGCTCACGCTCAGGAGCTGCTCAGCGCCTATTCCGAAGGGGGCATGCGGGCGGTATCGGCTCGTCACGATCCTCGTAGCTCGTCTTGACCGCATGTCATTTCAGGTAGGTGGCGTTGCTATGGGCCCTCTTTGATTTTCGACGTTGTATAAGGCAATCGCAATCGTCTTGAGCTTCTTTAGGGAACTTGAACAAGAGATATGGCCTGCTGGCGATTGATTAACACCATTCGTTTTGGTTACAAGAAAGCATGCTGCGCGCCTGCAGCATGAGGGAGAGGGAATCCTATGAATATCGTTGTATTGAGCGGCAGCCCGCGTAAGGGCGCTAATACCGATACCATGGTCGAGGCGTTTGCCGAGACCGCGCGTGAGGGCGGCCATACGGTCGAGGTCATCCGCGTTGCCAGCAAGAAGATCGCCGGCTGCTTGGGATGCCAGTACTGCTTCGCCCATGAGGGCGTCTGCGTGCAGAAGGATGACATGGCCAACGTGATTGAGTCGCTGAAAGACACCGACATGGTTGTCTTCGCTTCGCCTATCTACTGGTTTGATATCACTGCGCAGGAAAAGACCGCCATCGACCGCCTGTACGCCTTCGGTGCCACGGGATTCCCGTTCACCAAGACGGCCCTTTTACTCGATAGCCACAGCGAGGGTGTCTATGATGCGGCGATCGCTATGTACAAGTCAACCTGCGCGTACTGCAAGTGGGAGGACCAGGGCATTGTCACCATCAGCGGTATGACCGAGCGCGACAGCATGGCATCCTCGCCCAAGTTGAAAGAGGTGCGAGAGCTCGCTCGCAAGCTTGCCTAAGGACAAGAAGAACGCATGGCAATCAGCGTTGGTGGAAATGCTTGCTGTCCTTACCGAGAGATAGGGGCGAATTCCCTCAAGTGCCGTATAGAACAATTTTTAAACGCAGAAAAATAACTGAAAACAAATTAATCCGCGTTAAAATATTGTCAAATAGAAGTTCATGAGGGAAGGTTACGTATGCGTCGCAAGGCAGACGAGCTCCTTAGGGAATGGCGAGACAGAGCTGATAGAAAACCTTTGCTGGTCAAAGGCGTGCGCCAGTGTGGCAAGACCTATTTGCTCAGAACGTACGCCCAGGATCTTTTCGAATCGGTTGTCTACGTTAATCTTGAGAACGACCGGTCGGCGCGAGCGGATTTTTCGGGCGGTCTTGACCCTCATTCGATCGTACGTGCGATCGAGGCTCGTACGGGACAGCGTATCGTGCCTGGCAAAACCTTACTGTTCATTGACGAGATCCAGGCATGCGAGGAAGCGCTCACTTCCCTTAAATACTTTTGCGAAGATGCTCCCGAGTATTACGTTGCGGCTGCCGGGTCGCTTCTTGGGGTTGCCATTAACCATCAGTCGTATTCGTTCCCCGTCGGAAAGACCGACTTGATTGAGATGGCTCCACTCGATTTCGAGGAGTTTCTCTGGGCGATGGGGCACGATCAGCTGGTCGACGAGATACGCTCATCATTCGAGATAATGGGTCCTCTTGCGCCAAGCCTTCATGAAAAGGCGCTTGGGCTCTATCGACAGTATCTTGTTGTTGGCGGAATGCCCGAGGCGGTCCAAACGTACATCGATGATCAGTCAATCATTGATGTGGCCGAAAAGCATCGGATTATTCTCGACGGATATTCCGCCGACACCAATAAATATGCTGATGAACGCTTGAGCACAAAGACGCGTGCGTGCTTCGATTCCATTCCACAGCAGCTTGCCAAAGAGAATCGTAAATTTCAATACAAGGTAGTGCGAGCGGGGGGCAATGCGTCTCTCTTTGGAGATGCTCTCGATTGGCTTGTATTGTCGGGTACGGTGGCGCGCTGCAGCCTAGTCGGGCAGATCGAAAGCCCCTTAGAGGCCTTCGTTAACCCTTCTGCTTTTAAAATCTATCAGGCGGATACAGGGCTGCTGGTCTCCAAGGCCGGTGCTCAACGCGCCGATATTCTTGCCGGTATCGGCGGCACATTCATGGGTGCACTTACCGAAAACTACGTTGCCCAACAGCTTTCAGCCATGGGTTATCCACTGCATTATTGGGCGCGAGATAATCGTGCGGAAATCGACTTTGTAGTAGAGAAGCAGGGATGCTTGTCTGCGATTGAAGTCAAGGCGGGGGAGAACACAAGATCTCGAAGTCTGTCCTCACTTAAAAAGACCCATCCGGGCGTGCGCCTTATCAGGCTATCGACTAAGCCCTTTGGAATGAATGATGGGCTTATGTCTGTTCCGCTTTATGCGGCATTTTGTCTATAGGGATGATGCTGGTGTAATGCATGGGGCCCGGGGCGCAGCGTTTACTGCGCTCCGGGCCCCGCTGCTTTGTAAAACCATGACGGTTTAGTCGCCGTTGTTTTAGTCAAACAAACTCGGCATGTCATTTTCCTTCATGAGGGCGCCGGCGGAGGGCAGGCTCTGCGCGGTGAACTTCTCGGCCGAGACGCCGGCGCCAAGGATTTCCTCGGTCGTGCCGACGGTGGTGACCGAGCGGCCCTTCTTGGCCGTAAAGGCCTGGACGCCCTGCGTGTTGGTGGTCGTCTTGGTCTTGAGCAGCGACGTGTTGAAGTTCATCAGGCGGTAGTCGCTCGAGACCAGCGCGAGGTCGCGGTCCTCCTTGAGCACCTGCGCATACAGCAGCTTGCTGCCGCCGTAGATGGCGTTCTTAAGGCGCTTGCGGTTGGTCTTGGTAGCGTATCCAGAAAGCGCGACACGCACCACGCGGCCGTTCTCAAAGACGAACAGCACGTCGGCCTTGTAGTCCTCGGGGTCGATGACCCAGATGACGCTCTCGTCGGGTTCCATCTCAAGATCGGTCGGAAGGTACGAGCCCAGCTGGGCCGACTTGGTGTCCTCAAACGCCGCGACCTTGCACTTGTACACCTGGCTCTTGTTGGTAAAGACCAGCAGCTCGTGGGTGTTGGAGGACGGGAACTCGATAAAGGGTTTGTCGCCGTCCTTGTACTTGAGCGTGGTCGCCTTCTTGAGCACGCGGTCCGTCATCTTCTTTAGGTAGCCATCGCGCGAGAGCATGATGGTGACCGGGTACTCCTCGACCTCGGGCTCCAAGCTTACCTCGATAACCTCATGGGGCTCGATCCTGCCCGTGCGGCGCGGCATCACGTACTTCTTGTTGACCGCTGCTAGCTCGTCGCTGATGACCTTCTTGACGTTCTCCTCGCTGGAGAGGATCTCCTCAAGCTCGGCAATCTCGCCCTCGAGCTTGGCGATGTCCTTGGTGCGGTTGAGGATGTACTCCTCGTTGATGTTGCGGAGCTTAAGCTCGGCGACAAACTCGGCCTGGGTCTCGTCGATGTCGAAACCCTTCATAAGGTTGGGTACAACCTCTGCCTCGAGCTTAGTGCCGCGGATGATGGCGATGGCCTTGTCGATGTCGAGCAGAATTGCCTCAAGGCCGTGCAGCAGGTGCAGGCGCTCGGACTTTTTGCCCAGGTCAAAGTTAATGCGGCGACGCGTGGACGCAATACGCCACTTGACCCACTCGTGCAGAATCTGGCGCACGCCCATAACACGGGGATAGCCGTCGACGAGCACGTTGAAGTTGCACGAGAACGAATCCTGCAGCGTGGTCGAGCGATAGAGCTTGGCCATGAGCTTGTCGGGGTCGACGCCGCGCTTAAGGTCGATGGCGATGCGCAGACCCGAAAGGTCGGTCTCGTCGCGGATGTCGGCGATCTCCTTGACCTTGCCCTCCTTGGAGAGCTTGACGATGCGTTCGATGATGACATCGGTCTTGGTGGTGTAGGGGATCTCGTACACCTCGATGATGCGCTCTTCGGGAATCCAGCGCCAGCGGGAGCGAATCTGGAAGCTGCCAAGACCGGTCTCGATGATCTTCTCCATCTCCTCGCGGCGGTAGATAATCTCGCCGCCGGTCGAGAAATCGGGCATGGGCATGTACTCGAGCAGGTCGCAGTCGGGGTCCTTCAGGTAGTGCATCGTGGCGGTGCAGACCTCGTTGAGGTTGAAGCCGCAGATATCGGACGCCATAGCGACGCCGATGCCCTTGTTGGCCGAGACGAGGATGTTGGGGAACGTGGTGGGCAGCAGACGCGGCTCCTTCATGGCACCGTCGTAGCTGTCAACGAAGTCGACCGGGTCCTTGTCGATGTCTTTGAAGATCTCGGCGCTGATGGGGGAGAGCTTGGCCTCGGTATAACGCGAGGCGGCGTAGCTCAGGTCGCCCGAATAGTACTTGCCAAAGTTGCCCTTCGACTCCACGAAAGGAGCAAGCAGCGCCTCGTTGCCCGTGGCCAGGCGCACCATCGTCTCGTAGATGGCGGCGTCGCCGTGTGGGTTGAGCTTCATGGTCTGGCCCACGATGTTGGCGCTCTTTTGGCGCTCGCCCTTGAGCAGGCCCATCTTGTACATAGTGTAGAGCAGCTTGCGGTGCGAGGGCTTAAAGCCGTCGATCTCGGGGAATGCACGCGAGACGTTGACGCTCATAGCGTAGGGCATGTAGTTGACCTCGAGCGTCTGCGTAATCGGCTGGTCGGTGACCTCGGAGTGCAGGCCGATGACGTTCTCGGCGTTGACCTGCTTTTTCTTGGGCTGGTTCTTCGTCTTCTTCTTTGCCACGATTTCCTCTTGAACTTCTTATGGGCCGTCGTTATCGATTTGCTGCTACTGCAGGTCCAGCTGGTCCAGGTATTCCTTGCCGTGCTCGGAGATGTGACGCTTGCGGCCCGTCTCGTCGTTGCCCAGCAACAGGTTGAACATGGTCTCCATCTTGGTGACGTCCTCGGGTTCTACCTTGATCAGGCGGCGCGTCTCGGGGTTCATGGTGGTGAGCCACATCATGTCCGGATCGTTCTCACCAAGACCCTTGGAGCGGTTGATCGAGCACTTCTGGTCGCCAATCTCCTTGAGGATGCCGTTCTTCTCGAGCTCGGTGTAGGCAAAGTAGGTCTTCTCTTTGCAGTTGATCTCGTAGAGCGGCGACTCGGCGATATACACGTAGCCCTCGTCGATAAGCGTGGGCACCAGGCGATAGAGCATGGTGAGCACAAGCGTGCGGATGTGATAACCGTCGACGTCGGCGTCCGTACAGATGATGACCTTGTTCCAGTTGAGGTTGTCCAGGTCAAAGGCGCCAAGGTTCTTGATGCGCTTGTCCTTGATCTCCACACCGCAGCCCAGCACGCGCATGAGGTCCATGATGATGTCGGACTTAAAGATGCGCGGGTAGTCCTCTTTCAGACAGTTGAGGATCTTGCCTCGGACGGGCATAACACCCTGGAACTCGGCATCGCGCGAGGTGCGGATGGCGCCTGCTGCCGAGTCGCCCTCTACGATGTAGATCTCGCGACGGCTCTTGTCCTTGGAGCGGCAGTCGATGAACTTCTGCACGCGGTTGGCCATGTCGGTCTTCTGCTGCAGATTGGTCTTGATGCTCTGGCGCGTCTTCTCGGCGTTCTCGCGCGAGCGCTTGTTGATGAGCACCTGCTCCATGATCTTGTTGGCGGCGTCTTTGTTCTCGATCAGATAGGTCGAGAGGCGCTCCTTAAAGAATGCCGTCATCGCCTGCTGGATAAAGCGGTTATTGATGGCCTTCTTAGTCTGGTTTTCGTAGGACGTCTGGGTGGAGAAGCAGTTGGTCACCAGCACCAGACAGTCCTGGACGTCCTGCCACTTAATGCCGCTCTCGTTTTTGTTGTACTTGCCCTGTTGCTTGATGTAGGCATCGATGGCGCTGGTCAGAGCACTACGGGCGGCCTTTTCGGGCGAACCGCCGTTCTCGAGCCATGACGAGTTGTGGTAGTACTCCTGCATCATGAAGGTGCGCGAGAAGCACATGCACGCGGTGATCTTGACGTTGTAATCGGGCAGGTCCTCGCGGTCGCGACCGCGACGGTCAGCCTCGATAAAGAAGGGCTCGGTAAGGTAGTCGGTACCGACCTTCTCGAGCACGTAGTCCTCGATGCCCTTGGGATAGCAAAAATCCTCTTCGGAAAACTCGCCATCGTCGCCCTCAATGCGCAGGCGGAAGGTCACGTTGGCGTTGACCACGGCCTGGCGGCGCATGGTCTCGCGATACCAGTCGTGGGGAATGCTGATCGAGGTAAAGACCTCAAGATCGGGGCGCCACTTGATGGTGGTGCCGGTGCGGTCCTCGTCGCTGGGCTCGATCTCAAGCGCTTTCTTTTTGGCGCCAACGACCTTGCCTTTCTTAAAGTGCAGGGAGTACTTGTTGCCGTCGCGCCAAACCGTGACGTCCATGTACTCGGATGCGTACTGGGTCGCGCACGAGCCCAGGCCGTTGGTACCGAGCGAGAAGTCGTAGTCGCCGCCCTGGTTGTTGTTGTATTTGCCACCTGCGTAGAGCTCGCAAAAGACGAGCTCCCAGTTAAAGCGCTTCTCGGAGGGGTTCCAGTCGAGCGGGCAGCCGCGGCCGTTGTCCTCTACCTGAATGGAACCATCGCGAAAGGCGGTAAGGGTGATGAGCTTGCCGTAGCCCTGGCGCGCCTCGTCAACGGCGTTGGACAGGATCTCGAAGGCGGCATGCGCGCAGCCGTCGAGTCCGTCCGAGCCAAAGATAACGGCGGGGCGCAGGCGTACGCGCTCCTCGTCCTTGAGCTGACGAATACTGTCGTTACCATAGTTTGCGGTGTTTTTTGCCATGCTCGCTCTCTCGATGCTCCTTTGCTGCGTTGTAGTCATATAGATAGTCAAGGTAGCATAGCCCAGGCCTCGGACGATTCCAACTAACACGAATTCCATCGAACGCGCGTTCGGAGTCGGTGACCTTTAGCTTCTGCGGTCATTCCCTGCGCGGCGTGGTGCTCGTGTTAAAACCGTGGCTTATCGGCTGGTAGAATTGCCGCATCAAGACTGCATGTTGTTTGAGGGGGCGCAATGACTGAGAAAGAGAAGATGGAGCGCGGGGAGTGGCATGATGCCAACTTTGACGAGGAGCTCCTGGCGCAACGCGCAAAGGCGGAGGCGCTCTGCTATGACTTTAATATGGCAAAACCCGGAAGCGACGCGCAGCTTGACGCTTTGAAATCCTTGCTCGATACCGATCTTCCGCAAGGGCTGACGGTCCTTTCGCCTGCCTACTTTGACTACGGGAGCAAGACGAGCTTTGGTGAGGGCTGCTTTGTAAACCATGGCTGCTACTTTATGGACGGCGGCTCTATCACCTTTGGTGGCAACGTGTTTATCGGGCCGTTTTGCGGCTTCTACACCGCTTCGCACCCCCTAAAGGCAAAGGACCGCAACTTGGGTCTCGAGAAGGCTCTGCCTATTGTTGTAGGCGATAACTGCTGGTTTGGCGCGAACGTATCCGTGTTGCAGGGGGTTACCATCGGCAGCGGTTGCGTAATTGCCGCGGGCAGCGTCGTGACGGAAGACCTTCCGGACAACGTGGTGGCGGCAGGCGTCCCCGCAGTCGTAAAGAAGGCCATCGAGCAATAACGAAGCCCTTAAACGATAGTGCCCCACTGTCCTCGGTGGAATGCGGGGCGAGGAAGCCGAGCTCGACTCCGCTGGCGACATCTAATGCGCAATGGGCTGGCTCTGGGCATCCAGAACCAGCCCATTTTGATGTTCGATGAGCCGAGTCGGCGCCTCTCACAAAAGTAACTAGGAGCTAGCGAGGCTTATCCGAATTGACCTCATTGGCGGTGTCGGTTTCGAGCGCCGTGCGGCGGGCACTGTAGGCGACGAGGCCGGCGCCTGCCGCGGCGAGTGCTGCAGCGGCTGCCGTAAGGGGAGCGTTGACATCGCCCGTGCCCGCAAGCGCACCCGCTTTTCCGGAGCGCTTGTTATTGCCGTGGTCCTTGCCACTGCCGGAGCTGCTTCCGCCGGAGCCGCCGCCCTCGTCAGCACCGCCGCCACTCGAACCACCATCGCCGTCTGCTGTCATCGGGGCGTCGTGAAGTCCTGTCGTATCCGCGCTGTCGCATACACCGACCTGAGCTTCTGAGCGTTCGCATGCCGCGTCGGGCACATGAAGCTCGTGCAGTACGGCGCCCAGCGCCGAGTTTGCGCCCGGTCGAATTTCCTCGAGCGTTATGGGATCGAGCGCCACCAGATTACGTGCCTTCGCATACAGCGTTACGCGTTTGCCAACTTCGTCGCTCCAACTCTCGGGGATGGCGAAGCTCATGCGGAACTGTGCCGTGCAGCCCGGTGCCAGCACGGCGTTGCCGTTGTCGGCTACCAGCGGGTGCGTCGCAAAACGTGCGCCCAGCGTCTCGAGTGCGTACTTCGCGTGTGCCATGTCGTTGGCCGAAGCGTCCTCGGCAAGCTCCGGATCGTAGATCGATGCCATACGTGCGTTCACTCCGAATCCGATGGATGCGCTGGAGAACGGCTGGCTGGAGCCCTCTCGGTACAGATCGATCGTGCCGGCGGTCAGCAAGGTGTTGCCGTCGTTTCGCACCGTGACCATGAAGGATTCACCTGCTGCTCCGGGCACCACCGCGCCCGAGGTAGCGACCGCCCCCGTCGGAGTGGCACACGCCACCAAGGGCACTTCGATGCCGTGCAGCTCTGCCTCGCTCTGCTCCGCGCTCACAACGTGCGTGGCGAGCGCGGAGAGCATACCTCCCGACGTCAAAAATGTCGTTATCTGATCGACGGGATGGTCCAGCTCGCACATCACGAACGGCTCCGTGAACAGATCACCTGCCAAGGTGCTGGCGAAGATGCGGAAGTGCTTGCCCATCACTGCTACCGGGTTGCCTTCTTCGTCGTAGGTTTGTCCCACCTTGCCATCGGTGTTCTCTACATAGAGCGCGCACCTGCCGTTGTTGCTTACGCTAAACGATGCCGGGCCACAGCCTGCGGCACCCACGGGCTGCGTTGCAAATGCCGATGCGCCTCGCGTCCAAGTAATATGCTGCAGCTGCTCGTTGACGGTGGCCAAAAAGCCCGAATGTTGTGGCCACGGCACCGCATGGGGCACCGTGGCGTCTGGTGGCATAACGCCCCAGCCCGCAATGGACTGGCCGATCACGGCGTACGATGCGCAGCCGCAACCGTCTGCGGTCTCGTACGCAACGGGCACCACCATTTTGCCGTTGATATTCTCGGGCTCGCTCAGCTCGATACTCGACGGTGCCTGCGGAAAGCGAAGAACTTGGCGGAACGTCAGGCTGTCGCCCAAATCATCCGACCACAGGGTAAAGCATTCCAGCGCAACCTCGGCCTCGCTGCCGAGCGCCTTCTCTGCGGTGGTTCCGCGGCGGTGGAGGTAGGCACCCGACAGGCGTCCGTCGACCAGCGTCTTGCCTACCGTGATGCGCGGGCACTGCAGGCAATGGTAGCCATCCTCTTGCAGGCGGCCGCGCGAGATGCTGCGCCATGACGTATGCGACACCACATGAACTCCGTCGTTGCTTATGCGCAGGCGCACAACGGACAGTATGCCGGCTGTGCTTGCCGTATCGAACCGGGTTGCGTCGCCTTCGGGGCGCTCGCCCGAGACCAGCAACACGTAGGCGTCCTGGTTTTCTCTTCCGTTCGTATATTCCACCACGTCGAAGTCGTAATCGTATATGCCGTCGCGCTCCACGTCGTTCTCGCCAAACCCAAGGGGAAAGTCCACGGGCGTGGGAGCGGACCACGTGCCGTTTGCCTTTGTGTGCACCACCAGGCGCGAGCGGCCATTGTCGCCGTAGCGCACCGAGGCGATACGGAACAGGCATTCTGCGCCGGCAATCATCGTTAGCTTCATGTGGGCTTCGCTGAGCACGCCGGAAAACAGCACGTTGTCGCTCGAGGGTTTTATGCCGCCACGCTCGTCCTCCGACACGCCGGCAGAATTGGTGTTGGGGTCCGCAACGGCGTTCGTTGACTGACCGATGTAGGTGTACTCATACATCGGTGCGGCATTTTCGTCGTTCTCCATCAGCGCGTGGACGAAATGTTCGACCTGTCCCGTGTCGTCGCTCTCCGCGTTCGCCTCGAGCTCAATGCGCGTGACCGCTTGATCCCAATCGCGCACAACGGGCGCGGCGTTTACGGCAGTGGCCTTAACCTCGGCGCGTGCGAGCAGCTCGGCGTTGGTGACGATGGTGGCCGATGCGATAAATTGCGGCACGCCGCACGCCTCGATGTTGCCGGGCGTGCCGAAGCGGGCATCCAGCGTGTAAGGCGTATCTCCACCCAATGCCAGCTCAGAGCGTTGGAGCACATACTGGTCGCCATTGTTCACCGACATATTCCACGAATCGATGAGTGTGGGCCACGACCCCGACCAAGCCTTGGTGGTCCACTTGAACATTACGAACTGGAGTATCACGTCGACATCGACGTCTGCACCTACGCGCAGCCGCGGAAGCTGGTGTCCATCTGCCTTCTCGTACCCAATGAACAGCGTGAGGGATGCGGCGCCGCGCACGGCAGACGAAGCGACGCCTGCAACGCCGGCGCCAAAGGTGACGGCAAGTCCGATCTGGATGGTGAACGAGCCCGACGTGTTGGAATAGTCGAGCGAAATGTTTTTAAAAAACGCCGCGCCGCTGCCGTGCGTGTGGGCACCCACGGCGAGCGCCAGCTTCGCCAGCACCCAGGGGTTGACGTTTAGGAAAAATGGCACCGGTCCTAGGGTAAACTGCTCGGTCCAATTGAGGTCGGTTCTTACCTGGAAGAGGGCCTTAATATTGCCGTATGCGGGGTCGTTGTTGTTACCCCAGGTTTTGCCCACCCAATCGTAGGCGAGCGAGCCGTACAGCTGTGTGGCGATATCCATCGTGAACAGCGGCGTGCAATGGTGGCGAAGGAGCTTGGTGTTTCTTGGATCGGTGCCCGAACCGGCACTCATACTCTTGTACTGATTCCACTTCCCCTCCATCTCGTCGAGATAGCGGTTTGCCTGCTTGGTGCCCGACTCGCGTGGCGATTTCTTCCAGTATTCCGGATCAGGGTTGCCCGAATCGTTCATATAGCTGGCTGGTTTGTATCCTCCGCCAAACAGCACGTATCCAGCAAACGAGAAATCGAAGAGGATCGGAAATGTGGGCATCCAGCACGTGAACTTATTACCACCGATGCCGGGAAACGATGCGGGGAAATCAAACGGAGTGATCTCTTGGTCCATAGTGGTGGGGACGATAGTGGTCGATCCGGATTCCGCCTTTGCCGCCGGCGCGGTAACAACGGCCATGGGGGAGGAGAGCGTGTAGGTTTTGCCCTGGTAGTCGAGGACAAAGCGCAGCTTGCATCCTTCTTCCAGAAGGCTCGACGCTGCATCGAGGAACTTGTCTTCGAGTGTGAACGTCGCCAGACTATCCGCGCCCGATGCGCTGGCCTTGATCTGACCAATCTGCGTGACGGTTTCGGTTGAGCTGCCCGCAGCGGGCATCACTTTATTGATATGCAATGTTGCCTGCCCGCCCTGCGGCAGATGAGCCTGCACGGTAAAAGCGTGCGTGTCGGGCTGGTCGTTTGCCGCTTCGTCCGCTGGCATTGCCATAAACGTGGCGTCGGCGTACTGGATGTCCCATTCGTCGAACGTGAGCTGGCGGAAGTACGGCTCGCCGTCGGAAAGCGGACGTGTGGGTGCGGTTATGGCGGTGCCGCCCTGGATACGCGCAAGGGGAATCTCGACATCACGGTAGCCCGCCATGCTAATGGAGATGCCGCCGTTAAAGTCGTACGCGTCAAGGAGCGTTGCCTCGTCCACGTAGCCTTCCGAAAGAGGGGCGACCTCAAAGATGGCCGTGCCTTCGTCATCGGTCGTGGCGGTTAGCTGCTTGCCTACGGTATAGCGCGATGTGAGCGTGACCTGGGCACCTGCGATGGGCGTATTCTTGTTGGCGACGTCGACCACGACCACACCAAACATGGTGCGCGAGAGAACGAGCACCTTGAAGGGGTCTTCTTCGTCGGCATAGGCCGCGGTGGGCGCGAACGGCAGCAGGAAGGCATTTTCGCTTCCCGGCACGCGAGGCAACATAATGCTCGCCAGCGAGGACGCTCCAGCAACAAGTAACGAACGGCGATCAAGCATCTTGGGCTCCCATCCCGCAAATATCGGTGGAAATAATCCAATTTTGCGAGAAGACGCTTCGTGGCGGTAGTGCCGTTCAAGGGTCAAAATGTCCAAATTGATCGAGCGAAGCGCCGGGTTCCGGAACGCGTTCGATGCGCTTGGCAGCCCGGTCGCTAACGCAACATGTGCGCGACCAGCTCGGCGCGTGTGCCGATGCCAAGCTTTGCGTATACGCCGGATAGGCGGTTTTTGACGGTGCCCGGCGATACTCCCATATGGCCTGCGATTTCAGCGTTGGTCCATCCGCGGCAGGCGAGCATGGCCATGGTGAACTCTGTGGTCGTTAAATCGTCGGCAACGTCCTCGCCCGAATCGGGGTTGTGGATGCGCCGCCAGCCGTAGCTGAAGCGGTACGTGATCTCGATGATGCGTGCGAAGTCGTCAGGGTATTGCGTTTTTAGGCATGCCTCGATGAGCCCCTGCAAAAGGCCGTGGTGCTCGCCAATGAGCTCGATAAGGCCGTCGGGGCGCGCAATGTCCCAAGCGGCTCCAAAATGCGCTTTTGCGGCGTCGATGTCCTTGAGGCTCATGCATGCCATGGAAGCTGCCAGGTGCAGGAACAGTTCCGAGATGGGATAGCTTCCCTGTTTCATAATTAGGGCGTTTTCCGCCATGCCCAGGCTGCGGCCGTATTCGCCGCGCAGATACAAGGCGTGCGCCATCACGTAGCTGGCGAACAGTCGCAGGCCTTCGGGTAGGTGCGCCGCAAGTGGATAAAACTCTTCGGCAGAATACGGGGAAGGCAAGTGCAGCAGGACGCTCGCGGCCGAGGCGAACAGGATATGCGTGGCGTGGACGGCGGGCGATTCCTCGTCGGCCGGCGTATCGAGGATGCCCGCAAGGCACCGGCGGGCGTCGGCGATACGGTTGAGCGACAGACTGGCGTATCCGCAGATAAAGCATGCGGAATAGCGCAGCGCGGGATCGGTGACGTCAAGATAGGGGTGCGCCGTCTTGGCGGCGAGTGCGGCCTGTCCGCGAAAGTACAGCGCTTCTGCCGTGGCGATGGCGCGTGAATCGGGGTCGGAAATGCCTGCAACCGCAGCGTCAATCTGCCCCGGCACAAAGGCGGTGCACATCAACGGCATGGGAACGCATGGGTAGCCATCGCAGTCCATCTTCCATCTCCCAACAGCTGGCAACACTAGCAGCAATTGTACTCTTGTTGCTCGGGACTGGAATTTGTGGGTATCGCCTACGATTGTGCCGAACGTATAAAGGAAGAGTCTATTGGCGATGCTCCCAAGGTGGCTACCGAAGTCTAGCTGACCTTGGGATATAGAAAAACTGCCGCCCCTGCAAAAAGCTCTGTCGCAGCGATGGGAAACGTATCTCGTTCTGCATATAATGAGGTCATATGACGGTGCGTCTGCATACGCGCGGCGCATTTCCATCGAACCGAGAAGGAGCTCTGCATGGATCCCAACAAGCGTCCCGACGACATGGTACGTATCACCACTCCCGAACTTGCCCAGGCGTTCATCGAAGAGCAGGTCGCTGCAATCCGCGAGCAGATCGGCGACAAAAAGGTCCTGCTGGCTCTTTCCGGTGGTGTCGACAGTTCGGTTGTCGCGGCCCTGCTCATCAAGGCCATCGGCAAGCAGCTCATTTGCGTGCATGTTAACCACGGCCTGATGCGCAAGGGCGAGAGCGAGCAGGTCGTCGACGTCTTCAAGAATCAGATGGATGCCAACCTGGTTTACGTTGACGCCACAGATCGCTTCCTGGACAAGCTCGTGGACGTCGAGGATCCCGAGGCCAAGCGTAAGATTATCGGCGCCGAGTTCATTCGCGTGTTCGAGGAGGAGGCCCGCAAGGTTGGCGATGAGGTCAGCTTCCTCGCCCAGGGCACCATCTATCCCGACATCCTGGAGTCCCAAGACGGCGTGAAGGCTCACCACAACGTGGGCGGTCTGCCCGAGGATCTGCAGTTTGAGCTCTGCGAGCCCGTCAAACTGCTGTACAAGGACGAGGTCCGCGTCGTGGGTCGCGAGCTCGGCCTGCCCGAGAATATGGTTGAGCGCCAGCCGTTCCCCGGTCCCGGCCTGGGCGTCCGCTGCCTTGGTGCCATCACCCGCGACCGTCTTGAGGCGCTGCGCGAAGCCGACGCCATCGTGCGCGAGGAGATCGACAAGGCCGGTCTGACCATCTGGCAGTATTTTGCCGTCGTGCCCGACTTCCGCGCAACCGGTGTGCGCGAGGGCAAGCGCGCCTACGATTGGCCCTGCATCATCCGCTGCATCAACACCGTCGATGTCATGACTGCCGAGGTTCCCGAGCTCGACTGGGCGCTACTCAAGCGCATTACCGCCCGCGTCACCGCCGAGGTCCCCGGTATTTGCCGCGTTTGCTACGACCTCACGCCGAAGCCCGTTGGCACGGTCGAGTGGGAGTAAGCTAACTCAGCTGGTAGGCGACGAGAACTAGCAGATGTGACAAAGGGACAGTCCCTTTGTCACATCCTCGATATTATGTGCGGGATGGTACGCCACGCGGCGTGCCATCCCGTTCGTTATTTTAATGAGCCGAGTGCGCGAGTGGGAAGAGTCACGAGCATGGTCGTTCCGCGCTCCGAGCTCTCTTCGACCTCGATGGAGCCGCCGTGGAGCGCGGCGATCTCCCAGACCAGCGCAAGCCCCAGCCCCACGCCGCCGTATGCCCTGCTGCGCGATTTGTCGACGCGAAAGAAGGGCTGAAAGATGCTCGTCTGGTATTGCTCGGGAATGCCCGGCCCCTGGTCGCGCACGCGTAGCAGCACGCGGTCGCCTTCGGCGCAGGCGTTGATTTGCACGGTCGAGTTGGGCGCGCTATAGCGTATGGCGTTTTCGGTCAAGTTGAACAGCAACCGATAGATCAGCGTGTCGCTGCCGATCATTTGCGCGTCGCCCTCACTTGTAAGCGTGATGTCTTTTTGCTCGGCAAGGGGTGCCAGGTCCGTGAGCACTTCTTCGATCATCGGCGCTAGGTCAATCACATCGTTGCAAGGGACACTGCGCAGCTCGCTCATCTCGAGCAGGGTCTTTGTCATGTGCGTCATCCGCTCGGTCTGCTCCTGCAGCAGCCCGAGCAGGCTCGCTGTATCGGCGTCGACGTCGGGGTGCTCGGCGCAAAACAGCTCGACCTGGGCCTGCATGAGCGCAAGTGGCGTGCGCAGCTCGTGCGCCGCATTGCCCGTAAACTGTCTTTGTGCGGAAAATCCCTCGTCAAGGCGGGCAATCATGTCGTTAAACGACGCGCTGCAGCGCCTGAGTTCAGAGGGCACGTCCTCGCTGATTTTTGTGTCGGCGAGGTTGTCGGGCCGCACGCTCTCGACTTGCGTCGCAAAGAAGCGCAACGGCCGCAGCGCATGTCCGCTTACAAAGTAGGCCAGCACGCCGCCGAGCAGCGTCACCGCCGCAGTTATATACCAGCTCGTCGCGCCAAACGATTCTTGGGCGTCGTTCACGACGATGGTCAGCGCGTCGTCGAGCTCTTTGTTTGTCGGGTCAAATGAGCTGGGCGAGGCCGCCTCCACCTTGCTGTGCGCCGATAGTTCATTGCCGATCGAGTCCATGTAGCGCATGCCGGAGTAGCCAACCAGGCAATTCATAAGTACGCAGGTTGAACATATCAGCAGTGCCGTCATCAACGTGATGCGCCACTGCAGCGACAGCCGCTTCATTTGCCGTCCTCCATAACGTAGCCTTCGCCGATTCGGTTGCGGATGGGGTCGTGCCCCAACGCGCCGCGCAGCTTTTTGCGCAGCGACGAGATGTGCACGCGGGTTGCGTTGCTAAAGCTGTTGACGCTGCTGTCCCATACATGCTCGATAAGCTCTTCCTGGCTCACCGGCCGCCCCTGGTTAAGCATCAGGTATTCCAAGATGCCGGTCTCCTTGCGCGTGAGGGATAGGGTCTCGCCGCCCACGGAGGCGAGGCGCGCTTTGGTGTCAAAGCTCAGCGATCCACAGGTTAGAACAACGTCGCTTTGCGTAAAGCGCCTGAGCGTGAGGCTGCGTATACGTGCCGCCAGCTCGTCAAGATGGAACGGCTTGGTGAGGTAGTCGTTGGCGCCCGCATCGAGCCCCGCTACCTTGTCGGAGACCTCGCCACGTGCCGAGAGCACAAGCACCTTGGTCTCACAATCAGTTGTCCTGAGTTGCCTGAGCACGGTCATGCCGTCGACATGGGGGAGATTGAGGTCGAGCACGACAAGATCAAAGGTCTCGACATCGAGTAGATCGAGGGCCTGCTGCCCGTCGTAGCAGCAGTCGACGCTATAGGCCAAGTTGCGCAGGCTGCGTGCGATCGCATCGCACAGCGCCCGCTCGTCCTCGACGACCAAGATGCGCATAACGTTCTCCTTGCATAGTCATTCACGCTTAACACGGATTTTATAGTCGGTATGGTCCAATGGGTCGCGAAACGAAAGGAGTGGTCAGATTGTTCAAAGCGATTAAGCCTGTGGCGCAGGTGGCTTTGCTGATCGTTGGGGTAGCCATGGTTGGCTTTGGAATTATGCGCGGCGAGGCAGATGCCGTGCTGGCCAAGGCAATCAGGCTGTGCTTGGAGTGTATCGGAATTGGATAAAAGAAAAAACACTGCATCGCATCTTTTGGCGAGATTCCGCGGATTGATTCAGGCGGCGGCGACGCTTGCGACCAATATTCACCTGCCTAACTTTGCCAAGGGCGGTATCTACCAGGGAGCCGGCAAAGCCGTCTGCGTGCCGGGGCTTAACTGCTACTCGTGTCCAGCGGCCTCGGGTGCGTGCCCCATCGGGTCGTTTCAGTCGGTGGTGGGATCGTCTAAGTTCAGCTTTTCGTATTACGTCACCGGAACGCTCATTCTGATCGGCGTGCTACTGGGACGTTTTGTATGCGGCTTTTTGTGTCCGTTTGGATGGCTGCAAGAGCTTCTGCATAAGATTCCCAGCAAAAAGCTCTCCACGAAAAAGCTCAAGCCGCTCACGTACATCAAGTATGCCGTGCTACTGTTTGCCGTGGTGCTGCTGCCCGTCTTGGTGGTTAACGATGTGGGTATGGGCGACCCGTTCTTTTGCAAGTACATTTGCCCGCAGGGTGTGCTCGAGGGCGCGATTCCGCTGTCCATCATGAATACGGGAATCCGCTCCGCGCTGGGAAAGCTCTTTTCCTGGAAGCTCGCGATCCTCATTGCGGTTGCGGTGCTGAGCGTGTTGTTCTACCGCCCCTTCTGCAAATGGATTTGTCCACTCGGCGCATTCTATGCGCTCATGAATAGGGTATCCCTGCTGGGGATTCAGGTTGACGCGTGCAAATGCGTCTCGTGCGGCAAGTGCTCAAAGGTTTGTCAGATGGACGTTGATGTGGTCCGCGCGCCCAATCATGCCGAATGCATCCGGTGCGGAAAGTGCATCGGGGCCTGTCCTGTCGATGCCATCAGCTATCGCTATGGCCTGGATGTGTCGGCGGAAAAGCTTCCCTTGACCGCCGATAAAAAGTAAACAAGCTTCGACAAAACGGAGGAATGACTATGAAGCTTTCTAAGATTGCGGCCCTGTTTATGGTGCCGGTATTGGCCTTGTGCCTTGTGGCATGTTCGGCGCCCGGTGGCAATGCGAGCGAATCTGCGAGCTCCGATCCTAAGATCGCAGAGCTCACTGCGCAGAAGCCGGCCAATGCCGACGAGGCCGCCGAGCTGTATGCGAAGCTCATGCAGAAGGAGAACGAGATCTTTTCGAGTGATAACGCGCTGTGGGAAAAGGTATTCAATGCGGCAAATAAAGACTCGGCAATGATTGAGGATGGCAGCAATTACGGCGATTTTCTGCTCAAGACCATCGACGGCGCCAAGGATGAGTTCACGGCGGATGAGCTTAAGACGCTCAAGGCCGGTGCACAGCAGATCAAGGAGATCGAGGACAAGCTCGAGAGCCTGGAGAAGGAGTTCCCCGGCTGTGGAAGCACGCCCGGCGAGGGGGAGAGCGTCGATGCCTCGACCGCAGGCATGACCAACGACGAGAGCGGGGAGACGAAGTTCCCCAGCTTTAAGGGCAAGGACCTGGACGGCAACGATGTAAACAGCGACGAGCTGTTCTCCAAGAACAAGGTCACCGTCATGAACTTCTGGTTTACCACCTGCAAGCCGTGCGTGGGAGAGCTGGGCGATCTGGAGAAGCTCAACAAGGAGCTTGCCGAGAAGGGCGGCCAGGTCGTGGGCGTTAATTCCTTTACGCTCGATGGCAATAAAGACGAGGTAGCTGATGCCAAGGACGTGCTTTCCAAGAAGGGCGTGACGTATAAGAACATCTGGTTTAAGTCGGACAGCGAGGCCGGAAAGTTCACCTCCAACCTGTACTCGTTCCCGACCACCTACGTGATCGACCAGAACGGTAACATTGTGGGAGAGCCGATCATGGGCGGCATCAACTCCGCTGAGCAGCGCGAGGCGCTCAACAAACTGATCGATCAGGCACTCGCGAAGAGCGAACAGTAAGTCTGTGGGACAGACAACTGAAGGGGAGTCGCTGGAAACAGCGACTCTTTTTCTGCTTCGGGGTAGCATCATGGGTATACGTCGAAAGGGCACGCAGCTTTTCGTGCATTGCCTGAGCGGTGCGCGAAGCAACCAAGCTGTGAGTTTTCTTAAGCGTTCTGGGTATGGCAGTGTCAAGAATATCGGCGGCATAAGCGGCTACACGGGAAAGGTGGTGCGTTAGCTATGAAGGTGGTTATCGTTGGAGGCGTCGCGGGCGGCGCATCGGCGGCGGCACGTTTGCGCAGACTCGACGAGCAGGCCCAAATTGTCATCTTTGAGCGCACGGGTTTTGTATCGTATGCCAATTGTGGGCTTCCGTACTACATTGGCGGCGTGATAGAAGAAGAGAGCGCATTGACGCTGCAGTCTCCCAAGGGCTTTTGGGATCGCTTTCGCATTGCGGTCAAGACGAGTCACGAGGTGTTTGCCATCCATCCCGATTCGCATACGGTCGAGGTTCGCAATATGCTGACGGGCGAGGAATTTGTCGAGACGTATGACAAGCTCATCCTGTCGCCGGGTGCAAAGCCGATTCGCCCTGCGTTGCCGGGCATCGACTCGGATAAAATCTTTAGCCTACGCACCGTTGAGGACACGCTGCGTATTCACAGCTATGTTCGAGAGCGGCGACCGAGCAGTGCCGTCGTGATCGGCGGCGGCTTCATTGGCGTCGAGACGGCGGAGAATCTGTGCGAGCTGGGGCTCCAGGTGACCCTTCTGCAGCGTCCCGTCCAGCTTATGAACAACCTGGATTACGACATGGCGACCCTTTTGCATACCGAGGTGCGTGAGCACGGTATCGATCTGCGCCTCAAGGCCGATGTGACAGGTTTTGAGGAAGTTGATGGCCGCGTTGTCACCCATGTTGCGGGCGATGGCCCTATCGGAGCCGATATGGTACTGCTTGCCATTGGCGTGGCACCTGAGAGCCATCTGGCGCAAGAGGCGGGGCTCGAACTGGGCATCAAGGGGGCTATTGTGGTCAACGACCGCATGGAGACCTCTGCTGCCGACGTGTATGCCGTGGGCGATGCCGTGCAGGTCACGCATCAGGTGACCGGCGAGGACGCGGTCATTTCGCTCGCCGGCCCCGCCAACAAGCAGGGGCGTGTCGTCGCCGATGTCATAGCCGGCATGGACAGCTGCTACCTCGGATCGTTGGGCTCATCGGTTATCAAGGTATTCGACTTGACGGCGGCAAGCACGGGACTATCCGAAAAGGCAGCACACGCGGCGGGAATTGACTGCGACAGCGTGGTCCTGTCGCCCGGTTCGCATGCGGGTTATTATCCGGGTGCAACGCCCATGACCATGAAGGTTGTCTTCGAGAAGCAGGGATTGCGCCTGCTGGGTGCGCAAATCGTGGGCATCGATGGTGTGGACAAGCGTATCGACGTTCTGGCGACTGCCATCCAGGCAGGCATGCGCGGCGATAGGCTTAAGGATTTGGACCTAGCATACGCGCCGCCGTATTCATCGGCGAAGGATCCCGTCAATATGGCGGGCTTTATGATCGAGAACCTCAATCGCGGCATACTGGCGCAGTGGCATTGGGAGGATGAGCCCAACTTGCCACGCGATGGCAGCGTGCAGCTGCTCGATGTTCGTACGGAAGGGGAGTATGAGCGCGGGCATATCGATGGTTTCGTAAACATTCCCGTCGATGATCTGCGCAATCGCCTGGGCGAGCTCGACCGGGCCAAGCCGGTTTACGTGATTTGCCAGAGCGGCATTCGCAGCTACATTGCTTGCCGCATTTTGGCGCAGCATGGCTTTGAGTGCTTTAACTTCTCGGGCGGCTATCGCTTCTTTGCAGCCGTGACTGAGGCTCGCCGCGGCAGCGCTAACGTTATGCCGTGCGGGCTCGAAAAGTAGCGCGCATTGGAATGTGACAAAGTGACAGCCTCTTTGTCGCATCGGGGATGTTATATGCGGGATGGTGCGCCATGCGGCGTGCTGTCCCGTTCGTTTTTTGGCGCGGTTCGTTACATTCCTCACTGGTATCGGCCAAAAATGAGGATAGAGTAGGACAAACGCGCCGAACGTGAACGGCGGGGGAGCGGGCGAGCGCGCCCGCGCGAGAGAGGTTGCCGTCCATGCTGGATCTCAGGGTTATTTGCAAAAGGTACGTTACGCAGTCGTTTACGCAGGTAGCGCTCGACAGCGTAAGCCTGTCTTTTCGCGATAACGAGTTCGTAGCCATTCTGGGTCCCTCGGGTTCGGGTAAGACTACGATGCTCAACGTCATCGGTGGACTCGATCATTTTGATTCGGGCGATCTGCTGATCGACGGCATCTCGACCAAGGACTTCAACGACCGCGATTGGGATGCCTATCGCAATAATCGCATCGGCTTTGTGTTCCAGAGCTATAACCTCATTCCGCATCAGAGCATTTTGGAAAACGTGGAGTTGGCGCTTACGCTCACGGGCGTGGGGCATGCCGAGCGCCGCCAACGTGCACGCAAGGCGCTCGAGGCAGTCGGTCTGGGCGAGCACGTTGACAAGCGCCCGAGCCAGCTTTCGGGCGGGCAGATGCAGCGCGTGGCCATTGCCCGCGCCCTGATCAATGACCCCGAGATTGTGCTGGCTGACGAGCCGACCGGCGCCTTGGATTCAACGACGTCCGTCCAGGTCATGGATTTGCTCAAGGACGTTGCGCGCGACCGTCTGGTCATCATGGTCACGCACAATCCCGAGCTGGCGTACAAGTACGCCACGCGCATTGTCAACCTGGCGGACGGCAAGGTCACCGACGATTCAGATCCCTTTGATGCTGCCGAGCCCGCGCGTCGCGAGGCCAAGCCCACGCGCAAAACCTCGATGAGCTTTGTGACAGCGCTGGGGCTTTCGGCGCGAAACCTTTTGACCAAGAAGGGCCGTACGGCTATGACGGCCTTTGCTGGTTCGATCGGCATTATTGGCATCGCGGCGATTCTGGCGCTCTCCAATGGCGTAAACGGCTACATCAAAAAGGTCGAGGAGGACACACTCTCGAGCTACCCGCTTACGATTTCCAAACAAGATTACGACCTGTCGTCCATGATGGGCGGGCATGGGGCCACGGATGACGATACGTCCAAGAACGAGGGTTCGTCCGACGACGGCACCGACGGCAAGGCTCAGGGGACCGATAAGATCCCTGTGGTCACGGCCGTAAAGGATATGTTCGCAAGCGTTAAGTCCAACGACATGACGAGCTTTAAGGCATGGCTCGATGCCGGTGGCGACGGCATCGATAAAGAGGTCAACGCCATTCAGTACGGCTACGGCGTGACGCCGGTTGTCTATCGTGCCGGCAAGGGCGATGAGAAGCCTGTCCGGCTGGTGCCCAACGCCATGACCGAGGCCATGAGCGGAGGCGCGAGCTCGGCGGCAACGGTGAGCATGGATTCCATGGGAACCTCGGTCTTTAACGAGATGATTGACGATCAGAGCCTGCTCGACAGCCAGTACGATGTCGTTGCCGGCCATTGGCCTACGTCCGCCAACGAGGCCGTGATGGTGCTTTCGAGCCGCGGAACGGTGGGCGACTACACGCTCTACAGTATCGGCGCGCTGGATATCGATGAGCTTAACGACCTGGTTAACAGTGCCATGACGGCCGACGGCAAGGTCAAGACGCCCAAGACCGGCAGCGACTTTACCTACGACGATGCACTGTCCACGACGTTTAAGGTGTTGTCGCCGGCCGATGCCTATCGCAAAAACGAAGAGACCGGCATGTGGACTGACATGTCTGGCGACGCCGACTTTATGAAAACCAAGGTTGCCGACGGTATTGACGTGCGCATTGTGGGCGTGGTGCGACCCAACGAGACGGCAAACGCGAGCGCATTGTCCCCGGGCATTGTCTATACGCATGCGCTGACTCGCCAGCTTATGGAGCGTGCTGCCGATTCGCAGATTGTGCAGGAGCAGCTTGCCCACCCCGAGACGGATGTCTTTACGGGCAAAACCTTCGACGAGCTGCAGGGCGAAGCCAAGCAGGGCGTGGATTTGGGCAGTATGTTCAGCGTAGACGAGGCGGCACTGAAGAGCGCGTTCTCTCTCGATGCATCTGCGCTCTCGGGCGCAGCCGGCGGTATGGACCTTTCTGGTCTCGACTTGTCCGGGCTGGACATTGATCTTTCGGGTGTTGGGAGGGACATCGACTTTAGTGACATCATGGCCAAAGCGCCGGCCCCAGATTTCTCGGGCATCTTTGACGGTCTGGAACTCACACCCGAGCAAATGCAGCAGGTGGGAGCACTTGCCAACCAGCTGTTTGAGGGCTTTATGCGCTCTGATCAGTTTAAGGCGCTGTCACCCGAAGACCTTAAAGACGCGTCAAAGCTCGCTGCCGCATTCTCGGCATATCTTGAGAATGATGCCGCAGCCCAGCAAATTTTGGCACAGCTCAAAGCGCTCGGCGGCGATGCCCTAGCCGAGCGTCTGCAGCAGGTGATGGGCGACTATGTGCAAAAGCAGCTGGCTCCGTATTTGCAGCAGTCTATGGATCAGGTGATGAAGGCGGTCAGCGAGCAGATTGCGACGACGGTATCAACCCAGCTCAAGGCGGGTGCGGCAGGGCTCATGGACCAAATGGCGACGCAGATGTCTTCGAGTTTTGCCAACCTGGCGAGCGCCATGCGCGTGGATGCGGGCGCCTTTGCTCGTGCCATCCACTTCAACATGGACGCCGAGGACCTGAGCTCGCTCATGATGAGCTATGCCAAGGCGTCGAAGCTCACCTACGACAACAATCTGACCACGTTGGGCTATGCGGACGAGGCGGACCCCATTTCGGTCAAGATTTTCCCGCGCGACTTTGAGGCCAAGGAGCGCGTGCTCGATCACATCGATGCGTACAACAAGCAGGTCAAAGCTGCTGGCCACGACGAGCAGGCAATCTCGTACACCGACTACATGGGCATCATCATGGGTTCGGTGACCGACATCGTGAACACCATCAGCTTGGTGCTCATCGCATTCGTGAGCATCAGCCTGGTCGTGAGCTCCATCATGATCGGCATCATCACCTACATCAGCGTACTGGAGCGCAAAAAGGAGATTGGCATCCTACGCGCGATCGGCGCGTCGAAGCGTAACGTGGCCAACGTATTCAATGCCGAGACCTTTATCGAAGGTCTCATTGCCGGCGTCTTTGCTATTGTCGTCGTGGTGGCCGTGAGCTTTCCGGTTAATGCCTGGGCGCTTGCGGCCAAACAGGTACCCAATCTGATGAGCCTGCCCGTGCAGGATGCGCTGATGCTCATTGCAATTTCTGTGTTGCTGACGGTTGTTGCCGGCCTGCTGCCGGCTCGCAGCGCATCCAAGAAAGACCCTGTGGAAGCCCTGCGTTCCGAATAATGTGACAAAGGGGCAGTCCCTTTGTCACATTGGGGGCCCAATTACCGTTCGGCACGTTAAGGGTCCCCGCTCCCCGCTTAACACTTGACGAAGAATCTCCATCTTTATATACCTATCGGTAGGCATATAGGTTGCATTGCCGATAGAAACGGAGTAACCATGACTCTCATCGCACCAGCCGAAAAGGACCGCCCCCGTGAGAGCGGCGCATTTGCTTGGATTGTCGTTATTGCGCTCGGTTTAATGTCTGCGGGAACAACCGGCACCTACAGCATCATTGCCGGCTCATTCATCGCTCCTGTATGTGAAGACCTGGGCTTTGACTACACTTCTTTCTCTTTCTATTTCACCGCGATTCTTCTTGGCCTTGCGCTTGGGCTTCCGCTTTTGAGTCGTTTCATTCCAAAAGTAATCGGCAAACCATGGCATATTTGCGTTGAACTCGTCCTTATTGCCGCCGGCGCCGCAATGGCGTTCTACACCGAGGTCTGGATGTTCATCGTCTCCGCCGCAGTGATCGGCATCTGCTTTTCGTTCACAACGGGTGTCTGCATGTCCGATGTCATTGACCAATGGTTCAGTAAATCGTCTGGTCTTGCCATCGGCCTTGCGTGGGGCGTTAATTCTCTCTGCACGCTGCTATTGAGTCCTGTCATTACACTGGTCATCGAGCAGCAAGGCTGGCGTACGGGTTACATCGTACTTGCGGCCGTTTCTGCAGCCATGATATTGCCCACAAGCGCATTTATCATTCGCCTTAAGCCTTCTGATCGCAATATGCTTCCGTACGGAGAGACTACCTCCGAAACCCATGAGAGCTACAGCGCCGATGAAAAGGAAGATGTCTCTTCGGGCATGGCGCTCCGCGATGCCGCGAAAACGCCATCTTTTATTCTCTGTGCCCTTCTGCTCTGCGTGGCGCAACTCACCTGCTGCATGAACCAGCTGTTCCCGACCTATGCAAGCGAGGTCGGCTTCAATCCCATCGTGGGAAGCCTAATGGTTTCGGCGGCCTCGCTCTCCGATATTTTCCTAAATCCCTTCGTAGGCAAAACATGCGACAAGCTCGGTGCTATTAAAGCAACGGTCGCATGGACGGGAGTCAGCATTCTTTCATTCCTACTTCTCATCTTTGGCGGAAGCAACGAGACCGTTTCCATCATCGCGGCCGGCGTAAACGACGTCATGTTCGCCATCGTTGGAACTGCAATGCCGATGATTCTCCTCTCGCTCTTCGGATCACGCGATTTTGGAAGGATCTATTCGATTATTTGCTCAGCGGGCTATGTTGTCGGAGCTTTCGGAATGCCAGTCATGATGAAGGTTTACGGTATGGCAGGGTCTTTCCAAGGAGTATTCGTCTTCTGTATCATCTGCAACCTTCTGATTGCGACATTTGCTTTAGTTTCCGGTCTCCTCAATAAGACTACCGCGAAATAACCTGACCAACGAACTGCCCTTCAGCCCTGTCATTTGTCTCCGCAAGTTAAAACGAAATTGGGGCCGATTCCAACATAGCTGGAATCGGCCCCAATTTCTATTCAACAACTTTTGCAATCATCGCGAACACGGGTTTCGAACCATTCCGCGACCCCGCAAGTCGTCGCATCGCGCTTGCCAAGGTGCCTCTGTTATTACGCGCCTATTTAAACATGAGTTCGACGATCCCTGCCCAAACAGCCTTTTCATCGATGTCTTCATCTTGGGCAACGGTATTGCTCGCTCCCTCAAGTACGGTGTAAAGAATCTGCACGTACAGCATGACGTCTGTTTCATCGGAAAACGCGCCAATTTCTAGGCCATGGAGAAGGATGTCTTTAAGCGCGTCCATAGTTCGGTTGATCGCCGTTGCCTGACGTTCCTGAACTGCAGGGATTCGATTTGCCTGAATACTGACCTCGGCCAGCACGCGACGGCGCTTTTCATCACTACGATAGCCACCTATAACCGAATTGCCGAGCTCGATAAGCGCCGCCTTGAATCCGTCCCTATCGACTATTAGCGAGTAGTCGCGCTGATAGTCGATAGTCGGAAACATACTATCTAAAAGCGTGGTGAAAATATCCTCTTTAGAGGGAAAGTAGTAGTACACCGATGGCTTGGATATACCGACACGGTCGCAGATTTTTCCAATGGACGCCTTGTCGTAACCGACTTCTGCCACAAGATCATACATTGCGTCCAATATTTTTCCCTTTGTGCTCACGCTTCACTTCTCCATTGCAAATCACTTCCGCATTGCCAACATTATTAAGAATGGCAACGGAACATCAATTCGTGTCCAAACACGACCACTATAAACGGTGAACGGTAGGTATCGACAGGCGAATGGCAATTATACAAAAACACCTACCGAACGGTAGGTATAGTAGTACTATAGCTGGTGTAACCCCGCTATTGTCGCGGCCGGACAGCATTGCGGGAAACCCGACGGAAGGACCAACCATGTACGAGAACTATCGTATGCCGGGCGAGTTTGAGAAGCGCTCCAACGTCTATGTGACATGGCTTCCCGATTACATTCGCGCAGAGGGCTTCGATAATCGCCAGCCCTGCGTTGACGTAATTAAAGCTTTGCTTGAGTATGGCGATGTTACGGTCAACCTCAACTGTGGCACCCCCGGCTCCTACGAGGAAGCCTGCTCGCGCCTTAAAGAAGAAGGGGTGGATCTCGACCGTATCCAGATTACGCAGTTCGAAGACTCCAACTTCTACGTTCGCGACAACGGCCCCAGCATCATGGTCGACGACGAAGGCCATTCCTATATGGTCAACCCCGCTTGGACCTATTATGGCGTGTGGGACAAGAACTCCCCAGAGTGCCAGTCCGCACGCAGGGCAGCTGTTCACATGGCGGTTGCGCTCGGGTGCTTCGATATCGTCAATTCCGAAATGGTTTCGGAGGGCGGCGACCGCGAGTTTGACGGTCACGGCACCCTGATCGCCATCGAGGACACGGAATGCCGCAAGCGCAATCCCGAGTTCTCAAAAGAGGAAGTGGAGGCCGAGTACAAGCGCATCTACAACCTCAACAAGGTTATCTGGCTGCCGCAGCCTATGCTTGAGGACGACGACTATCGACTGGGCATCCTCGACGAGAAGGAAGATGGAACTCCTGTCTTCGGCATGAGCTTCGCCGCCCACATCGATGAGATGTGCCGCTTTATCACCCCGAACAAGATTCTTCTTGCCGAGGTATCCGATGAGGAGGCCGCCTCGAGCAAGGCGGGCGCGGAATCGCGTCGTCGCATCGACGCCGCCTACGAGATTCTACGCGCCGAGACGGACTGGGAGGGCAAGCCCTTCGAAATCGTCCGCATGCCCACTGCCGAGCCGATCGAGGTTGTCATCGCCCCCGGCGACGAGGACTACGAGCTGTATAAGGGCTTCATCGACGAAATGGGCGGCAAGTTCATGGATGGCACCCCTTGGCCCGAAGGCCCCGTTCACTTTTATGCCGCAGCAAGCTACTGCAACTTCCTCATCTGCAACGGCGTCGTTCTTGGCCAGCGTTATTACCACGAAGGCATGAGCGAAGTCGTGAAGGAGAAGGACGAGCAGGCCAAGGCGGTTCTTGAGAGCTGCTTCCCCGATCGCAAGGTCATCATGATCGACTCTCTCGCGCTTAACCTGTCCGGCGGCGGCGTGCACTGCTGGACCAAGGACGTGGCCGCCAGCTGCTAGCAAGTTCTTAAACTTGCGCTGCCTGATCCAAGCGCCACATTTACAGTCCCCGAGGGATATCCGTGTTTCCCTCGGGGGCGCATTCGACACTTACCCATCAAACAATTGAAAGGAAATAGGCATGAACAACAGCCTTCGCGGTCGCGACTACCTCAACATCCACGATCTTTCCTCTGAGGATTTCCGTTACCTCATCGATCTTGCCTGGAACCTCAAGGCCCAGAAAAAGTCCGGTGTCGACCAGCGCTACTTCCCCGGCAAGAACGTTCTCGCCAACTTTGAGTGGGGCTCGACCCGCACTCGTTGCGCCTTTGAGACCTCTTGCAACGACCTGGGCATGGGCTTCACCTATCTGACCAACTCCCACATGGGCGATTGCGAGACCATCGAGGATGCCATGCGCGTCTTCAACGGCATGTATGATCTCATTGTCTATCGTGCACAAAAGGACGAGCAGTTCCTCTATGATGTCGCCGACTTGGTCGATATTCCAGTCATCAATGCCCTCACCCTCGGCGATCACCCGACCCAGATGCTCGCTGACGCTCTCACGATGGAGGAGCAGTGGGGTGGTCTGCGCACGAGCCGTGGCAAGAAGATGGCCTTCGTTGGCAACTGCGCCGGCGCCCCCGTGTGGTATGGCCGTCTGTGCGCGATGCTCGACATGGACTTCCTCGCCATCGGCCCCGACGACCTCCGTCACCAGATGTGCAAGGAAATGATCGAGGAGGTTGAGGCCTGCTACGCCAAGTACGCGCCTAACAGGACCTTCACCATCACCTCTGACCTTGATGCTCTGGACGGTGTCGACGTAATCGTTACCGAGGAGTGGCGCTACATCAACCCCGAGTGCGGCGACGAGGTTCTGGACCCCGACGACTACAACTCTTGGCTTGGCGACGCCGAGTCCCTGTACCCCTATCGCGTCACCAGTGAGCTGTGCAAGCGCACCAACAACCCCGACATCTTCTGCATGCACGAGCTCCCCTCTGTTCACAACGCAAATCACCGCGTTGGCAAGATGTTGCTCGACCAGTGCAAGAACGACCTGCATCGTGAAATCATCACCGAGGGCTTTGAGATTGCGGACGAGTGCTTTGAGGCCAACGCGTCGGTCATCTTCCGTGAGGCAGAGAACCGTCAGCACACCATTAAGGCCGTTATGTGCGCCCTTCTGGGTCTCTAGGAGCTGTATCAATGGAAAATGCAAAGTTAAAGAGCAGCAAGGTTTACGCATGGGTTCTCGTGATCGCGCTCGGCCTCATGTCTGCCGGTACGACCGGATCCTATAGCGTAATCGCTGGCTCCTTCGTCGCGCCCGTGTGCGAGGAGTTCGGATTTGACTACTCCATCTTCTCGTATTACTTCACTGCAACGCTCATTGGTCTTGCAGCGGCTCTTCCGTTTGTCGGAAAACTCATCCCCAAGGTTGTTGGCAAGTTTTGGCTCCCCGTCGTCGAGCTTATTCTGCTCGCCGCTGGCGCAGGCATGGCCTTCTACACCGAAGTCTGGATGTTCATCGCAGCTGGTGCTTTGATTGGCGTTTGCTTCGCCTTCACTACCGGCGTCGCCATGTCCGATGTTATTGACCAGTGGTTCAAAAAATCTGGCGGCCTGGCAATTGGTCTCGCTTGGGCAGTGAACTCGATTTACATGCTCATCATGAGTCCCGTCATCACCTCTGTCATTGAGGCTGCTGGCTGGAGGACTGGTTATCTGGTGCTCGCTGGCGTCTCCGCCGTGCTCATTCTTCCCGCTTCCATCCTGATTATCCGCTATAAGCCCCAGGACAAGGGCATGCTGCCCTATGGCTATGTCGAAGGCGAGACGGTCGCCGAGACCGAGGAGACGACCGAGGATAGTGCACGTGGCGTTAGCTACGCACGCGCTATTAAGTCGCCTGCATTCTTTTTCTGCATCGGCTTCCTCTGCCTCGTTCAGCTTACTTGCTGCATGAACCAGCTGTTCCCCACCTATGCCGCCGAGGTCGGCTTTAGCCCCATGGTGGGTGGCTTCATGGTTTCCGCCGCATCGCTGTTCGACCTGTTCCTCAACCCGATCGTCGGTACCACTTGCGATAAGTTTGGCAGCACCAAGGCCATTCTGAGCTGGCTCGCCGTCTCGATTCTCTCCTTTGTCATGCTCATGATGAGCAGCGGCAACTCGACGCTCAGCATTCTTGCTGCCGGTGTTAACGACGTCATGTACGTCATCGCCGGCACCGCTCTGACCGTTTTGGTGATGGACGTCTTTGGCTCCCGTGACTTTGGTCGCATCTTCGCGCTCATCTGCTCCGTGGGCTATATCGTCGGCGCCTTTGGCATGCCCGTCATGATGAAGGTATACGAGCTTGTCGGCTCCTTCCAGGGCGTTTTCATCTTCTGTATTGCATGCAACGTCATCATCGGTCTGTTCTTGCTGCTGGCAAAGAAGACTGGTAAGAGCCTCTCTTGGGACGAATAGTTCGATTCGTCTTAGTCATACGCTGTAGGAGTTAATCTGCAGCAGCTTTAGGGCATCGGCTAACGCCGGTGCCCTTTTTCATGGAATGTGACAAAGGGACAGTCCCTTTGTCACATTGGGCGCCTAGCTCGTTTTGCCCACCAACGTGATACGGATGCTTGGATGGGTGTACTCGTCAAACTCGTCCTCGGGCTCCGTGTCAAACGAATAGTACGTTTTGATGGGGTTGTCACTCGTCCTGATGGAGATTCTCTCGTAGAGCGAACCGTTCAAAAAAGCCTGCCTAAACTCTTCGGGGAGCTTTTGCGGTGCTAGGAGCTCGGGACTCATGGTCTTGACGTCTACGGTTTGGACGACAGAGGAAAGTTCGTCCAAGTCGAGCTCGATGCGGGCGAGGTTGTCCTCAAGGCTCGCGTCGGGGTCGATCTCTGCTATGTAACTCACTTCCTTGAGCGTTCCCTTGTTGTCAAAGTCCAGATACGTATAGGTCTTCTGGGCGTCGGAGTCGCCTTCGTGCAGATAGCCGCGGACATGATAGCCGTAATCTTGATATCGCTCGTAGGGGTCATCGGCGGACACGTACTCGCATGCGGGCTCTAGCGTCTTGCGGGCGATGGCGATCTGCTCGGCCGCGGCCGCGGCATTCTCCTGCATCTCGATGTTTCCCTGTGCCAGCTGCGGGATATAAGCACCGCACACGATTGCGAGGGGCAGCGCCACAAGTGCGATGATCCACTTTTTTGCACGGGGGATAGGCACGCTATAGGCCTCCGCCATGGCCTTTGCGTTGGCATAGCTTTCGGTAAGTACGTCCGCTGCGGTGGCGACGGCGCCTACGGCAGCGGCGACTTCTGCCGCGCCGCCCAGGTTGCGCACGGTCGCGTTATCGCTGTTCTTAAGCAGGCGCGCGGCAGCCTGCGTACCGATAACGCCTGCGATTTGTGCCGAGCGGTCTTTCTCGGTCTGCTCGACGACGAGTCGGTGCTGCATTTCCTTCCACTGCTTGCCGCGCATGCCAAAGCGCGGCGCGAGCGCGCAGTAGCAGAATATAACGAGCTCGATGGCAGTGAGCGCCAAGGCGGTCATCATGCCCGTCTCTTGGAAGCCTTCGTGATGGAAGACGATATCGTCGATCATTTCGAAGGGAATGATCAAAAAAGGCAGCACGAACGCCATGGCAAGCGCTGCACCGGCAATCTTGGGATAGATGCAGTATCGCTGGATACGCTTGCGTTCTTGTTCGGAAATTGTTGCCATGGCTGGTCCTTGGTGTCGTAACGGTCGTTGCGGCGCATGGGGCGCGGGGCGCATCAGTTTGAGCTAGCGCTGGATAAGAACATAGAGCAAGATGCTCATCGCGATGAGCAAGAAGCCTGCGATGTTAAACATCAGTGTGGCAAAGTTGCCCACGATGGGGCGTTCGACATAGCTTTTGTCTGGGTTGCTGGGGTTGTAGTACACGGTCATTTGGCTACCGAGGGGCCAAAGCTGCTCCGCGAGGGTGCCTAGGCGGGCGATGGGGCCTGTCTGCACGTGCAGCCAGCCCTTGGCGTCTTCGTAGGCGGTGGCTTGCGTGCGGATGGGGAGTCCCGACAAGCTTTTGGTCATTATGCCACGGAATTGTTTTTTCGCGCGGTATTGCGTGCCGTCGACGGCGTATTCCAAAACGGGATACATCCTGCCTTCGCCCATAAAGCGATGGTCGATGACCGTTCCCATGGTCACGGCGGTACAGGCCTTGGCTTTCTTGCGAGCGGCGGCTTTCATGAGCGCGCTCACTCCGATAAGCAGGATGCCGATGCCCCCAACCAAGATGAGCGCGAGCAGGGATATCTGCGACGTGGTCACGGCGTTCTCCTTTGGCGCGATACCGTCATATGTGACCCAGTATAGAGAATCCCGCCATCGATGAGCTATTGCGGGGGGGGGGTCAATTCTGAATGTGACAAATGGACTGTTCCTTTGTCACATCGGGGACTGCGGAATCGAGGTCTAATACTTTTCCCGAGAAGTGAACGAGTGAAAACGGACTCCCGAAGCATCGACACTTTTGGCGTGCAATTTCCTGCGGTTTTGCCAGTCAAATCCTGCGGTTTTGACGCCTAAAAATGTCAATGCTTCGGGGGTCCAAATAGAGCCGTTCACTTCTCGGGAAAAGTATTAGACCTCGAAATATGGGCGGCGTTCGCGAACGGCAACTAGCTTGCGTCCGGTAGCCGGCACTTGGGGCAAAGGGACTGCCCTTTTGCCCCTTCACCATTGCATCGTATCTGGTGTGGAAAAAATATCGCCTGCGTTCTCGCGCCTGCGAAGAGTTCCTGAACCGCTTGAATGGGATGTGACAAAGGGACTGTCCCTTTGTCACATTGATTTGAGAGTGGATGTTGATGAATTTATCGCTGGCCCCTATGGAGGGGATTACCGGGCATGTGTTCCGTCGCGTGCATGCGGAGTGCTTTGGCGCGCTCGATTGTTATTACACGCCGTTTTTGCCGCCGCCGCGGGTGGGCAACCGCTTTGGTGGCAAGGCGTTTAAAGAGGTCGATCCTGCCAATAACCAGGGGCTTAACGTAGTACCTCAGCTGATGTCCAAGAATGCGGACGAGTTTGTGTGGGCGGCGCAGGTGCTCGCCGAGATGGGGTACCGCGAGGTCAATCTCAACCTTGGCTGCCCCTCGGGTACGGTTGTTGCCAAAGGCAAGGGTTCGGGCTTTCTGCGCAACCTGGATGAGCTCGAGGTGTTCTTGAGCGACGTGTGCGAACGCTCACCCTTGCCGGTGTCGGTCAAGACCAGGCTGGGGTTGGAAAGCGACGAGGAATACGAGCGCGTGCTCGACCTCTATTGCCGCATGCCGCTGGCAGAGCTGATCGTGCATCCGCGCGTGCAAAAGGACCGCTATACGGGCTCGCCGCGCAAAGAGTTTTACGGCGAGACGCTGGAACGGGCGCCGTTCCCCGTGGCCTACAACGGCGACATCTTTGATCTTGAGGATATGGATGCGCTGGTGAAGGCCTATCCCGGAACGCGCCACGTAATGTTGGGGCGCGGCCTCCTCGCGAACCCCGCGCTGGCTCGCATGGTCAACGGCAGCCCTGCTGCCACGGCAGCCGAGCTGCAGCGTTTCCACGACACGCTGTTTGCGGCCTATGCAGAAGAGATTGGCGGCAACGCGGTCTTTCGTATGAAGGAGTGGTGGTTCTACGCCAAGTGCGCTTTCGCCGACCCCGCTACCGTTCACAAGCTCGTGCGCAAGACCAAAAAGGTCGACGAATACCGCGCCGCCGTCGAGTGCGTCTTTCGCGAGCAGCCACTCGCGCCTACCGCCCGCTTTTGCGGCTAAATGTAGTCATTGGGGACGTTCTTTAACAACTAGTCATTTAAGAACGTCCCCAACGACTGCCCACAAAAAGCTGTACGTCAGCATCCGAAGATGCCGAAAAATGTCGACTTTGGATGCTGACGTACATGTTTGGGTTCGGCGGGGGAGCGGTGCCTAGGCAATCATTGCGTCGAGCGTAATGAGCTCCCTGAGCCGCTCTGTGCGTGTCTGCCCATGACGCTTTGCCTTTGCGTCAAACGCCTCAAGAACCGATTCACCTACGCGTGCCGACAAAACAGCGCTCGGCTCATCGGAGATCGGCGGCCTTCCCAACTTGATGGTGCGACCCTTTGGCCACTCATCTTTTTCGTAAGCTTCCGCGGCTTTCTCTAACTTTCCAGGGGCAAATCCCATCATTTTTTCAAGCTGCTTAGCGTCCATAGCGCCTCCTATCGATCGACATAATGTCGAGCGCTGGTTCTCGGATTCCCTTTTTTGTATACAGTTTTTTTTAAAAAGCGATATACTAGATATAACGAAACAACGAACTGAATAAAGAATACAAAAAAAGAGCCAC
>CATWKM010000013.1:0-44549 GCA_958351385.1 uncultured Collinsella sp. | reverse complement strand
GGATATCAGGTCACATTGCGCCGACCGTGCGGTTCCGCCCTAGCAAATTCTCGGCAGCTGTTCTCCCACGAGCATGTCGAGAATGCGGGTCGAGCCCCAGCCGGTGCGCACGCGCACGGCGGGATGGGCGCCCTCGGCAAGTGGCAGCACGCGACCGATGATGGCGGCATTCTCGCCGTAGCGGGCGGCGCGCATGGCGCTCAGCGCGGCATCGGCTTGCTCGGCCGGCACGACGGCAACCATCTTGCCCTCGTTTGCCACCTGCAGCACATCGTAGCCGAGCATCTCACAGGCGGCCTGTACGTCGGGACGCACAGGCACGGCATCCTCGTTGACCTCGATGGCAACACCGCTGGCCTGGGCAAACTCGTTGAGTGTGGACGCCAGGCCACCGCGCGTGGGGTCGCGAAAGCAACGCGTGTTGGGCGCTGCGGCCAGAACGTCGGCAATCAGGTGGTTGAGCGGCGCGGCGTCGCTTTCGATCGTGCTCGAAAACGCCAAGCCCTCGCGTTGGCTCATGATGGCGATACCGTGGTCGCCCAGCGTACCCGATACCAGAATGACATCGCCGGGCTGGCAGTTGGCGCCGCTGAGCGCTACGCCCGCGGGCACTTCGCCCACGCCGGCGGTATTGATGTAGACGCCGTCGGCCCCGCCGCGCTCGACCACTTTGGTGTCGCCGGTGATGATCGCTACGCCCGCCTCGCGCGCCGTCTCGGCCATCGTCTGCACAATCTGGCGGAGCTTATCCATGGGATAGCCCTCTTCGAGGATAAAGCCGCACGACAGGTAGCGCACGTTGGCACCCGAGGTCGCGACGTCGTTGACGGTTCCGCACATGGCGAGGCGGCCGATGTTGCCGCCGGGGAAGAACTGCGGCGAGACTACAAAGCTGTCGGTCGACATGGCGATGCGCCCGCTCGCGGGCAGCGCGGCGACGCCGGCGTCGTTGCCCTCGAGCAGCTCGGGCGACCCAAAGGCATCCAAAAAGACCTCATCGATGATGCGTTTCATCATCTGACCGCCAGAGCCGTGGCCCAACAGGACGGTGCTATCGGTGGCAGTACGGGACATATCGAAAACTCCAATCGTGGGTGGTGTCAGCGTGCGGGTGCGTCCGGGTTAGTCGCGGTATCTAAAGTACGCCGCGCAGCTGCCTTCGGAGCTCACCATGCAGGGGCCGACGGGGTGTTCGGGCGTACATGCGTGGCCGAACAGCGGGCAGCTGATCGGCGTGATGGCACCGCGCAGCACGTCGCCGCAGCGGCACCCGCGCGGCTCGACCGTCGGCTCAATGGGCACGTCAAAGCGGGCGCCGGCATCAAAGCGCGCGAATTCGGGTCGGATGGAAAGACCCGAGTTGGCAATCGGTCCCAGCCCGCGCCACGTGGTGTCGCATGGCTCAAACACCTGCTCGACCAGCTGGCGCGCCACGGGGTTGCCGTCTGCGTTGACGCCACGGCGGTAGGCGTTGTCGATTGCGGGCTGCCCCTCAACAACCATCTGGACCAGCATGCAGATGCCCTGCAGAATATCGACCGGCTCAAATCCGGTGACTACGCCTGGGGTCTCGAACTCATCGACCAAAAAGTCAAAGGGGGCTAAGCCCGTGATGGTGGCGACGTGTCCCGGAAGGATAAAGCCGTCGATAGTGGTCTCGGGATCGTTGGCGATGGCGCGCAGCGCCGGCGGCGTGGTCTTGTGGGCGCAATAGACCGAGAAGTTCTGGAGTCCGCGTGCATCGGCCTCCAAAATGGCGGCGGCGATGGTGGGCGTCGTGGTCTCAAAGCCGACGCCCATAAAGATGACCGGGCGATCGGGGTTGTGTTCGGCGATATCGAGTGCATCGAGCGGGGAGTACACAATGCGAATATCGCGCCCCGCCGCCTTTTGCGCGGCGAGCGAGGTAGACGACCCGGGCACGCGCATCATGTCGCCAAAGGTGGTGATGATGGCGCCGTCCATCTTGGCGAGCGCGATTGCATGGTCGATATCGCGGTTGGCGGTAACACAGACGGGGCAACCCGGACCGCTCAGCAGTTTGAGCCCGGCAGGCATAATGGAGCGAAAGCCATAGCGACCGATGCTCACGGTGTGCGTGCCGCAGACTTCCATAAGGTTGATGGTGCGGTCGCCGACGAGTTCACGGATGCGCTCGATGAGCTCGCGAGCCAGCTTGGGATCGCGGAATGCCGAGAAGTCGATACCGGAGCGAGCCGGCTGTCCGGCCGCCACTAGTAAGCCTCGGCCGGGTTGGTGGCCAGCTGGTCTTCTTCGACCAGTTCGGTCATGGTGTTGACCAGGTCGAGCGTCTCCTGCGCCTCCTGCTCGTCGACAATCTGAATGCCAAAGCCGGCGTGCACGAGAATATAGTCGCCTACCTGTGCCGTCGGCACGAGGCGCAGCGAAACGGGGCGCTCGATGCCCATCATGTCGACGGTCGCCTTAAGGTCGTCGTCGCGTTTGACCACTTTACCGGGAACGGCAAGGCACATAATGTTCCCCTTTTATACGTTTTGCGCTGGATAGGCGCCTAATTACCCATCAGTTGATGGTAGCGCTCGCAGGAGTCACGAGCAAACGCGTTACACCTGTGAGACGGCGGCGCGCAGGCTGGCAAAACAGCCTATCGCGATGCTGTCTGCGCGAGGCGAGCGCGAGCGATGACGGCCTGACCGTAGGCGATACAGCCGTCGTTGACGGGCACGGAGCGGGGAATCAAGACAGTGAGACCCATGCTTTTGAGCTCGCGGGTGAGGAGCTGAAGCAAAAGTCGGTTCATGAACACGCCACCCGAGAGCGCGACGGTGTCGAGGCCTTCACGGGCGCAGATTTCGCGTGCGATTCGTGCCGAGGAGCGCGCGATGGTGACGTGGAAGTCGAGCGCGAGCTTGCCGGCGGGCACGCCGGTCCTGATTCCCTCCAAAAGCGCCGCAAAAAGCGGTCTGGAGTTCAGAACATGGCAGTCGTCCGGACGGGATGATTCGGTTACGGAAAAGCTGACCATATTGCCGGTGGGGCAGGCACTTTCACTGCTGAACGCGCGCCAGGCGGCGGCTTCGAGTTCTATGGCGGGTTCGCCCTCGTAGGTTGCCTTGTCGCAGATGCCCAGAATTGCTGCCGCGGCATCAAAGAGACGTCCCATGCTGCTGGTACGCGGGCTGTTGATGCCGCGCTCGATCATGGTGGCTGTCACGCTACGCGTTTGCTCGTCGAGGCTGTCCAAAAGCTGAGCGGCGCCTGGGTGCTCGAGTAGGCCGAGTTCGCTGAGCAGGGCAAAGGCGTTGCGTCGAGCGTCGCGTACGGAGGCCGCCCCGCCGGGGAGCGCCCAGGTGAGCAAATGCGCGGTGCGCTCAAAGCCGTCAAGGCTGGCAACAAGAAACTCGCCGCCCCAAATGGTCCCATCGGTGCCGGCGCCGGTGCCGTCGAAGGCGATGCCAAGGACACGCGTGTCGGTTGTAAGCTGGCCCGCGGCGATGGCCTCGGCCATTACGCTCGCGATATGCGCATGATGGTGCTGCACTTCGACGAGCGGCAGATTGCATTTTCGCGCCTGCTCGCGCGCCCACTGGTCCGATAGATAGCTGGGGTGTAAATCGCAGGCCAAGGCGGCGGGCGCCAAGTCAAAGAGATCTTCCAAGCGCGTGCGCGCGGCGTTCCAGGCATCGAAGGTCCCGCCGTTTTCAACATCGCCGATATGCTGCGACACAAAACAGGTTGCCTCGCCGTTCGTCCCTTCGCGCGTGAGCGCAATCGTGGCCTTTTGTTGTGGCCCGCAGGCGAGCACGCAGGACGGAGCGCCGTCGAGCGCCGGCAACGGCAGCGGCTGGGGTGCATATCCGCGGGCACGGCGCACGGGCATAATGGCGCCGTTGACCACGCGCACCACGGAGTCGTCGTAGCGCGAGAGGATCGCGCGGTCGTTGCCGAGTAGCGCATCAGCAATGCCGGCGGCAACGAGGCGCTCCCAGGCAAGATCGTCATCGGTCTCGATGGGCTCTTCGCTCAGGTTTCCGCTGGTCATGACGAGCGCGTGCATACCGCGGGCTTCTGCCACGGCAAGCAGCAGATGCTGAAGCGGGGTGTAGGGGAGCATAACGCCAAGCTCGGGCAGGTCGTGCGCGACGGACGGTGCGAGTACGAGGGCGTCGGGAGAATCGCCGTCGCTCCCGCAAACAGCACGGCGGCGCAGCAGCACAATGGGGCGAATGCTGCCGGCCAGCAAGCCGCGCTCAACGTCGTTGACATGGCACAGGCGTTCAACGTCGGCAAGGTCGCGTACCATAACGGCAAGCGGCTTGTTGCTGCGGCGTTTGCGACGGCGCAGCTCGGCTACCGCCTGCTCGTTGGAGGCGTCGCATGCCAAGTGAAATCCGCCCAGACCCTTGATGGCGACGATGCCGCCGCTGGCCAGCAGCTCGACGCAGCGCTCGATGATAGCGTCGCTGGCCTCGCGTGTGGTGCCGACGGCCGGTGTCGCGGACGAATTCCCGCACGCATCGCCGTTCACAGCCTCGCGCCAAGTAATATGCGGCCCGCAATCAAAGCAGGCATCGGGCTGCGCGTGAAAACGCCGGTCGAGTGGGTCGGCATACTCCGCGGCACACTCAGGACACATGGGAAAACAATTCATCGACGTGGCCGCTCGGTCATAAGGCAGCGACCGGATGATGGTAAAGCGCGGTCCGCAGTTAGTGCAGTTGATAAAGGGGTAGTGATAGCGTCGGTCGGCGGGATCGAACAACTCGCGCAGGCAATCGTCGCAGGTGGCGATATCGGGCGAGACGAGCGTCGTGTGCGCGGTCTGGTCCTGCGATGCCACAATGCGAAAGCCCTGCTCATCGGCAGCGCTCCAGCCGCCAGGCTCCAAATCCGCAATATCGACTCGCTCAACGCGGGCTGCCGCAGGCGCATGCGCAGAAAGCGCGGCAACAAAAGCATCGAGCGCACCGGCCAGAGCATGCGCTTCGATATGCACGCCGTCGCCCGCGTTGAGCACCCATCCGCAAATGCCATGCGCCATGGCCTCGCGATACACAAACGGCCGCATGCCAACGCCCTGCACAATGCCCGTTACATGAATATGCACATGCCGCATGCGACACCCCTCATCAAAACCGACCAAATAGGGACAGGTGCGCTACAGTCCCAAGCTCTGCTTGGTGGCGGCGCACGTGAGCTCGCCGTGCTTAACGCCGCGCAGCCCCAGCAACCGGTCGGCCAGCTCGTAGACACGCTCGCCGCGACCCTTGAGCGCCAGAATCTCCAGGCAGTTGTGGTGGTCCAGATGCACGTGCATGGTCGAGACGATCTCGTCGGTGTAGTCGTGCTGCACCTCGTCCAGACGGCGCGTCAGATCGCCGGTATGGTGGTCATAGATCATGGTGAGCGAACCGATGACCTGCTCGTCGGGCGTGCGCATCTGTTCCTTGGCGATCGAGGCGCGAATCAGATCGCGTACGGCCTCGGATCGGTTAGCCACGTCACCACGGCGCGCGATCTGCTCGTCAAAGCGGTGCAGCAGGTCGTCGGGCGCGGTGACCGAAAAGCGGACCAGCTCGGAGCTGGGGCCGCTGCAGCGGCAGCTCGCATCGTCGTCCGCACCGTGGCCGTGCGCGTGCTCGTGCTCGGCCACGTTACACCAGTTTCACAGAGCCGACGGAGTTGTGATCTGCCTCGATGGCCTCCTCGTAGCCCTCGAGCGCATCGTGTGCCTCGTGCAGCGCAGACATGGCGGCCTCGAGCTTGGCGCCAATGCGCTCCATGTCAAAGTTCTCGGTTGCGTGCAGCAGCTGATGGCTCCACTCGTGAGCGAGCTCAATGGTGTCGTCGACCTGCTTGACGCTCATGGCAAGCTGGCTCATGTTCATTCCGACGTCATGCATAGGAATCTCCTTTTGTACGGGGCGATATGGTGGTTCAGATTCTACTACGGAGGGCTCCCGCGCCCGCCGCTGTATGCCAGTTGTCCTACGGTGCCAGTGAAGCAAGCGGCGCGACTACGACACCGTCTTCCCGTCGGTAGGCAGTTGCGGTTCCAGTGAGAACGAGCAAGAAGGACGCTTCGCCTTGGTGGGTCGCATCGATTTTAGATGCGAGTTTCTTGAGATTGGCGGCAGCGGCGTCTATAGGCTTTGAGCCAAGCTTGACCTCAACCAGAGCGTACCTGCCGTCATCTAGCACGAGTACCGCATCGGCTTCAAGGTCGGTCTTGTCCCGATAGTGGTAAACCTTGCCGCCAAGCAGATCCATATAGGTGCGCAGGTCACGGATGCACATCGATTCAAACAGAAGCCCAAATGTTTCAAAATCCTCCAGGAGCTTTTGAGGCGTTGCCCCCAGGGCTGCGACCGCAAGCGATGGATCGCAGAAATGGCGCGTCGGACTCGTCCGTACGGCGGTTTTTGAGCGGAGCCGCGGGGCCCATGCCTCGAGATCTTCGAAAACGCAGGAGCGGGTCAAGGCGTCGACATATTCAGAAACGGTATTTCTTGAGGGAGGTTCTCCTTGCATGTCAGCAGCGATTGTGGCGAGCGATGCCTCTGTTGAGATATTGCGAGCGTAGCTTCGAATAATCTGGGCCATCCAAGTCTTATTTCTCCGCAGTCCATCAATCTCGTCGATATCGGAATCAAGCAGTTCCGAGATGTAATCAGGGGCCATGGATAGCGCAATCCCATGGTTTGGCTCGGTAACCGCTTCAGGCCAACCTCCTCGGCAAAGTGAGTAGACGATACGTTCGATATCGAAGTCGACCATATCGGCAACATCGGTGTTTCCATCAAACAGGCTTGCCAGCGAAACTGATCCTGTTGACTCGCGTGATTCAAAAAGTGACATCGGGCGCATGTTTATACGTGCTATGCGGCCGACTCCTGAGTGTGCCGGCATTTCGCTTGCCCGAGGCGTTGCGGAGCCGGTGAGGATAAACCTGCCTCGTCCTTTGCCGCGGTCGATCGCGAACCTTACGGCGTCCCAAAGCTGTGGGGCCATTTGCCATTCATCGATGAGGCGTGGCTCATCTCCTTTGAGCAGGAGAGAGGGCTTCGAATCGGCAAGCTGGATGTAGCTCGGACCGTTATCGGGGTCTTGCATGTAGATGCTGCTTGCGGCTGCCTGTTCAGCCGTTGCGGTCTTGCCGCACCATTTTGGCCCTTTGATTTGGACAGCCCCAGAAGATTTTAGTTTTCTGGCGAGCACTTTGTCCGCGACTCGTGGTAAATAACCGTGTTGAATTGAACCCATGTCACCCTCCTTGCTAGCAGGGTATTATACCGTTGATTTATGCAAGTTGGACGATTCAGATTGTGCAAGTTGGACGATTTAGATTGTGCAAGTTGGACATTATATCTAGTAAACATTCATGATGCCAAAAGAGAAGCCCTAGAGTCTCCAGGCCTTTGTCGTATAACGCATGATGTCAAGAATGTCGGCCTTGATGTTTGGCGGCAGGGCTTTGAAGAGCGATAGATATTCGTCTTCCTGAGCAGTAAAAAACGCAGGGCTTCCGTCTGGATCTTTGGTATAGCCAAGGATATCGTTGGGCGTGCATCCAAAGAGATCGCACAATGCAACAATGCGGTCCTCTCCTAGTTTTGCTCGACCTGTTTCCCATGCACTATATGTCGCCTTGCTAACGCCAAGACTGTCCGCAATTTGAAGCTGAGTAAGCCCTGACTTTTTGCGGATTCTGGCGAGTGCGGTATGTTTATTGGTCACATCCATGTCGCTCCCGTCTGATATCAAGAGCAACTTTGCATTTCGGTGCCGGTCAAATGTCTAATTGGATTGTCCTTAGGTGCAATAATTGACATAAAGTCTAATTTGAATAAACTCAAAACCAATATAAATAGACATCGAGGAATGGTGGCTATGGGGAGAGTTGTTGGAATCGATCTTGGGACGACCTATTCGGCCGTCGCTGTGTTGGGAGACGATGGACTTCCCGAAATACTGAAGAATGCGGACGGAGAACCGACTACACCTTCGGTTGTTTTATTCCAATCATTTGACGGAAAAGACGAGCCGCTTGTTGGAACGATGGCCAAGCATTCGGCGGCAAGTGATCCCGATAATGTTGTCCAGTTCGTTAAACGGCAGATGGGAAATCCGGATTGGAGATTCGACTCCGACTCGGGCGTTTCCTACTCTGCAGAAGAGGTTTCCTCCCTTATTATCAAAAAATTATTGCAAGATGCCGAGCAGGCACTTGGAGAAGAAGTATGCGGAGCCGTGATTACGGTTCCCGCATATTTTGATGATGCAAGAAGAACTGCGACAAAGCAGGCAGGTGTAATTGCGGGCACCAAAGTGCTTCGCGTGTTGAATGAACCGACGGCCGCAGCCCTTTCCTTTGGTCTCGATACCGAGAAGAACGGCGTCACGCTTGTCTATGATCTGGGCGGCGGAACGTTCGACGTGACGCTTCTTAAGATAGAGGACGGTTGCTTTACGGTTATCGGAACCGATGGCGATAGAAACTTGGGCGGATTCGATTTCGATAACGCCCTCATGTCGTTTGCAGCTGAAGAGCTTTCGAAGCAGGGGGCGGGTAATGTTCTTGAGGATTATCTGATAAGCGCTGAGCTTCGCGAGAAGTGCGAAATGGTGAAGCGCACTCTCTCGAACGTGGCAAAAGCCAACCTTCACATTTCGAAAGACGGAAAGCCCTATCGCGTAACTATTACGCGCGAAGATTTCGAACGCGTAAGCAAGTCGCTTCTAACTCGAACAAAAGAACTGGTTGAGGATGTGCTCGAAGACACTGGCTATTCATGGTCGCAGATCGACCATGTGCTTCTTGTGGGCGGTTCGACGCGTATGCCGATGGTGCACAAACTGATTGAAGAAATATCGGGAATGAAGCCTGAGCTCGGGGTAAATCCTGATGAGGCTGTTGCCATGGGAGCCGCCGTTCAGGCAGCGATAGAGATGGAGTCTAGTCTTGATGAGGCGGGTTTACCGAAGGATGGTTTGCCTGACATGCCCATCTTCGAGGTCCCGAGCGTTGTCATCACCGATGTGACATCGCAACCTTTGGGGGTTGTGATGCTCGATAAGGATGGCAAGGATTACAACGAGGTCGTGATTCCGAGGAATTCGCCCGTGCCGGGAAGTTACTCACAAGATGCAGCGACGGTCTGTGAAAACCAATCATGCGTCAACGTCCAGGTGACGCAGGGCGATGACCCTGATTTGAACTATGTGGTAATCATCGGATCTAAAGAGATACCGCTTCCCGCTGGCCTGCCCAAGAGTTCTCCCATCCGCATCGTCTATGAATACGACAAAGAACAGACAGTGCATATCCGTCTATATGACGGGGAGAACGGACGACTGTACGGTGAGTTCGAAATCGACCGCGTGGCGAATATGGACGAGCGGCAACTTGATGCTGCCGTTAACAAGATGAAGAACATCGAGATCGGATAGGAAATCAGATGGAAGAATTTGTCGACTACTACGAAATCCTTGAACTGCAAAAGGACGCCTCGATTGAGGATATCGAAGAGGCGATCAAGAAAACCAGAAAGCGCTTCAGGCGCCTCGAGGGCTCGCCCGATGCGGAGCAAAGAACGAACGCTGAGAAAATGATGCAGCGCTTGAACGAAGCGGATGAACTGTTCCACGATGAGGTGCGTCGTGGTAAGTACGATGCGTCGTATGACGCAAACAAGAGGGAAGTCGGGCGAGAGCCCCATGGCGAGAGTCCAATGTCGAGAACCTCGGGAAGAGACTGGGTCGCAGACGCAAAAGCGTATTATGAGGCGGGCCAATATACAAATGCGTTCCATTCAGCTTGCGAAGCTGTTCGAGCTGACGCGTCTGATGGGTCGGCTTGGTTGTGGCGCGCGCGTGCTTCCCAATTGCTTGATAAATATGACGATGTCATTTTCTCAACATCCGAGCTGCTTAAGTTGGATTCGGACGACGTGTATGCTCGAAAGCTACTGGCATTTGCCTACTACATGACCGATGAATATGAGAAAGCTGAATCTCAGCTTCTTGTTGCTCAAAAGATTGACCCGTCGGATTACTTGATTTTGGCGCTGCTCGCCGATGTGAGGTACTACAGAGGTCAGTATGACGTGGCCCTGCAAATGTGCCGCAACCTTTACGAGGCCCATCCGGATTCTGAAATCGTTAGAAATTCGTTGTGCCGTTGCCTCCGACATGATGCGGAAGACAAGATGAGTTCGCAAGGGAGCAAAGTTTGCTTCACCAATTTGAAGCAGGTTGAATATGTAGAAAAAGTAATAGCGGAACTAGATTCTATGGGGAAAGTAAATAGCGAAACAGCAAAATGGGTTGTGCAAATGCGCGGAATGACCGAGTGGGCACGCAAGAGGCACTTTGTAAATCAGGAAGATATTGGCAAAGCGATAATCGGTTTCATTGTGCTGTTCTTTATACTCGCCGCTGTTGGTGCTGAGTATGTCTTGATTTACGTGGCGATCGTTGTTGTTGTGGGCATGTTTGAAGTGTTTCCCGAAGGATGGCGGATTAACAAGCGAAATCTAGGAGATGCCGCTTGGAAAACAGGGCTTCAATAATGGATGTACGGTGGGACCAGGCACTGGACGGCTTGGATAGCGATCGCCGGGCAATTATTGACTGCGCCGCACAGCTCAAGACGTCCCTCGCGTCCCTCAAATCAGACTCAAACAAAATCAAAGACCTGGCTACTGGCGAAGCTTTTGCAACGTTGTTCACCGAGTTGTTGTTGGCAATTGACAGATTTAGGTCCGAACCTCTATCGGAGGATTTGCGAACCTCGATTGTGGATGAAGTCATCGAGACGTGCGGTCATTACGGGCTTGAGCGGGTTTCGTGTGCAGGGAAGGTCAACTTGCGGGAGCATGAAGTCGTCGGATTGATTAAGACGTGCGACGCATCAAAAGACGGGGAGATTGCCCGGGTGGAACGGGATGGATATAGGCTTGGCGTACGGCTTCTTCGCCCGGCGCGAGTGGTTGTCTTTCGGCACGAAGAGGACTGATGGCCAATATGTCGCTGGAAGAGACCTATGCCGAAATGAGGCAAGCGCTCAACGAGGTCAAGGAATGCCAGGCTCATCTGCTGGGAGCTTGTGAATCCCAATCTGCCTCCGTTGACACGTGGTTGAAGATGACGCTGAAGGAGAGACAGGAGGCAAAAACACGAGCGCTCAATAAACTCAGCATCCGGGAGAAGCGCCGCAACGCCCTTTCGAAAAAGCGAGTGCAGGATACCGTTGACGAGTTGCTGGCGATCGAGGAAGGCTCGGCCCTCAATGCCGCCGAGTATATCCAGATCGGATCCATGTCGAAAACCTCAAAACGTGACGATTTGTTTACGGTGCCCTTTATCGTTCCGTTGCTTGGTCACGGCAATATCGTGATGTCGGTTTCAGGCGAGGGCTGCATTTCAGACGGGGTAGTGCGCGAGGTAGAGGCCAAGACGCTTTTATCGACTTCAGCGTCGCAAGTTGAAATCATTAGTTTTGACCCGGCACTCAAAAACATCGAGGCTCCTTTTTCGACGATTGGCCGGAACGGGCAAGGCGAGGCAGCGGTCAGGTATTTGCATTCAAGAGGCGAACTCGATGCCTTACTTAACGAGCTGACCGACCGTGTGACGCAAATCAACAACGAGTTGCTGTCAGACGATGAGAGCCTGGCGGTATATCACCAACGGGTCGGAATGCCGGTCGAGAAGTACCAGCTCGTTGTGATTCACGATATGCCGATGGGAATGGCTGCCGAGCAATACGACCGTATCTGCTCGCTGATGAAGGCGGCCCCAAAGGCAGGCACTTCTTTCCTAATGATACAACCTAAGATGGACGACTTGCCCAAATGGTATTGCGAGAAGAAACGTTCCTATCCTGTTTCGGAGCGTCTCGAATTATTCTCGGGCAGTCATGCCCGATGGCTGGGTCACGATGGCTACGATGTTGAGCTCTATGAGCTTGACACGATTGAATCGGCGCAAGCCGCCGAACGGATGGCCCGATCAGCGGCAGAGCTGCGGTTGCCCGAAGTAAAGATCGAGTCGGTGCTTCCCGCGGGGTATTGGATGGAGACGAGCGAGGACGGAGTCACGTTCTCGCTGGGTCTGCGTGGAACCCAGACGGTTGATGTCACGATTGGCTCGAATGAGACTCAAAGACATAATGCACTGATAACCGGCGCGGTCGGACAGGGTAAATCGAATCTGTTGAAAGATATCATCTACGGTTTGTGCGCCAGGTATTCTCCCGACGAGTTGGAACTCTATCTGTTTGATTTCAAAGAGGGCGTTACCCTGTTTCCCATGGCTCCCACGCCGGATTCCCCCGAGTATCTACCGCAGGTAAAGGCATTTGGGCTTGAGGCCGATGAAGACTTTGCCATGGATGTGCTGAATTCCATAGCCGCCGAGGCCAAACGGAGGGCCGCTGCGATCAAGCCTTACGGAGATAATCTGCTAAAGTATCGGCGCAATAGCGGGAATAAGATGCCGCGTATCGTTGTGGTCATTGATGAGTTCCAGCTATTTCTAGAAGGCGCGAGAGGCAAGGAAGCCTGTGAACTTTTGGAACGCATCGTTCGCCTCTATCGTGCATACGGTATTCACGTGATATTGGCGTCACAAAGTATCGGCGGGATAACCAATCTTGCCATTTCCCAGGGCAAGTTCTTCGCACAGTTTCCTATCCGTATCGGACTGAAAAACTCGCCGGCGGAGTCGCGGGCGACTTTCGGACCCTTTAACGAGGCGGCTGCTAGTCTAAGGTTCAGGGGACAGGCGATTCTGAACGAAGATTACGGAAATCCGAGCGCAAATGTGACGGTGCTTACGCCGTTTGCTGAGGATGCCACGTTGGACAGTCTCAGGAACAAGTTCTATGCGATGCCAAAAGAGCACCTTGATGAACCGGTGGTTTTCGACGGAAGCGCTCTGCCGGAGTTGACTGAGGCCCTCCTTGAGCAGAACGACATAGATTCAGGTAACGTGCCGCGCGCCTTGCTTGGCCGGGGTGTTTCTGCTGGGTTGGCACCGATATATTTCCCGTTTGAAAGAGCTGCGGGAAGCAATATCGCTCTTGTGGGCAGGGGAACGCTGCCAGGGCTCGGTGATCTTCCGAATTCTGTCGATCTTGCGGCGTGCGTTATGGAAACGCTTGTTTTATCGCTTGCGCGCTATGAGCGAGGCGCTGAGTTTGCTGTAGTGGAGGATGGCGCGCGCCATGTTTCTAATTCGACTCTGGAGATATGCGCTCGTACGGGGGTTTCTCCGGAGGTCGTGCCTTCGGACGAAGCGGCTGCATGGATTACCAATTGTCTTCAGAGAAATGATGTCGGGGAAGAATGTGGGCGGGAGCGGTTTGTGTTGGTGCCGAATGCGGACTCACTAGGATCTTTCGACTTTGGTGCTCAGCAGAAGATTCAAAAGGTATTCCGCGAGGCTCCTATGCACGGAATCCACTTTGTCTGCCATTGGCAAAACCCCGTAGCGCTTTCAGCGCAGTTGGGTTCAGCGGGACTGTCGTCTTTTGACGGCGTGGCGTGTCTCTTTGGCTCGAATGTCGCAGCGAAGCAGTTGGATGGCCCGCTGTGCCAGTGGAACGGGCAAGAGAACCGGGTCCTTTACAAGGAGGCTTCTTCGGGACGTCCCTCAATGAAGCTCATGCCCTTTGTCGCAACGCGATTATGGAGGAGGGGCGACGATGAGCAGGGATGATTTGTACGAAAGGTATCTGTCCGAAGCAGAACGATTTCTGAAATCGGAGGCGTCGACCGCCCAGCTTGTTAAGCAGGAGTGCGATCGTTGTGATCGGGAGTCGACCTCTGCGAGGAACATGGCGGGCAAAAAGAAAGCGGAGATAGATCGCCTGGCGCATCAAGCACAGGAGGCTTTTTCGCAATTGTCTAAACGACTTGCGGGGAGTCACGCGAAGGACGTCGGCGCTGCGCTTCCGAACATGGTAAGACCGATTGCGTCGAATGAAGACGCTGCCGAGCTTGCCTCTTCGTTATCAGGGCTTATCAAGAAAATCGATTGCTATATCGAGATGATTGAAAAAGATACCTCTGTGAACGAGTTGAGTCAGCGATCTTCAAATGCACTGGATGCTCGACGGGCGGCTCTTGACCGGAAGCGTCTTCTGGTGGAAGAAGAGAAGGCGATGCCGGATCCTCTTCCCGTTAAAGCCGAGGAGTCGAAAGGCGGCTGCCTTTCTCAGGCGGCGGTTCTATGCGCGTGCTGTATTGGGGTAATTTCGCTTATTGCGAATGTGCTATTTGGGTTGTTGTGACAACGGAAAGGAACAGAAATGAGTCAGAACATCGGCCAGCTCGTTGCAGAGCTGAACGCGTTGGTGTCGAAGATGGAGACGCAGCGAGGTGTGTGCGTCACGGTGGCGGACGATCTCGATTCACTGCACGACATGCTTAATGCGGCAATGGAAGGAACAAATTCGACCGCTCAAAATGAGGCGGTTGGGCAGCTTGGAGCGGCAGCGGCAAAGCTGCTCGAGGCGGGTGGCCTTATCAGTACGGCATGCGATGTGGTCAGCACGTATGCAAGCTCACTCTAGGCGTTTATGGGTGGCGCGGGGGCTCGTCTCCGCGCTTGCCATTTTCTTGTTCGGCTTGGGAATTGTTCTGGTCGGTCGTATTGGCGTGAGAAAGGTCGTGAAATCCAGCGGAAGCAATTGCGTGCTGGCGGCTTGTGCAGATGGTGTTGGAGATGTGCTTGATATCTGCAATGCGAGAGTTGCTGACACGGTTTCAGGGGTTGTAGAGCAAGACGAATCTCGCTCTTCGTCCATCGATGGGAGCTCGGAATTTCAGCCAAGCATTCAAGAACGGTACTACGCCGACTTGGCGCATGGGCCTAAGGGTCCTGAGTTTCAGAAGTACATCGTTTTGCACGATACGGAGGGCGATTCTTCCCCTGAAAGTGTCATCGATTGGTGGGAGTCCAACGGCAATAAGGTAGCGGCTCATTTTGTTGTTGGAAAAGATGGGTCGATCGTTCAATGTGTGCCTCTCGATCAAATCGCGCACCATGCCGGTTTTGGCGATGCTGGGAAGAACGAGCAGTATGGAACAATCGATGATTCGAGAGATGACAAGGTCGGAACGTTACCGATAGGGGGAAGCTATCCCGATTACGGCATGAACTCTTATTCCGTTGGGATTGAGATGGTCCATGTTGGAGGATCGGGCGATTACCCCGAAGAGCAGCTTATCGCTGTCGACGGTCTAATTGCGTATATCGATGAGTACTACGGGTTCAAGAGCCAGATTATCGACCACAAGGCGTGGCGGACGGGAAATTCGGATACATCGGCGGAATTCTCATCATATCTGTCGAACTATCAAGAATATCGACGTCATGTTGATGGCTAAAAGACAGGTTGAAAGGGGAGACAGTGAAGTGTCCCAAATGTAACGCAGAGATAGAAGAGGGGACAGTTTACTGCCCTTTTTGTGCTGCGAAAGTATCTTTTGACGTGGGTCGGTCGACCACAGAGAATGAGCGGATGCCGTTCGATGTCAAGGATAATGCGAAGGGGAGGGCAGCGGCGGAGGATTCTGGCAACGAGCTAGGTAAAAGAGTAATTGGGTTAATTGGCGGATTCGATTCAAATAAAATCGTGATAATTGGCCTGGTGGCCGCCATCATTGTTGGCGGCTTTTATGTTTGGAATCGATTCGGGGGCGGGCACTCATCACCAGAATTCACTCAAACCTATCAGCATGCGATGTATAAATCGGATGCCGATGAGTTTGAGTCGGAAAACTCAGATGAAAAGGACGAGGCCGACGACGAAGGCGCAACTGAATTAATGGTGGTATCAAATAACTCCGCCGGGTTTCCAGAGATGGTGGTGAATGTCAAGGTGACCGGCTCTTCGACAGGGGCGTTGTCGAAGCCGGAGAATTGGTCCCTGAAAGAAGCGGGTACGAACGGTGAGCAGGCTTCGACTAACCCCCGTAGTGTTGTAGTTGGTTCGGACGGAGTTTGCAAGCTCGCATATCGATCGACGCTCGGTAGCGATTCGGGTGATAGCCGTACGGTTGTCGTGTCATTTATTGATGATCAATCACATAAGGTTATGGATAGCTTTTCCTATTACTGTGATGCGAAAAGTTCGACGGTAGACGGTTACTTACTTTCTGAAAGCGACTCACGGCGTTATACCGAGGCGGAGATTAAAGAAATGGGTATGAGCACATGGGAGCTTTGCTTGGCAAGAAATGAAATATATGCACGCCATGGTCGCAAGTTCAAGAATGAGAAGATTCAAGAGTATTTCGACAATAAGGATTGGTATGAAGGCATATACTCGCCTGAGGAATTTGATGCGATGACATCACCGCTTAATGATATCGAGAGGGCAAATGCCGAAACGATCCAGTCTTACGAACGTGCTATCGGATCTGAGTTTTTAAATCCATAACAAAACTTGTGGCAAAGACTAGGCAAATGAAGAAAACGGGCGCGAGTCCGTCTGACCCGCGCCCGTTCACTGGGGGCTGTTTGTGTCTACCATACTATCCGTGGTCGCATGCCTTGCGTTTGGCACTCCGGTGAGCGGTGCGAAACCGCTCATGGACGGCAGACAAGTAACAAGCGTATTACAGATGTTTCTCCAGCAGTGCCTGAAGTCTTGCCTTGGGCAAGGCGCCGACCGAGCGGTCGACCTCCTCGCCGTTCTTAAAGACGATCAGCGTGGGGATGCTCATGACGCCAAACTTCATGGCCAGGTCCTGGTTATCATCGACGTTGCATTTGGCAACGGCAAGCTTGCCCGCCAGCTCATCGGCAACCTCGTCAACGATGGGCGAGAGCGATCGGCAGGGCCCGCACCACGGTGCCCAAAAATCGACCAGCACGGGCAGGCTGCCGTTAACGATGGAATCGAAGTTCTCGGGGGTAATCTGCTTAATGTCAGCCATGGTGACCTCCATAATGTGACGCGGCTCAGCCGCGTAAAACTCAGTACGACCGTGCTTATACCCAGCCGCCCGCAAAGCAACCACTCGCAGGCGGCTCTTTTATATAATGGTGGGCACGCAAACGATTGGAGAGCGCATGTCCACGTCACAAAGCCAGAAAAAAGAAGCCATCGCCCAGGCGGCCGAGCAGGAGCTCACATCGCTTGCGGTCCGTGGCGTGCGCATCGTGGGCAACGCGTGCTCGCCGATCGTGCTGGTCAAAGGCGATTTGGACGAAGCCGAGCGTTCGGGTGGCGAGCTTGCCGCCGGCCCGGATGGCGCGGCGTTGCGCAAGGCGCTTGGGGCCATCGGCTACGCGCCCGAGGATTTTTGCGTGCTGGCAAGCGTCGCCGGCGCAGGCGACGGAGCGGTCGCGGCGGGCGAGACTCTGCCGTGCGAGCTGTTCCGCGAGGCACTTGAGGCCTTGGACCCCGAGGCGGTGCTACTGCTCGACAACAACGCGGCTGACGCCATGCGCGAGACCTACGCCGATATGCTCGTGGCGATCGATGACTTTGACACCGCCATGCTCAAGCCCGGCCTGGTCGCCCATGTGCAGGGCCGCCGCGTGCTGGCGCTCGACGGTTTTGAGGCGGCGCTCACCGACAAGGCCGCCAAGCAGCGCATGTGGGCCTACATCAAGCAGCTGACCCCGGCGGCTGCACCGCTGTAGCGAGGCTGGCGGCAGCCCCTACATCACGGCGCGCAGCTCAAACCGGTCGCCGTTAATGCGGAACTGGCAGTTGCCGTTCATGCGCTCGACGGCAAGTTTAATGCTCTTGGTGCCAAAGCCGTGCCCAGTGTGCTGAGCCACGGGCATGCCGTCGACCATGTGCGGCGCACGGCCAAACGTGTTGGAAACCAGCAATAGAAGCTGACCGTCTTCGTAGCGAAGGTCCAGGTCGACAAACCGCTTGCCTTCGGGGGCGGCGCTCGCCGCGGCGATGGCATTGTCCAGGGCGTTCGATACCACACTGAACAGATCGACATCGCCCACGTGGACGGTTTCGGGCACGGCGGCGCGCAGGTCGGCGGTGATGCCGTGCGCGTTGATGTCCGCGGAAAGCGACGAGAGCGCAATGTTGACCGTTTCGTTGGCGCAGTAGCGGCGCACGGCGGTGCGGTCGTTGGTCTCACAGAGCGCGTCGATGCGCTCGAGTGCCTCATCGGTGTGACCCTCTTCGATCAGGGCCGCTAGACCGCGCAGGTAGTGGCGCATGTCGTGACGGAGAACCGAGAGCTCGCGTCCGGACTGGCGCCAGGCTTCGAGCTCTTTGATGGCCGCGCTGTCGCGGGTCGCGAGCATCCAGCGCTCGCGCTCGGCGATTTCCTTTGCCTCGTATTCGCGAAGGTAGACGGCAAGAAACATAAGGTAGAACGCGCAGAGGGCGAACGCCAAAAACTCAACGGTTACCACCGAGCCCGAGTGGAAGAGCGTGGTATAGACGTTGGTGGCGTAGTCGAAGATGTAGTAGACGAGCGGCAGGATGAGCAGAATCTCCAGCTCGGTGGGGCTTTTGACCGCCAGGCGCGGACCGATGTCTCTGGCCCAATGCAGCAAGATCGCAAAGACGCCGAGCGTCGTGATGATGCGCGCCACGTAGTATGCGATTTGCGAATCGGTGGCGGCGAATGCGGCGATGCCCATCCAGTTGCTAAACTGGCAGCTCAGGTAGGCACTGGTAACGCCCAGGATGGCGAGCAGCGGACTCAGGCGATAGCGTACGCACAGGTAGACGACAAGCGGCAGATGCACGACGAGCGGATAGGCCTGACGGGCGAAAAGCTCGCCGCCGACGGCATTGGCGAGGCCGAATGCGCATCCGGTTACGGCGCCGACCCCCACCAGTTCGAACGAATGGCGGCCGTTGATCTCGACACCGCACAGAGCCGCCGAGGCAAAGACGCCAAAGAGCAACGTCGTCGCATGGTGGATTGCCCAAAGTACCAGTTCTGCCGAGGAAAGCATCAGCGCCTCCCGCCCTCGAACCGTGCCGCAAAGTAGGCATCCTGGAATCCCTGCTTGCAGCTGCGCGCCAGCGGGATGCACGCGCCCGAGCGCATGACGATATCCGTGCGGTTAAAGTGGTCGATATTGCGCAGGTTGACCTGGTAGCTGCGGTGACATTTAAAGAAGGTCGCGTTTTGGGCCAGCTGGTCCTCGATGCTGCGGAACGGCTCGAGCGCCTCGATATCGCGGCCATCGCGCAGGTGGAAGACCACGTGCTTGTTGCGAGCCTCGGCATATTCGATATCGGATAGGCGCAGGGCATGGTAGCCAAAGGACGTTTTGATGACGAGCTCTTCGGTCGCGGCCGGACGCAGGTTCGAAAGCTCGTCGAGCAGTTGCGCCAAGCGCTCGTAGGTCACGGGTTTGAGCAGGTAGTCGAAGGCGCGGACCTCGTAGGACTCAAGCGCGAACTCGGGCGATGAGGTCAGAAACACCAAGCGTACGGCGGTATCGGATTGGCGCAGCTCGCGGGCGGTGTCCATGCCGTTGACGAGCGGCATGATCATGTCGAGCATGATAATGTCGGCGCGCGATGCGGCATGGCGTGCCAGCAGGTCCTCGCCGCGCGTAACGAGCGCAACATCGACTGCCGTACCCGTCTCGGCAGACCAGCGGTTGACCATGCGGTGCAGGTTATCTAGAAAGGCGACGTCGTCGTCGCAGGCGATGATTTTGAGCATATTGGGCCCCCTTAGTACCTCGATTTTGCCACATCGTGCACGCGCCGCCCGCGGGGGTGCGTTCCATTTGCGCCCCACGGCACGCAACTCGCGCCGAGCGGCAGGGTGTCAAAACATGCGGTTGCACAATACCAGGTGGATATATATGTCAATTTGAGCTGACGGCTGGCGAGGGAGCATGCCGGCCGCCAGCGCCAAGCGATATCGGACATCGCGAAAGCATAGGGGTAAGGGAGCTGAACGATGAAGGGGAAGAAGATGGGGAGGCGCAGACTTGCTGCTTGCGTGCTGGCTGCAGCGCTGGCGCTTGGGGGTGCGGCGACGACGCTCGCCACGCCTACGGTAGCGGAGGCGTATCCGCAGGGTGCGACGTTTCCAATAAGGTCGAAGGATGACCTGTCATACTACGACAAAAATAAGCCTGTTGTGCTTGAGGCCGGCAAGGACTATGTCCTTACCGGCCAGGTCGATATTGATTACTACAAAGTCCAAGGCGGCACGGCGGAGAACCCCACCCGCCTGTACTTTAGTAATGACAGATATCTGGGCGGCCCGCTGACCGATATGCGTAATAAGACGTACTACAGGCGTCCGCTCTTTGTAGTTACGGGTGGATACGTCGAGTGCATCGGCGACTCGGGCGCCGCGACAAAGGTCGTTTGCAATGGCAAGACGTTCTTGGGCGATAGTGATGAATGGAATGTCGCCGATAAGCCGAATACTGGTCAGAAGCTTAGCCTTACCGTGAAGGATCTGACGCTTGTCTCTAATCTTGACCGTGAGTGCGACCGGGCAATTTTGTTGTACGGAACCATGGGCAGAGGGGAGACGGCCAGCTTCACGAACGTGAATGTCAGCAATTGGAATTGTGTAAAGAATGGCCGGAGTAGCTATTCCAACGACAAGAGCACTTACACTGCATCTCCTGCTCCGGTGACTATTCGTGGTTCCCATGTTGCGGTTGATGCAACTTTTACCAATTGCACCTTTAGCAACAACGCCGACGACTGCGTTGGCGCCTTGAGCGTGGTCGGAAGAAACGCCAAGCCCCGCGTGACATTGAACGGCTGCAAGTTCGAAAACAATTACCAGTCAATGATCGCGTGCGACTACTTGAAGGTCGAGGACAATCATGTGCATTCGGGCAATATTGTTGTCAGGAATGCTGATCTGTCGGTGAAGAACTGTAGTATTCGATCTAAGCCAAGTGCGGGCACGACCTCGTGGAATGGCCCCTGCGAATACATGTATTTTGACTACAAGATGCATATGACGAGCGGCATTGCGGTGGCGAAAGACGCTTCTTGCACCATCGAGAGCTCGACTATCGACGATTCATACGTGTCTCCTTATTATAGTGATTACGGGCAAAGACTCGACATTCAGGACTCGCAGCGCTGCGCGGTTTACGCTCTCGGTTCTGTGACGCTCGCTGGCAACACGAAGGTCACTACGACCAAGGCGAAGGGTGTCGACGCATCCGATGTCGGTAGCTACGGCAAGGTTCACGTCGATAAGTCTTTCACGGGCGAAGCCGTCCTGTCTGTCGACGATACCAAGTTCGATCCCGAGTCCAATAAGCAGTACTACTACTATGAGTATGTGAACCTTGGCACGAGCGATCTTTCGCAGGAGGATCTTGCGAGCAGGCTCAAGTTTGCTAATGCCGACCTTGCATACGACGTTACCGATGGCAAGGTCAAGGTTATCCATCGCAAGCACGAGCACGAGTGGACCTATTCCGCCAACAAGGATGGGTACAGCATCGCGGCTACGTGCAACGGACAGTATGAGGCCTCACACTGTGTCTACTCTAGGGATGGCGAGAAGATCTCGCTGATGTCGTCCAAGAGCGGCGACCTGAGCTTTACCTACAACGGCAAGCCGCGCGATGCCGTGCTTGCTACGACTAAGCCGTCTCAAAAGGACAACGCTGTAGCCCAGGGCAAGGTAAAGATTGTGAGCGCGCGGTTCTATAGGGGCGTGGATGACAATAATCCCCAGGGCATCGAGATGGAAGGGTCGCAGCCGTGCGATGCGGGCACCTATCGCGTGGTAGCGACGGTTGCCATCGAGGGGCAAAGCGATGTTACGCTCGAGCGCGTGTTCAAGATCAACCCCGCCTCGCTTGCAGAGAAGGACTCCAACCGCAAGAATCTTTGCAAGGTCGAAATCATTGGCTACGACAAGCTGAAGGATAACGTCAGGTTCAGCAACGGTGACGTGCTCAACGACGTACCGTCTTATAAGTGGACGGGTGAGGAGATAACGCCTCGAATTAAGGTGACGTATAAGCTTGGCGACGAATGGATCGAGCTTAAAGAGGGCGTCGATTTCGAGCGTTTCGCTTGGAACGAATCGGTTTCGGAGAAAGATCCCGGTGCGTATAGGAGCCAGGCTTGGGGTCTGGGAAACTTTGCATACGGCAAGTTTTTCTACTGGAGCATCTTCGGCACGCAGTTCGAGAACGTTCAGGCCAAGGGCTTTGACGGCACCTTTGATGGCAAGGCTCACTCGCCCTCGGTGACGGTCGACAACGCCCCCGAGGGCATGCGGATCGAATATAGCGTCGATGGTGGCTCACTGTACGAAGACCGAATCCCCTCCTATACCAATGTCACGCGCGATGTCTATGACAACGTGTGTGCCGAGACAATTAAGTACCGTATTACCGCACCCGACTACGTGCCGGTGGAGGGCGAGCTTAAGATTAAGATCGCTCCCGCCGATCAGGCTGCTCCCAAGGACGTCAAGACGACGGCCGCGACCGGGCATGCCTTGGCGGATGGCAGCATCGACGGGATTGATAACACCTACGAGTGGAAAGCCGAGTCCGCCAGCGACTATCAATGGATTAACGAGGGCGAGACGTCGGCCAAGGGGCTTGCTGCTGGAAAATACAACGTTCGCCGTAAGGCCAACAGCAATCACAATGCATCCGAAGCCCTGACGGTTGAGGTCAAGGATGGCCCCAGGAAGGCCGATGGTACGGGCTGGAAGTATGACGACACCGAGCACTGGAATACCTGCACGTGCGGCAAGGAGGACGTCGACCGCGCAAAGCACGACTTTGAGTGGGTCGTCGAACGAGACGCCACGGCCGATAAGCCTGGTTCCAAGCACGAGCGTTGCAAGACGTGCGGCTACGAGCGCGAATCTGTCGAGATTCCGGCTTTCGGCATTACCGGTTACTCAGGCATCTACGATGGCGAAAAGCATGGCGTGACGGTTAACGCCGAGACGGTCGCATCTATCCAGTATCGCGAGAAGGGCGAGAAGAACTGGAGCGACGAGTCTCCGTTCATCTGCGATGCCGGCTCCAAGACCGTTGAGTTTAAGGCGACCCTCACGTCTGGTGACATCTGCGAGGGCGAAGTCGTACTTAAGGTCGATCCCCGTCCGGTGACGGTGAGGCCCAAGGATACTTCGAAGGTGTACGGTTATGACGATCCGGACTTTGAGCTCGAGGCTGTTGAGGGCACGATCCTCAAGGGCCACCCGCTCTCTTGGCTTAAGATTCACCGCGAGGCCGGCGAGAACGTGGACACCTATACGCTGGCGATTGAGGAGAGCAAGGTCGGCGACAAGTGGGACAAGATCCAGCGGGCAAACTATGCTCCGACGCTCCAGACTGGTACGTTCGAGATCACCCCGCGCCAACTCGGTATTGGCTGGAAGATTGGAAGCTATACCTATAACGGCAAGCCTCAGGGCCCCGAGATTGTAATCAGCCATGTTGTCAAGGGTGACGAAGGCAAGGTTTCCTATGCGACCGAGGGCGCAACGGCTGTCGATGCGGGCAGCTATAAGGCGAAGGTGACGGGCCTCGCCGGCGACCCTGAGGTCATCAAGAACTATGTCCTTCCTGACAAATTCCTGGAGACGGGCTATACGATCTACAAGGCAGAGCAGGAGAAGCCCCAGGGGTTGAAGGCCACCGCCGAGACTATCCGTGGCAAGTGCGACGGAAAGATTGAGGGCGCACGCGGCCACGTTGCCTATCGCCTGCTCCGTACCCAAGCCGGGGACGTCGATGGCAAGACTATGGTTTCCGAGGACGGCAAGATTGAGAACCTTGCCGCCGGCGACTACCAGGTCTGGTATGCCGAGACCGATAACTACATGCCGTCCACGCCCGTGGAAGTGCATGTCGGTCAGGGTAAGTACTTATGGGTCACCCTTTCTGGTGAGAATGATGCTTACTCGATAGACTGGCATAGCCCGAACAGACTGCAGTGGCATGAAAGCGTGGAGTTCTCGGTAAAGATCTCCGATGGCTACTTTGCGGGCGACGACTTTGCCGTTAAGGCGAACGGCGTTGTTCTCGAGAAGGGTGAGGACGGAAAGTACGTTCTCAGCAATGTCGAGGAGAAGACTACCATCACCGTCGAGGGCGTGCGCAAGCACGAGGCTGTGAGCGACGAGTGGCTCTCCGACAATAACGCGCACTGGCATCAGTGCACCTGTGGCGAGAAGATCGATGAGACTGCGCACGCCTTTGAGTGGGTTGTCGACAGGGTGCCCACGGCAACCGAGGAAGGCTCCAAGCATCAGTGGTGTACGGTTTGTGGGCATACGTTGCCTGCAGTCAAGATCCCGGCTGCCGCCATCGTTGGCTACTCCGACGAGTACGACGGTGCGTATCACACGGTCGATGCGACGAGACTACCCGAGGGCGCAACGGCTCAGTACAGCACCGACGGCAAGAATTGGTCCCCCGAGGCCCCCAAGATTAAGGACGTCGGCAAACTGACCGTCGCCTACAAGGTGACGATTGACGGTGCGACCGCCGAGGGCAAGGTTGAGCTCGAGGTCAAGCCGTGCGCGATTACGGTCACCGCCCAGGACGCTTCTAAGACCTACGGCGAGGCTGACCCCGTGTTTACGTGGGATGTCACTTCTGGCAAACTCGTCGCGGGCGAAACGCTTCAGGGCCTCGAGATCGAGCGCGAAAATAACGACAACGTGCGCGACGGCGGCTATGCTCTGCAGCTGACGCAGCCCGAGGGTGCAAACCCCAACTACAGCATCACGTTCGTCGACGGCACGTTCACCATCAACCAGCGTCTGCTCACTGTGGCATGGGGCACCACCGAGTTCACCTACGACGGCAGGGAGCACTGCCCCGAGGCGAAGCTCAGCAACGTGATCGGCAAAGACGAGCTTGGCGCGACCGTCGAGGGCTCCCAGACCGAGGCCGGCGCCTCGTACACGGCGACCCTCACCGCGCTGACGGGCAAGGCCGCTGGCAACTATGTTCTGCCGACCGAGGGCCTGACATGCGAGTTCTCCATCAAGAACGCCGCCCAGGACGCGCCGAAGGTCCAGGCCGAGGCCGAGACAGTGAGCGGCAGGCGTGACGGTAAGATCGCGGGCGTCAACGCGACGATGGAGTGGCGCGCCAAAGATGCCGCCGAGTACCAGGCCGTGGGCGAGGGCGTGACCGAGCTCAAGGATCTCGCCGCCGGTGTGTACGAGGTTCGCTACCAGGCTAAGGCCAACTACGATGTTTCCTCTGTTACCGAGATCACCGTGGCTGCCGGCCGCAAGCTGGTCGTGGCGCTGCCGACTAACCAGCAGGGCTACACGCTTACCGCGACGGCAACCGAGCTCGACTGGCACGGCTCCGCAACGCTTACCGTGAGCATCGACAGCGCGTACTTTGCGGGCAAGGGCTACGCCGTCAAGGTCGACGGTAAGGCCATCGAGCTCTCCGACAAGGGCACCTATGAGCTCAAGGATGTCGAGGGCGACGTGAATGTGACGGTCGAGGGTGTCCTCAAGCACGAGCCCGACGGCACGGGCTGGGCGCACGACGCTAAGAATCACTGGCATGTCTGCCGCTGCGGTGAGGTTATCGACAAGGCTGAGCACGCCTTTGAGTGGGTCGTTGACAAGCCGGCGACGGTTGAGGCCAAGGGTGAGAAGCATCAGGAGTGCACCGTCTGCGGCGAGAAGGGCAAGACCGAGGAGATCGCGATTCTGGCGCCCGAGATCACCGACGGCAAGGGTCAGACGATGGTGGTCGAGGCCGCCAAGGACCTGAGCTTCCGCTCGAACGCGCCACTTGCGTTCTTCCAGAAGGTGCTGGTTGACGGTAAGGAGGTCGCGCGAGAGAACTACGAGCTCACTGAGGGCTCCACAATCGTCACGCTCAAGGCGAGCTTCCTGAATACGCTTGGCGTGGGCGAGCATAGGCTGAGCGTGGTTTCGAGCACGGGCACGGCCGAAACGACCTTTACGGTCGCCGAGGCTGCCAAGCCCACTCCTGGCCAGACCATCACTACCACCACGACTACGACCACCAAGTCCAAGAAGAAGGGCGGCAAGACGGCCCTGCCTTCGGCCGGCGATAGCGCGTACGTCATGGCTGGTGCCGTGCTCGCTGCCGGCGTAGCGGCTCTGCTGTTGGCTTTGGTCGTGAAGCGTCGCTCCTAGTCGCGCGACAGCTCCCGACGGGCCCGGATCTCGCCATCCGGGCCCGTTTTCCAGGGCCACCTGGAAGCCGGTGGGCAAAAAGTCCAAATATGAGTACTGTCACCATATTAGTAGCAGCCAAATGGCCCCAAAATTCCGTTCGTTGGGCCAAAACAGCATTGATTTTCGTCCGACAGTGCCATGAATGTGCCTCAAATAAGGCGATTCTGACGTATTGGACCGAAAAATCGCTGCCATCAATTTGGTAACAGTACTCATATTTGCCACTTTTTGCCCACTGCCCCTTGGTCCAGGACAATGCGGGCCGCTCGAATCTTGGGGCGGGTCCATTTTCGACTATCCTCAGCTTGCCAGTTCGAAAATGGACCCGCCCCAAGATTGAATCTTTATTCCAACTTTACACCTGGCTTTACAGCTGTCTTGTCAGCTGTAAAGCCAGGTGTCATACTAAAGCCCCAAGATTCGCCAAAAGAGAGGGGCCTTGATGGCGCAGAGCGCGAACATGGATGCGTCGGAGCTTGCACGCGATATCGCGGCCGGCCTGGCATCGGCAACGACGGCAACGGAGCGCGCGGCATTGGTGCCCGCAGAGCTCGTCGAGGCCATTCGGCAACTTAAAACCCAACGCGACGCGGTGATCCTGGCGCACTATTACGTGGCGCCCGAGGTCCAGGCTGTGGCCGATTACGTCGGCGACAGCTTCTACCTGGCAAAGCTTGCCAAGAGCCTGCCGCAGCAGACCATCGTGCTGTGCGGCGTGGAGTTTATGGGCGAGAGCGCCAAGCTGCTCAATCCCACCAAAACGGTGCTGTTGCCCGAGCTAGGCGCGGACTGTCCCATGGCGCACATGGTCAAGCGCGAGACGGTCGATGCGGCGCGCGCCGAGTACGGCGACGACCTAGCTGTCGTCTGCTACGTCAACTCGACGGTTGAAATCAAGAGCTGGAGTGACGTGTGCGTTACCAGCTCTAACGCCGTCAAGATCGTCTCCGAGCTGCCACAGCAGCACATCTTGTTCATTCCCGACCAGAACCTGGGCCGCTTTGTGGCCGAGCAGGTGCCCCAAAAGCACGTCATCCTCAACAACGGCTACTGCCCGCGTCATCACATCATTACCGTCGAGCAGATCGTCGACGCGCAGGAGGCCCACCCCGACGCGCTCGTGCTGGCGCACCCCGAGTGCAAGGCCGACGTCCTGGCCGAGGCCGACTACATCGGCTCTACTGCCGGCATCATCAAATATGCCGAGGAGTCCGACGCGAGCGAGTTCATTATCGTGACGGTCCGTGGCGTGCTCTACGAGCTCGAGCGCCGCTGCCAGGGCACCGGCAAGAAGTTCTACTTCCCCGCGGTGCAGCCCACCTGCGTCAACATGGATCTCATCACGCTCGAAAAGCTCGTACGCTGCCTGGAGACGGGCGAGGGCGAGGTGCAGATCGGCGTGTCGGACGAGGCCGCCGGCCAGGCCAAGCTCACGCTCGACCGCATGCTCGAGTATGCGGCGCGCTAGAACAATGCGGCATGAGGGACGGTCCCTTATGTCACATTCAAGGGAGAGGATTCCTGTGGAAACCAAGCAATACCCCGATATGGAGTGCGACGTCGTCATTGCCGGCTGCGGCGTGGCGGGCCTGTACGCGGCCCTCAACCTGCCGACGAGCACGCGCGTGATCATGCTCTCCAAGGGCGCCGTCGACGAGTGCGATTCGATGCTCGCGCAGGGCGGTATCTGCGTGCTGCCCGAAGGCTCTGACTACGATGCCTTCTTTGAGGACACCATGCACGCCGGCCATTACGAGAACCGCCGCGAGAGTGTTGACATCATGATTCGCTCGAGCCGTTCGGTCATCAATGACCTGCTGGCCATGGGCGTGGACTTTGAGCGCAAGGCCGACGGCAGCCTCGACTTTACCCGCGAGGGCGCGCACAGCCGCCCGCGCATCGCCTTCCATGCCGATATTACGGGCAAGGAGATTACGACCAAACTGCTCCAGGCTGTCCGCAAGCTGGACAACGTGCAGATTCTCGAACACGTTGCCATGACCGATATCCTGACTGCCGAGCGCGATGGCTCCACGGCGTGCACCGGCGTCGTCGCCGTTTCCGTGGACGAGGACAACTCGGTTCGTCCCGCCGACGAGCTGACAAATGCCGCTGAGGACGTGCATGCCGGCGAGCCCTTTAAGATCCATGCCCGCCATACGCTGTGGGCAACGGGCGGCATCGGCGGCGTATACGACCACTCGACCAACTACCCGCAGCTCACGGGCGATGCCTGCTATATCGCTCAGGAGCATGGCATTAAGATGGAGCACCTGGACTACGTGCAGATCCATCCCACGGGACTGTTCTCGCCGCAGCCGGGCCGCACCTTCCTGATCAGCGAGAGCTGCCGCGGCGAAGGCGCGATTTTGCTCAACGCCGCCGGCGAGCGCTTTACCGACGAGCTGCAGCCGCGCGATGTTGTCGCCGCCGCTATTCGCGAGCAGATGAAGCAGGACGGCACCGAGCACGAGTGGCTGAGCTTTGCCCCCGTCGAGCGCGACGTGGTGACCGGGCACTTTGCCAACATCCGCGCGCGCTGTCTGGAGGACGGCCGCGACATCTTGGACGAGCCCATTCCCGTCACACCCACGCAACACTACTTTATGGGCGGCGTGTGGGTCGACAAGGACGGCCGCACCTCGATGCCCGAGCTCTACGCCGCCGGCGAGACGGCTTGCAATGGCGTGCACGGCAAGAACCGCCTGGCTTCCAACAGCCTGCTCGAGGCGCTGGTTTGGGGCCGCCGCGCTGCTTGGCGTATGCGCACCGGCGAGTCGCTGACCGTGGAGCAGGCCGGTGAGCCTGCACTTGACGGGCGTCACCGCGCCCTGAGCGCCGATACCCTTGCAATCGATGATTTGGCCCGTGCCGCCGGCACGCAGGCCGTGGAGGAGTAGACCATGAATCCCATTACCATGAAGCTCGTCGTCGATGATCTGATTTTGCGGGCTCTGCGCGAGGACATCACGTTTGAGGACGTGAGTACGGCGAGCGTGTGCCCTACGGCGCGCCCCGCTACCGTTGAGCTCATCGCCAAGGCCGATGGCATCATCGCCGGCTTGGATGTGTTCGCTCGCACTTTTGAGCTGCTGGATCCGCAGAGCTCGGTGCTGTTTGATGTCGCGGACGGCGACGAGGTGCACGCCGGCGACCACGTGGGCCAGGTGCGCGGCGACGCGCGCATATTGCTTTCGGGCGAGCGCGTGGCGCTCAACTACCTGCAGCGCATGAGCGGCATCGCTACTTACACGCATCGGATGGCGGCTGCGCTCGAGGGCACCAAGACCGTGCTTGTCGACACGCGCAAGACCACGCCGGGCATGCGTGTCTTCGAGAAGGCCGCAGTCGAGATCGGCGGTGGCAGCAACCACCGCTATAACCTGTCGACGGCTGTCATGCTCAAGGACAACCACATCGACGCCGCCGGTGGCGTGGCGCGCGCGATTGAGATGGCGCGCGCCCATGCGTCGTTTACCACGACGGTCGAGATTGAGTGCGAGAACCTGGACATGGTGCGCGAGGCCGTGGAAGCCGGCGCCGACATCATCATGTTCGACAACATGACCCACGACGACATGGCTGCCGCGATTGAGCTTATCGCCGGCCGCGCCAAGACCGAGTGCTCGGGCAACGTGGACGCTAACAATATCCGCGCGCTCGCCGACCTGGGCGTTGACTTTATTAGCTCGGGGGCATTGACGCACTCTGCGCCGATTCTCGACCTCTCGCTTAAGCACCTGCGTCTGCTGGACGGTAAATAATGAATGCACGCGAGCGTCGCCGTTCCATCATGGCCGTGCTCGAGGAAGCCAAAGATCCTGTCTCGGGCAGTGCTCTTGCCCGCGAGGTGGGCGTGAGCCGTCAGGTCGTGGTGCAGGACATCGCCCTGCTGCGCGCCGACGGGCACGATATCGTCGCCACCAATCGCGGCTATGTACTACAGGAGGCCCCCAGCAGCCCCGCCGTGCCCACGCGCTTGGTCAAGGTTCGCCACAGCGTGGAGCAGGCAGGCGATGAGCTCACGAGTATCGTCGACGCCGGCGGCGCCGTGCTCAACGTGATCGTCAATCACCGCGTGTACGGTAAGATCACGGCCGACCTGGACATTCGCAATCGTCGCGATGTCGAGCGCTACCTACACGATATCGAGAGCGGCAAGAGCTTTCCCCTATTAACGGTGACGAGCGGCTATCACTTCCATCGCATTGCGGCAGAGGATGAGCAAACCCTCGACGAGATCGAGGCCATGCTCAGGGAGAAGGGCTACCTTGCCGATTTAATGCCCTACGAGGATGATTTGTCCTAGAACACATGCAAAAGGAGGCCTCCGCGGCGATGCGGAGGCCTCCTTTTTGTGCACGGTGTACTTGTGAGTGTGCAAGCGGGGGAGTTGTTACTCCTCGACGATCTCGGTGATCGCGCCGGCGGGGCAAGCGTCCTGGCAAGCGCCACAGGCGACGCAGGAGTCCTCGTCAGCGACGGTAGCGACGTCCTGGAGCTCCAGAACGCCAGCGGGGCAGGAGTCGACGCAAACGCCACAAGCGATGCACTCGTCGGCATCAATTACGGGATGAGCCATGGTAGTTTCCTCTCTGTTGACCGACGCTACAGGCGATGCGCGCCGGTTTGATTCGGGCAAAAACATACCACGGGAGCGACCGTTTGCAATACCCTCTGGCCGGCATCTTCATACCGTTCGCCGAGTATGCCACGGTTTACTAAAAAACGCGCAGGTGGGGCCGTTGAGCTGCGCAAATGTTAGCTAAAGGTGACTTGAAATATTGAGCTATTGAGCGCGCCTGCGGAAAGGGCATCCCGTTATTTGGCCGAAAAACGGGATACAGTTTCCGGTTGGACCGCCCAGCGGAAACTGTGTCCCAGAATTCGCGCTCAGACCGGGATACCCTTTCCGCAAGGCAGCCCCAGACACCTTCGGACCCAAACCTCAGTCAACTCTACATAGATCTCAATAGATCTGCCGAGAACTCAAACAGTGCATCTACCTGCACATTTGAGAACCTAAACTCTCAGAGATAAGAAATCTTATATGAATTGACTTAGATTTTGTATATTCCGGCCCATAAGGGGATACACTACATCCTGAAAGACAAGCCGAAGCGCCGCGCGGCAGACCGCCGAGTCGGTGCAAACGCACAAGAGAGAGGGAATTTCTAATGGGCAAGATTCTTGGTATCGACCTTGGTACTACTAACTCCGCTATGGCCGTCCTCGAGGGCGGTTCTCCGACCATTATCGTGAACGCCGAGGGCGACCGCACCACCCCGTCTGTCGTGGGCTTCCGTGCTGACGGCGACCGCGTCGTGGGTAAGGCCGCTAAGAACCAGGCTGTCACCAACCCCAAGAACACCGTGTTCTCCATCAAGCGCTTCATGGGCCGCAAGTACTCCGAGTGCACCTCCGAGATCAAGACCGTGCCGTATGAGGTCAAGGAGGGCCAGGGTGGCCGTGCCGTCGTCGATATCGAGGGCAAGGATTACACCGCCGAGCAGGTGAGCGCCATGACGCTCGCCAAGATGAAGGCTGACGCCGAGAAGTATCTGGGCGAGACCGTCACCGACGCCGTCATCACCGTCCCGGCCTACTTCAACGACGCCCAGCGTCAGGCCACCAAGGACGCCGGTAAGATCGCCGGCCTCAACGTCAAGCGCATCGTCAACGAGCCGACTGCTGCTGCTCTTGCCTATGGCCTGGACAAGCAGGGCACCGACCAGCGCATCCTGGTCTTCGACCTGGGCGGCGGCACCTTCGACGTCTCCATCCTCGACCTCGCCGACGGCGTGTTTGAGGTTCTGTCCACCTCGGGCGACAACCACCTGGGCGGCGACGACTGGGATCAGCGCGTCATCGATTGGATGGCCGATAAGTTCCAGCAGGAGAACGGTGTCGACCTGCGTCAGGACCCCATGGCCCTGCAGCGTCTGAAGGAGGCTGCCGAGAACGCCAAGAAGGAGCTCTCCGCCGCCCAGCAGACCACCATCAACCTGCCGTTCATTACCATGAACCAGTCCGGCCCGCTGCACCTCAACTACACGCTGACCCGCGCCGAGTTCGAGAAGATCACCCGCGACCTGCTCGAGCGCTGCAAGCAGCCTGTCACCAACGCCCTGCGCGACGCTAAGCTCAAGCTCTCCGATCTGACCGAGGTCATCCTCGTCGGCGGCTCCACCCGTATGCCCGCCGTCCAGGAGCTCGTCAAGACCATGACCGGCAAGCAGCCCAACATGTCCGTGAACCCCGATGAGGTCGTTGCCGACGGCGCTGCCGTCCAGGGCGGCGTGCTCACCGGCGACGTCGAGGGCATCCTGCTGCTCGACGTTACCCCGCTGTCGCTGGGCGTCGAGACCATGGGCGGCATCATGACCAAGATGATCGACCGCAACACCACGATCCCGACCTCCAAGACCGAGGTCTACTCCACCGCTGCCGACAACCAGACCAGCGTCGAGATCAACGTACTCCAGGGCGAGCGTGAGCTTGCCCGCGACAACAAGTCGCTCGGTAAGTTCCAGCTGACCGGTATCCCGGCTGCCCGCCGCGGCGTCCCGCAGATCGAGGTCACCTTCGACATCGACGCCAACGGCATCGTCAAGGTCTCTGCTAAGGACAAGGGCACCGGCAAGGAGCAGCAGATCACCATTTCCGGCTCCACCGCTCTGTCCGACGACGAAGTCGATCGTATGGTCAAGGACGCCGAGGCTCATGCCGAGGAGGACAAGAAGCAAAAGGAAGAGGTCGAGGTTCGCAACCAGACCGACAGCCTGTGCTACTCCACCGAGCAGACCCTCAACGAGCTGGGCGACAAGGTTTCCGCCGATGTGAAGTCCAAGGCCGAGGCCGCTATCGCCGACGCCAAGAAGGCGCTCGAGGGCTCTGACGTCGAGGCCATCAAGGCCGCTGGCGAGTCCCTGCAGTCCGTAGCCTACGAGCTGGCTCAGGTTGTCTACGCCGACGCTCAGCAGCAGACCGACGGTGCCGCTGGTGCCCAGCCTGCCGACGATGACGTGGTCGACGCCGACTACGAGGTTGTGGACGACGAGGACAAGTAATCATGTCCGCCCGTAAAGCTCGCACGGAGGCGGCTGCCGCTGGCGCCGCCCCCGTTGACTCTGAGGAGAAGGACGTGAAGATTCCCGTAGAGGCCGTCGACGATACCGAGGCCAACGAGGCCGAGGCCGCCGAGGCTGCCGAGAACCAGGTAGAGGATTCCAACAAGGAGGCGACGATGACCGAGGACGAGATGGTGGAAGCCGCTATCCGCGCCGGTGAGGAAGCCGCCGACAACGACTTTAAGCTCAAGTTCGAGCAGGCCCAAAAGGAGCTTGCCGACGTGCGCAGCGAGCTCGATGCTGCGGCAGAGGCTCAGAAGGCTGCCGAGGACAAGGCGAAGGACGCCACCGAGCGCACTGCCCGTCTACAGGCCGACTGGGAGAACTTCCGTCGCCGCACCGCCAACGAGCGCATCGCCGAGCGCGAGCGCGCGACCGAGAAGCTTGTCACCGCGCTGTTGCCGGTGATCGACGATATCGAGCGCGCGATCGACCATGCCCGCAGCCAAGAGCTTTCCGACGACTTTAAGCAGTTCGTCGACGGCGTCGATGCGGTTCATGCCAAGCTGCTCGATGTGTTTGCGCACGAGGGCGTTGAGCCCATCGACCCCAAGGGCGAGGCGTTCGATCCGCTCGAGCACCAGGCTGTGGGTCGCGTCGAGGACGCATCGCAGTATGACGAGACCGTCAACGACGTGTACCAGAAGGGCTACCGCATGGCGGATCGTATTCTGCGTTCCGCGATGGTGACGGTGACCTACGGTGGCGAGAAGCGTCCCGCACCGGAGCCCGAAGCGGCGCCCGAGGATGCTACGGCCGATACGGCCGAGAGCACCGAGGAGTAATTGAGAAGGGCCCCGGGGCAACACCCGGGGCCCTTTCTGACCTAGTGCCATATGAAAGCATGAGCCGTCGTCTGCATGGACGGCGGACGTAACAGGAGAGGAGCTACGATGGCTGCAGGCAAAACCTTCTATGACATCCTGGGCGTATCCAAGAGCGCCTCCGACAAAGAGATCAAGAGCGCGTTTCGCAAGCTCGCGCAAAAATATCACCCCGATGCCGGCGGCGACGAGGCCAAGTTCAAGGAGATTAGCGAGGCCTACGAAACGCTTTCGGACGAGAAGAAGCGCAAAGAGTACGACCAGATGCTCATGTTTGGCGGCATGCCGGGCGCGGGCGGCGCGTATGGCGGCGGCTACGGTGCCGGCGCGGGCGCCAGCGGCTGGGGCGACATCTTCGACAGCATATTTAGCGGCAACGGCGCCTGGGGCAGCGATTGGGGCTCGGGCTTTGCCGGGGCCGCGGGCGCTGCCGGTGCCGGCGCGGGCCGCAGCCGCGCGCGCAAGGGCGGCGACCTGTCGCTGACTGTCGACGTAACGGCCGAGGACGCGTTTCGCGGCGTGACGCACAAGGTCACCTATCGCATTCCCTCGACAGGCGAGCAGCAGACCATCACGGTCTCGGTGCCCGCGGGCGCGGTCGATGGCGGCAAGCTACGCTACAAGCGTCGCGGCGAGTATGGCGTTGCGGGTGGCGAGCGCGGCGACCTGGTCGTGACCACGCATGTGGAGGAGCACCCGCTGTTCAAGCGCAAAGGCGCCGACGTGACCATGGAGGTACCGGTCTCGGTCTACGAGGCGGCGCTCGGCTGCACGGTGGATGTGCCCACGCCCGGCGGCGCGACGGTTCGTCTGAAGGTGCCCGCTGGCACCCAGACGGGCAAGAAGTTCCGCTTTAAGGAGATGGGTGCGCCCGACGTTAAGCACCGTGGCCGCACAGGCGCGCTGCTTGTCGAGATCAAGGTGCAGGTCCCCACGAACCTATCCGATGACGAGCGCGATGCCATGACCAAGCTGCGCGAGGCTGACACGCGCGACTATCGCGAGAAGGTCAACCGTTACAAGGCGACGTACTAGGAAGGTCGCGGCGCGCGCCCGCGCCCGCGGGCTTATGATGGACGATAACGAGACGGAAAGGGGTCAGGTAGCATGGCCGAGGACAATAGGAACAAACCGCTGTACATGATCAGCGTGGCGGCCGAGTTGACCGGCATGCATCCGCAGACTCTGCGCGTCTACGAGTCTAAGGGCCTGGTGAACCCCCAGCGCTCGGGCGGTAACACGCGCCTGTATTCGCGTGCCGATATCGAGCGTCTGGAGCTCATCAACCAGCTGACTGACGAGGGTATCAACCTTGCCGGCGTGGTGCGCATTCTCGATATGAAGGAGCGTGCCGAGGAGCGCGAGCGCGAGAACGAAAAACTCCGCGCACGCGTGCGCCAGCTCGAGGACGAGCTGCACGAGTACAAGATGCAGAAGAAGATCACCGCCCTGGCCCCGCGCGACGGCTCGGTCAACCCCGAGCAAGTCATGCGCAAGCTACTGGGCGCCGGAGGTGACTTGTAGGTCCGCCGGCGCTGCCGGGCACTCATTGGGGACAGACTTAAATGAGTGCCCGCAGAATGAGAGTGGATAATCTCCCGTTTTTGGCCCATGTGCAGGCTCAAAGTGGGAGATTATCCACTCTCGTCATTTCGGCGTCTAAGTCTGCCCCCGGCACCCAACTCGTCCTTTGCTTTACTGAGATAAAGTGAACGTGTAGATTCGTAACCCACTCGCAACCGTTCTATGGCACGATATTGAACGAATGTATGCTATGCGCCCAAATCTTTTGGGCAGAGTGGGAGACAGTATGGTCAAGCTGTACGAGGACGGCATCTACCTGCGCGGCGGCAGCGAGGTCGTGCCTGCGGCCGAGGCTGCCGAGCGCGGCATTACGCAGGCGCCCGAGGATGCCAAACGCGGAACCATCGCGTATTCGATCCTCCAGGCACACAATACGTCCGGCGACCCCGAGGCGCTCAAGATTCGCTTCGACGCCATGGCGAGCCACGACATCACCTTTGTCGGCATCATCCAGACGGCGCGTGCCTCGGGCATGGAGCAGTTCCCGCTGCCCTACGTGCTCACCAACTGCCATAACTCGCTGTGCGCCGTGGGCGGCACCATCAACGAGGACGACCACGTCTTTGGCCTCTCCGCGGCCAAGAAGTACGGCGGCATCTTCGTCCCGCCGCACATCGCCGTTATCCACTCCTTTATGCGTGAGAACTTTGCCGGTTGCGGCAAGATGATCCTGGGTTCCGACTCGCACACCCGCTACGGCGCCCTGGGCACCATGGCCGTGGGTGAGGGCGGCGGCGAGCTGGCCAAGCAGTTGCTGCGCGACACCTACGATGTCGCCTATCCCGGCGTCGTCGCCATCTACCTCACGGGTGCCCCGCGCCCCGGCGTCGGCCCGCACGACGTGGCGCTCGCCATCATCCGCGCCGTCTTTGCCAAGGGCTACGTTAAGAACAAGGTCATGGAGTTCGTGGGCCCCGGCATCTCGAGCATGACGACCGACTACCGCAACGGCGTCGACGTCATGACCACCGAGACCACCTGCCTGTCGAGCATCTGGGCCACCGACGAGGACACGCACGCATTCCTGACCATGCACGGCCGCGGCGACGACTACCGCGAGCTCAAGCCCGCCGATGTCGCCTACTACGACGGCTGCGTCGAGGTCGACTTGTCGAGCATCAAGCCCATGATCGCGCTGCCGTTCCATCCTTCCAACGGCTTTGAGATCGACGAGCTCAACGAGAACCTCGAGGACATCCTGCACGAGGTCGAGCTCGAGGCCGCCAAGATCGGCGAGGGCAAGACACACTTTAGCCTGCTCGACAAGATCGTCGACGGCAAACTGCGCGTGCAGCAGGGCGTTATCGCCGGCTGCTCGGGCGGCAACTACGACTCCGTGGTCCAGGCTGCCCGCGTGCTCAAGGGCGCCAACACCGGCTGCGGCGAGTTCTCGCTGTCGGTCTATCCCACGAGCCAGCCCGTGGCGCTCGAACTCACGCGCCGTGGCTACATTTACGACCTTATGGAGGCCGGCGCGATCGTGCGTACGGCGTTCTGCGGCCCGTGCTTTGGCGCCGGCGACACGCCTGCCAACAACGGCCTGTCCATCCGCCACACCACGCGCAATTTCCCCAACCGTGAGGGCTCCAAGCCGGGCAATGGCCAGTTGAGCGCCGTGGCTCTGATGGACGCTCGCTCCATTGCGGCGACGGCTGCCAACGGCGGCGTCCTGACGCCGGCGACCGACCTGCCCGAGGACACTTGGGACGAGGCCTGCGAGTACACCTTCGACGACGCTCCCTACAAGAAGCGCGTGTACTGGGGCTTTGGCAAGGCTGAGCCCGCCGACGAGCTGGTCGAGGGCCCCAACATCAAGCCGTGGCCCGCGATGGAGCCGCTCGGCGACGATATCCTGCTCAAGGTTTGCTCCAAGATCATGGACCCGGTCACTACGACCGACGAGCTCATTCCCTCGGGCGAGACGAGCTCCTTCCGCTCCAACCCGCTGGGCCTGGCCGAGTTTACGCTGAGCCGCCGCGACCCGGCCTACGTGGGCCGTTCCAAGGAGGTTGACGCGGTAGAAAAGCGCCGCGTGGCCGGCGAGGCCGCAGGCGACCTGGCCGCGCTCGATACCGAGCTTGCCGGCGTGTTTGAGTCACTGGCCGGCGCGGGTGTCGCGGCCGATGCCAAGGCGACCGAGTACGGCTCCATGCTCTATGCCAAGAAGCCCGGTGACGGTTCTGCTCGCGAGCAGGCCGCGAGCTGCCAGCGCGTGATCGGCGGCCTGGCCAACATCGTCCACGAGTACGCCACCAAGCGTTATCGCTCCAACGTGATGAACTGGGGCATGGTGCCCTTTCAGATGGAGGCCGAGCCCAACTTTGAGGTGGGCGACTACGTCTTTGTGCCGGGCATCCGTGCCGCGCTCGATGGCGACCTAAAGGACATCGCCGCCTACGTGGTGCGCGCCGATGGTGCGGTCGAGCAGATTGTGCTCTACATTGCCGATATGACGGCCGAAGAACGTGCCATCGTCAAGGCCGGCTGTCTGATCAACTACAACAAGTTCAAGGCCGCTGCCGAGTAACTCTGCTGTACGCCCCTGCCACACCTTTCCCTCGTGCTCACGCGCTTCGCGAGGGTCGCCCGAGGGAAAGGTGTGGCCGGGGCTACCGCGATGTTCTCGTTGGGTCTTGAGGGACGCCAAAAATAGACTTGCTTGATGCCGCCTCTGCTATCGGGGCGGCTTCTTTTTGTCGAAAACCACCACAAAGGGGACAGGCACCTTTGTGGTGGTGGGGACTAGCTCGATGTTGTTGTGATCGTTGAGCGGCATGTTAATGGGCGTCCCTACAGGATTTCATCCAAGCCGGGAGTCTTGGTTGTTTTGGGGATGCCGAGTTTGGATGACGCGAAATCGTCAACATTGTCCTTAATTCCGTCTTTGGTGTAGACAGTGACCATATAGGTGCTGTGTCCGAATTCGCCCTTGTCGCGTGTTGCCCAGGCATCCCAGTAGGCGGCTCCGTTTCGCCCTTTGATTTTCCCGACACGGCGGAGTTCTGTTCGCTCTAATTTCTGGTTGCTATAGATGGTTCGACCGGCCTCCTCGGTGAGCCCGCACTGTCCAAGCATCTTGTCGAGGACTTGGTTCATGTGGCGCTCATCGGTGTTTGGTGCGTAGTCGTAGGCGAGGGTGATGAAGTCGAGTGGCTGGTCGTCGATTAGATAGTTTAGCGTCTGAGGTCCAAGGCAGAAATAGGGGGAGCATCCGTCGATCTGACCGAGCAGTGGCAACTTTGACTGCCAACTTCCGGTGGGAATTCCATCTTCGTAAAACACGCCGCGACAGATAAAGGAGAGCGAGGTGGCACGCGAGCCGGCGTCGACCATTCCGCATAAATCGAAGGGCGAGGTGATACCAAGGGAAAAGGGCGTGATGACGATAAGGAAGAGCATCACGATGGGTATGGCGAGAATGGCGATGACGTTGCGACCGGTGGAATGAGGCGGCTTCATATGCGCTCCTCGAGACAAAGATCTGTTGAGGATAGGCAGAAATGGATATGTTCAGAGAGCAATTCAAGTTTAATCTCATTGCGCGAGATGGTCGACCGTTAGCGTCGAAAACCACCACAAAGGTGCCTGTCCCCTTTGTGGTGGTGAGGAGCGCGCGGCTTCTTTTGGTAATAGTGTTAGCTGGCGGTATCATTAGTGCAGGTGGCGAAGGTTTGCATTGTGGGGTGTTTTGCCGTGAGCCGTTCTGCCCGTATTGGATTGATTGTCTTGGCGCTTGCGATCGCTGTGGTTGGCGCGGGCGCTGTCGGTATGGCATTTCTACCTGCTGCGGTGACGGAGCCGGTGGTCAAGCCTGTGACTCAATCTGTCGAACTTCTGACCGGCGACGACAAGCCCGAGACCATTACCGTTGATTTTGATGAGCAGCCGGCTGTGCTGGGTATTAGCAATTATCCGCGTATTCAGCTTGGGGCCATGCGCTATACCACGGATACAAGCCTGATCGATAGGGCGTCCGAGCTACTCAAGGGCAAAACATTTAAGCGTTGGTACGGATATGCGTCCTATCGGGCAAAAGCGAACGACATGGTTGGCGGATGCCACTCGTCCATCGAGCTGGACACTGCAAACGGCGCAAAGTTATGTGATGTCTCGTACGATCCGGGCTACGAGGGCAATGAGGGTCCGGGCATCTACATCATGGACGGCGATGTCGCCTATGTCATGGAGGGCGACCAGACCGAGCTCAACGATTTTATGGGTCAGTGCATTCAGGATGCCTATGAACAGACCTGCTTGCCCGATCCGCAGACTGCACGCGATAGCGGGTCTGCCCGTACGTGGCTGTTCGAGGATGAGGTGCCCTGGAACGCCGAATCGGGAAGTACGGGTTCGGCGAAGGAGTAGAGACCGCGACCACCGCAGAGGGGACAGACACATTTGCGGTGGTTTGGTTTGTCTCGATCTCTAACAGCTGGTCTGATAAAAGCGGCCTGCTGTTACAGGTTGAGATTTTCGGACGGGGCTCTGCGCTCCATCTCGATCTGTAACATCCGGACCCCAATTTGCCGAGTAGTTGTTACAGATTGAGACAAACGGTCGCCGTCGATCGCTTCATCTAAATCTGTAACACTTGGGACCGAAAAGGGCCGCTAGCTGTTACAAATCGAGACAATGGAGCGTTGGAGTCGAAAACCATCACAAAGGTGCCCGGTGACACCCTATTTCGATGGGGTCCAGATTATTTCATCGTCAAATAGCCAAGTGCGTGCTGAGCCGCTGTCGCGCGCTGTCTGCGGATCGGGCTCGCAGGTTTGTTCGTAGGCATCCTCGGTACACCGATCCATAAAATCGACGACTGCTGTCTGGTCGCCTTCCATGACGTAGATTACGTCGCCATCCGAGATGTAGACCCCCGGTCCTTCATTGTCCACGCAGCCGGGGTCGTATGAGACGTTGCACAGTCTGCTCCCGTTTGCCGCATCGAGTTCAAGGGTCGAATGATACCCGCCATTCATTTGGCTGTTCTTGGCTCGATATATTACGGCGCCGTACCACCGCTTAAACGTCTTGCCTTTGAGCAACTTGGCTGCCTTACCGATAAGCTGCCCATCTTTGGTATAGCGCTTGGCCCCAAGTTCGATACGGGGATAGTTGCTGACCCCAAGCGCTGCGGGCGTACCGTCAAAATCGACGGTGATCGAATCGGGTTTGACGATATCGGTGAGGATTTCGATGGGATAGCTTACGGTCTCAATCGCTGCCTGCGTTGCAGAGGCGGGGAGAAATGCGAGATAGATAATTCCTACGCCGACTGCGGTAATCGCAAACGCTAAGACGAGCAGGCCGATATAGGTGGAGCGTTTCACGGCGGGTACCTCGCAAACAGTATGCATTCATTAAGATAAGTGATACCAGCTTACGACAATATTCAAAAGAAAGCGACCGCCCGGAATGAGGGGGCTGAAAGGCCCCATTGGGCTTCGATTTGATCTCTAATAGGAGTATTTGCCTCCCCTCATTCTGGGCGAGGGGTCAAAAATTGAGTTCACGAGTTTTGCGCAATACTATTCTCACTAAACTCGCTATTTTCACTATAAGCACTATAAAAACGACAGGGACGATGACGAGAAAGTTGTGGCGTACGATAGCCAAGTCGTTTAGGCCGGCACCCTTGTCGTGAATCTCCATCTATATCTGCGCGAACGGGCTATCGGTGGCTCTCGATTTCGTCGCTGTGTTCTCGTTGGATCTTGTGGGACGCTAAAAATAGACTGGGATCACCACAAAGGTGCCTGTCCCCTTTGTGGTGGTCCGTTTGTTTCTCGATCTGTAACAGCTGGGGACAAAATGTGCCGTTAGTTGTTACAGATTGAGATTTTCAGATGAGCCTTCGCGGTTTGTCTCGATCTGTAACATCTGGGACCCAATTTGCCGAGTAGTTGTTACAGATTTAGACAAACGGTTGCCGGCGGTCATTTTTATCGTGTATTTGCCAACGCGCGTCGCCATGCGAGTGAGGACACGGCCATTTCCGTCGCCGATGCGCGAAAGGGCATCAGGCGGGCATATGACGAGTTCGAGAGCTCCGTTCTGGATGTCGCCCTTGCGCCGTTGCCCCACCATGGCAATCGAGTACCTCATCGCTATGGCGAGCTGCGAGGGAAACGTATCGACCAAGCAGATTGCAGACAGGCTGAACCTGCCCGCCACGAGCCTAACGTCTACACGGCGTGAGTTTATAAAAGCTCAGGTAATCGATGCGCCTTCGCGCGGCGTGGTGAGGTTCTCGATTCCATTGCTGCGCGAATATCTGCTCAAGAGCTCGAATGTAATTCTATCGAGATATTGATATCCATCGGATGGACTAAGGGGGTCAAGAGTCAGCGTCGGAGACCAAAAGCGGCCTCCAGCACGGGTGGTTGCCCCCAATCCCAAAGAAGCCGCCGCTAGGATGGCCCTAGTGGCGGCTCCTTGTATCGTAAAGCGGATATGTCCGATTGCGATTAAATGGCAAGTCCTGCCTCATAGCCCTCGCGTGAGGCGACGAGCGCGTTGCCGGCCTTGATAGCGCAGCCGACGACCTGCACGTTGTCGCAGTGCTTGCGCGCGGCATCCTCGAGCGGATTATAGGCGCGGTAGCCAAAGGCGCTGATCACGGTTGCCGCGGGCAGCGTATGCTCAGCACCCTCGGCATCGGTGAAGTGCACGGCAAAACCCTTGCCGGCATTATTGCTGCTACCGGCCTCGCCGCTCCAGCTGGCGATATCACTCGAGACTTCAACATCGCTCTCAACGCTCTTGACGGTGGCGTTCACATGCGACTTGACGCCGCTCGCGGCCATCATCTCCATAAAGGCGCCCTTGGTGATGGGCATCATGTCCAGGCACAGCCCGTCGCGCATCTCGAGCACCGTCACGTCGTCGCGGTACTGGGCCACAAAGTCGGCGGTCTCGGAGCCCACCTCGCCGCCGCCGCACACCACGACGGGACCGGGCGCTACCGTTGCCTTACCCAGCAGTACGTCCTCTGCCGCCACGGCATTCTCGATGCCGGGGATGGGTGGGTTCATGGGCTTGGCCCCCGTGGCGATCACAATCGCGTCGGCGCTAAATGCCTCGATACCGGCCTCGTCGACCTCGACGCCCAGGTGTACGGGAACACCGAGCTCCTCAAGATCGGCGCGCAGACTGCTCACGTATGTGGCGAGTTCGCCCTTGCCCACGGGGTAGGCGGCGGAGCGGAACTGGCCGCCCAGTTGCTCCTGGGCCTCAAAGACCTCAACGGCATGGCCGCGACGCGTTGCCGTTGCGGCCGCTTGCAGGCCGGCGGGGCCGCCGCCGATCACCATGACACGCTTGCGGTCGGCCTCTGCCACGGGCTCCATTTCGTTCTCGTACTCGCGACCCACGCGCGGGTTGACAAGGCAGGTGACCTCGGAGTCGATGTAGAGCGGGAACTCGCAGCCCTGCAAGCAGCCGATGCACTGGCGGATGTTGCAGGTCTTGCCGCACTTTGCCTTCTCGGGCAGATGCGGGTCTGCGAGCGAGCCACGACCCATGGCCACAAAGTCCGCCGTGCCCATCTTGAGCAGGGTGTCGGCCATCTCGGGGTCGTTGACGCGGTTGGAGAGGATCACCGGGATGCTCACGACCTCCTTGATGAGCGCGCTGCGCTCCATGTTGATGGCGTGCGGGGTGAACATCGGAGCGATGACCTGGTCCGTGGGCTTGCTCGCGTACATGCCGTTGGAGCAGTTGATAGCGTCAAAGCCAATCTCTTCCAGATGGCGGCAGAGCTGCAGGGTCTCGGCGATGGTGCGGCCACCGGGGACCAAGTCTTCGCTCGACACGCGCACGATGATGGGGAAGTCGGCGCCCACCTGCTCGCGCATGGCGGCGATGATCTCGTCGACGATGCGCACACGGTTGTCGAAACAGCCGCCGTACTGGTCGACGCGGCGGTTGACGGCGGGCGAGAGGAACTCGGCCAGCAGATAGCCATGGGCACAATGCAATTCGATTCCGTCAAAACCTGCCTGCTTGGCGCGGTCTGCGGCGAAGCCAAAGTCGGCTACAAGCTGGTGAATCTCGTCGACGGTCATCTCCTGCGCGGGGCCCTGGCAGGCCGGGCAGGTGGTGGCACTCGGAGCCTGGAGCGGCATGCCAAAAGTGGACTGCGGCATCACCTGGCGACCGGGGTGATACATCTGGCAGAAGATTTTGGAGCCGTGAGCGTGGACCGCATCCGTGAGCTCGACATTGCCGGCGATCTGCCCGTCATTCCAGAGTCCCGGGATGCGGGTGTAGCCCTTGCGGTTCTCCTGCACGCAGTAGTCCTCGGTGATGAGCAGGCCCCAGCCGCCCTTGGCCTTCTCCTCCATGTAGCGCAGATAGCGCGGGGTGATGGTGCCCTCGAGGTTGCAGTAGTTGGTGACCATGGCAGGCACTACCAATCTGTTGGGGATTTCGCAGCTGCCGATTTTCATCGGCGAGAACAGGGTATCGAGTTTCATAACCTCTCCTTTAGCGGTGTGCCGGGAAGCCTCCCTACCCGGCGTTCTGGGATAATGCTCAGGGTGGGGGTAACCCCCAGGTCAAGGAGAATCGGGGGAGCCAGATGCGCTATACGCAAAAAGACATCCGGGAGCGACTGGGGTTCTCGCGCGACACGCTGCGTTTCTACGAGCAGCGTGGCATCATCAAGCCCGAGGTCGATCCCAAAAACGGGTACCGCTACTACGACGACTGGCAGGTCAACCTGCTCTGGGACGCCAAATACTACCAGGGTATGGGCTTTAGCCTGGCCGAGGTGCAGGAGATCCTCCAGCGCGAGACGCTCGGCGGTCTTCGCGAGCGCATGGCGGGGCGCACGGAGGAGCTCGAACGCGAGCTGCGCATCAAGCGGTTGG
>CATWKM010000012.1:0-44728 GCA_958351385.1 uncultured Collinsella sp. | reverse complement strand
TCGCACCGCCGAGGGCGATGGCGGCACCGGTCAGGCCGGCGATAAGGCTGTGGCTTTGCGAGGTGGGGATGCCAAAACGCGACGCTGTGGCGCCGTAGACGACGATGGAGAACAGCGCCGCGCACAGACAGGCGAGCGCCATGGTGCTGTTTCCGCCAAAGTCGACAATATGGGAGATGGTGTTGGCGACGCTCGCGTTAAAGTGCGTCATGATGAGCACGCCAAGGAAGTTGAATGCGGCACTCATGAGAATAGCGGCGCGGGCGGGCATGCAACGCGTAGTGACGCAGGTCGCGATGGCGTTGGGTGCGTCGGTCCATCCATTGACGAAGATGGCGCCGAGCGCGAGGATCACGGTGACGGCAAGGACTGGGTTCGACACAAGTTGGCCGAGGAAGGTTGAGAACGTTACGTCCATATATGGGCTTTCTCGAAGTTTGCAGGCACGTTACAGAAACATGATAAATCGTATCACCTCCTGCGGGTTTCTTTACCGAGTTCTGATGGGAGCAGTGAATTTTTTGGCACTAAAAATGAATATTAGCCCTGTTGACCGTGGGTGTTCTTTTTGCTAACACACCATGAGGACACGTGCGCGCGCCCCAACACCCCAAAACCACAGCCTGTTCGCTTTACAACATGCAAACATGCGTTCGATAATAGGAGGCATGGAATATCGACAGACAGATGGCAAAACTCGGCGCGTGCACAAGCAGTATGTGGACGTCGTGGCTCGCATCCTCGCGGGCGGACAGGTCGTGCCGGTCACCGTCTGCTGGGTCGACGGTCGTTGCTTTACGATTGACGAGATTGTCTCGACCACTGGGTTTGGCCTGACGGTTCACGGCATTCGTACGGCAACCTATAAGGTGCGTTTTGGCGGGCACGCGACCGAGGTGTATCTGGAGGACCAGACGCGCGAGCGGGCGGACGGCTCGCAGGCACACGTGATGCGTTGGTGGGTTTGGGCGTTTGATCGTACGCTTGAGGGCGAGCGCCGTAGGTAAGGACGCACGGCGTTCGGGTACAATGGCAGAAATCTTGTCACCTGCTGCGCTGTCGTGGCGCTTTTTGAAAGGACGAAGTATGAACGATATTCAGGGCTATCAGAACGGCCCCGTCGAGACCGGCGCAAGTCGCGCCAAGGAGATGTCGCCGCGCGCGTACAATCTCGCCATATCTGCCCTGATCTTCTTGGGCTTTTGCGCCATGGGTGCCGGCGCCTACTTTACGAGCACCATGTCGTTTGCGCGCATGATGATGAGCGGCGCCGCCCTGCCACTGGTCTTTGGCTCGTTTATTTTAACCATCGTCGGCATGGTCATGATGTCGGCTGCTGCGGGCAAGCAGTCCGTGGGTCTGTCCCTTGTGGGCTACGTAATCTTTGCGAGTACCTTCGGCCTGACCGCGTCGTTTGGCCTTGCCAACTACGACCTGCCCACCATCAACACTGCCTTTATCGCCACGGCCGCCATCACCTTTGTCTTTGGCGCCTTGGGCGTGACGTTCCCCAAGTTTTTCCAGCGCGTATATGGCATCGGCTTTGGCATTCTGCTCGCCACTATTCTGGTTGAGATCGTGCTGATGTTCATGGGCGTCTCGCAGACCATCACCGACCTGATCGTGATCGTGGTGTTCGCCGGCTTTATTGGCTACGACACCTATGTTGCCACGACGGTGCCGCCCACGCTGCCCAATGCGGTGCTCATGGCGTCCAATCTGTTCGTGGACATTATCAACGTGTTCCTGCGCATCCTGAACATCCTCGGTCGTCGCGACTAGCGCGGGGGATTGCAGCGTTTCTTGTCGGACGCGGTAAAACGATGTGAAAGGCGGTCCTTCGGGGCCGTCTTTTTTGTACGCGGCGGGGTATCATGGATGGGAAAAGCCGATAGCGGCAGCGACAGGAAAGGTGGCCACGTATGGCAGACGTCGACAACAGGAACCGTAACCGCAGGTCCAACCGAGCGGGTCAGCCCAATCCCAAGCGCGAGGCCCGTGCCAAGGCCGCCGAGCGTCACGTGGCAACTGTGTCCGAAGCGTGCGCCAAGGATATCGAGCGTTCGCTTGCCGGTGTTCGCGAGTTTGACGGTATGCCTGCCGGCTTTGTCGCGGCGATGAAGGCCAAGGCCCAGAAGGCAGCGGCTGCCGAGGAGCCGGTTGCCGAGGAGTCTGAGTCCGCTGAGGTTGCGTCCGCCGAGGCTGAGGTTGCGTCCGCCGAGGCTGAGGTTGCGGCTGAACCTGCGCCCGCAGAGGAGACCGACGAAGTCGAGTCCGCGCCTGCTGCTGAGGAGCCCGCTCCGGTCCTGCCCGAGGTCACTGTGCTTGATGCCTCCGCCACGCAGGCAATCCTCGATAACGGTCGCGGCTATGCGCAGTTCTGCGACATGGCCGTGCTCGCCTTTGCCTCGTTTACCAATCCGGGCGGTGGATATATTCAGGGTTATCTGGGCCAGGAGGCCACGCTGTGCGCCGATTCGTATCTGTACAACGTTCTCGATAAGCAGCGTAAGTGGTACGGCGAGAACCGTCGCCGCAACATCAACTGCGAGCTCTACCGCAACCGTGCGCTGGTGGTGCCTGCGGTGCGCTTCGACCGCAACCACGTGCATGCATACGCCGACGTGATCGTGGCCGCCGCGCCCAACGTTAGGCGCGCCCGCCAGGAGTATCGCGTGAGCGACGATGCTCTGCTGGATGCCCTGCGCGACCGCATCCGCTTTGTCCTTGCCATCTGCGATGAGCTTGGCCGCGAGAAGCTCGTGCTGGGTGCTTGGGGCTGCGAGAACAACGGCTTTGATGCCGAGGCCGTGGCCGAGCTCTTCCGCAAGGAGCTCGCGTCGGGCGACTTCAAGGTCAAGCAGGTCTTCTTTGCCGTGCCCTCTACGCGCTGGGATGAGGACTTTGCCAAGTTCGAGCACGTGCTGGCAAACTTCCCCGAGCGCAACGAGGAGTCCTATGCCCAGGTTGCCGCCCGCGCCGCAGCCGCTCGCGCCGCCGAGCAGGCCCAGACAGCAGTCGAGGATGATGAGGACGAGGATGACTGGCGCAAGTACCTGTAAGCGGTGCGCGCGATGTGATATGCCAAGCCGACGGGAGGGGTTGCCCCCGTCGGCTTTTTACTGAATGAGGAGCTCAAGATGAAAAACGTTCTGTGCTTTGGTGACAGCAACACCTATGGCTATGATCCGGCGGGTATGCGCGACGGTACCGCAGTGCGCTATGCGCAGGATGTGCGCTGGTGCGGCGTGGTGCAGCGTGACCTGGGTGAGGGCTGGCATGTGATTGAGGAAGGCCTCAACGGCCGCACGACGGTACGCGACGACATGTGCCATCTGGACACTAACCTCAACGGTATTCGCGCGCTTCCGATGCTGCTCGAGGCCCATAAGCCGCTGGATGCGATCGTGATCATGCTGGGCACCAACGACTGCAAGACGGTCTTTGGCGTGACGGCCTCCGATATTGCCCGCGGCGCCATGGCGCTGATTCGCGCCGTCCGCGCGTTTCCGTGGACCGACGCTGCGCCTTGTCCGCGCATTCTGTTGATGGCTCCTATCAAGATTAAGCCGCAGATCGCCGATGTGTATATGACCGACTTTGACGATCATTCCGTTGAGGCATCTGAGCATTTTGGTGAGTACTACGCGCATGTGGCCGAGCAGTTTGGCTGCGACTTTTTGAATGCCGCCGACTTTGCCGAGCCGGGCGATATCGACTATCTGCATATGATGCCCGAGAGCCACGAGAGCTTGGGACATGCCGTGGCAGCCAAGCTCAAAGAGATGCTCGGTGAGTAGCACGGCCCCAAACCACCACAGAGTTCCCCTTGCGGGGGCTTGTTTCGTTTGTTTGTCTTGATCTGTAACAGTTCCAAGGCCGAAAACGGGCTAGATGTTACAGATTAAGATTATTTAGGTCGATATCGATTGTTTGTCTTGATCTGTAACATCTAGGGTCGATTTTGCCGAGTTACTGTTACAGATCGAGATGTTTGTGGGAGCCACCGCAAAGGTGCCTGTCCCCTTTGCGGCGGTTTTGGGCTGCGAATCTTAATACTGCCACATGTGGTTGACAGGGCCGGAGCCTTTGCCCATGTTCAGGCCGGCGGCCAGAGCGCCGGTTAGGTAGGCCTTGCCGGCGTTGACGGCGTCGGCAAGATCCATGCCCTGGGCCAGCGCGCAGGCGATGGCGGACGAAAGCGTGCAGCCGGTGCCGTGTGTGTTGTCGGTCTCGATGCGCTTGTGGCGGAACCACGTGGTGAGCGGATCGCCCAGATGGTTGCCCTCGTCATCGAGTGGCGCGGGTTCGGCCAATACATCGTTGGCCTCGTTGACAAGATGCCCACCCTTAACGAGGGATGCGCAACCAAAGCGGCGGGTGAGGAGCATGGCAGCATTTTGCTGTGTGCGCTCGGAGTCGACCTCGTAGTCAAGCAGTGCCATGGCCTCGGGAATATTGGGCGTGATGACGGTTGCTAGTGGGAACAGGCGGCGGGTGAGCGCCTCGGCGGCATCTTCGGCAATCAGCCGTGCGCCCGAGGTGGCTAACATGACGGGGTCGACGACCACGTTTGTCGCGTTCCAGGCGCTCAGGCGGTCGGCGATAACCTCGATAATCTCGGCAGAGGAAACCATGCTGATCTTGACGGCGCTGGGGCGGATATCGTCAAATACGGCATCGATCTGCGCAGCGACGATATCAGGGGAGATATTCTGCACGGCGGTGACACCGAGCGTGTTTTGTGCGGTGATGGCGGTGATGGCCGTCTCGGCATACAGGCGGTGCGCCGTGATGGTCTTGATGTCGGCCTGAATGCCGGCGCCACCGCTGGAATCGGATCCTGCGATGGATAGAACGGCAGGTACCTTACTGCGATCCATGTTTGCTCCCTTGTTCGGTCGGAATCAAATGGGTCTTTAAGCCAGCATTATAAAGATGCCCGGGCCGACTCTATGTCGAACCCGGGCGGGCGATGCAATCTTTACGCAAATGTAAGCAAATGTTCACACGTCAACAATTGACGAACACCATGCTACCGATTGTGGCTCCGGTGACGAGTTAGTCCTCCATGCCGAGATCGATCGTCGTACCCTCGAACACCTTGTTGACGGTGCGGACGGCGCACATCTTGCCACACATGGTGCAGGTGCCCTCGGTGGCGGCGGGGGACTCCTCGTAGCGCTTCTTGCCGGTGACCGGGTCGAGAGCACACTCCCACATGGCATCCCAGTCGAGCTTGCGGCGTGCCTGGCCCATCTTGTCGTCCATGTCGCGGGCGTGCGGCACCTTTTTGGCGATATCGGCGGCGTGTGCGGCGATCTTGGTGGCCATGAGGCCATCGAGCACGTCCTGGGCGTTGGGCAGGCACAGGTGCTCGGCCGGCGTCACGTAGCACAGGAAGTCGGCACCGGAGCTGGCGGAGATGGCGCCGCCGATGGCAGCGGTGATGTGGTCGTAACCCACGCCGATATCGGTCACCAGCGGCCCGAGCACATAGAACGGGGCATTGTGGCACAGGCGCTTCTGCAGTTTCATGTTGGCGGCGATCTCGTCGAGCGCCATGTGACCCGGGCCCTCGACCATGACCTGGACGCCGGCGGCCCAAGCGCGCTTGCACAGCTTGCCCAGCTCGATCATCTCAGCGGTCTCGGTGGCATCGTTGGAGTCGTAGAGGCAGCCCGGGCGGCAGGAGTCGCCGAGCGAAATCGTCACGTCGTACTCGTGGCAAATCTCGAGCAGCTCGTCAAAGTACTCGTAGAAGGGGTTTTCGTTGCCGGTGACCTCCATCCAGCCAAACAGTAGCGAGCCGCCGCGACTGACGATGTTCATCAGGCGGCCGGTCTCCTTAAAAGTCTTGGTGACCGACTTGTTGATGCCGCAGTGGATGGTCATAAAGTCCACGCCGTCCTCGGCGTGCGCGCGCACGACCTCGAACAGGTCGTCCTTGGTGAGCTTGACCAGCGGCTTTTCCATGTAGCCGATGGCGTCGTACATGGGGACGGTGCCCACCATGAGCGGCGTCTCGTCGATGAGCTGCTGGCGGAACTGGCGCGTCTTGCCCGAGTTGGAGAGGTCCATGATGGCGTCGGCGCCGTAGTCCTCGGCGATCTTGACCTTCTTCCATTCCTCGGCGGCATCGGCCTTGTCGCCCGAGATGCCCAAGTTCACGTTGACCTTGGTGGACAGGCCTTCACCGACGCCAAAGGCGCGCATGCCTTTTTTGATGTGCACGATGTTGGCGGGAATGGCGATACGGCCGTCGGCCACGCGCTCGCGGATGTACTCGGGGTCGCGATGCTCGCGCTCGGCGACTTCCTTCATCTGCGGCGTGATCTGCCCGGCACGGGCGAAGTCGATTTGCGTGACGAGCTTGGGCTCGGTCTGTGTGCTCATTGGCACGGCTCCCTTCGTTGGCATTACCCATATCAGGTTTGCGGGTCAGGGCGGGCGCGCCCAGTCTCAGCCTGCCGTCTTGTCCTGCAAGCTCCCCGTTTATGTAATGGGCTCAAGTATAGCTCGAATGGGTACGATTGGCCTAACGAGCGTGCCTGTGGGGAGGCGTACATGGAAGACAAGCATCTATATCGAGAGACACAATGGGATGTATCGGCCGAGGAAAGCCGTGCGCACCATGGGTTGGTCGCGATTGGTTTTGCGGTGCTTGCCGTGCTGGTGATTGCCTTTTGTATCTGGACGTTTGGTGGTCGCGGCGGCGCTGCATGGGAGTTCGAGGCCGACGATGCCCTGCCGATCATGACAGTGAAGGTTACGGGCGGCAATACCGTTGCCGCGCCGGGCGACTATTGGTATCCGCGCGACGAGTTTGTGCAGCTGCAGCTGAGCGGCGGGTCTATTCCGGGCGAAGAAATCGAACGCGTGACGTTTGATGCGACGCTCAAAACGCTGACGGTGAAGCTCAAAGATCAAGGGGACGTGCCCACGACCATGGACATTGCGCTGACGGAATGGCGCTTGGAGCCCCCGGCGGGCGCTGCGGTATCCGAGGTGGAGCACGTTAAGATTACCTACCAAGATGGCTCGACGAGCGAGATTGCAAAGGCCGATGGCTTGGCGGAGTAACGAGGTGTTTGGAAACGGCGGGTCTATTGTGCCTGCGCGTTCATGAAAACCAGGGTGTTTTTGTCTGAAAGCTCGGGGATGTGTCGATAGCCGATGTTGAATGCGGTAAGTTCGCTTGCATCCTCGAGCTTGTTTTCTGCCATCCACCGCGCCATGGAGCCGCGCGCCTTTTTGCTGGCGGTCGACCGTTGGATGGGCTTCCCGTTGCGGATACCCTCGCCAAAGAGGCATGTGACGGCCGTGGCGTCGCCCGCGAGGTGGGGCAGAACGGCTTTGGCATACTCTACGCTGGCGAGGTTGACGATCGTGGTGTTTGAGCCTGCCGGGGCGATAGCCCGCGCGAGCTTGTCGCTCCAAAACGCGTAGAGGTCTGGGGCATCGTCAACGGCGAGCTTCGCGCCCATCTCCAGCCGATACGGTTCGACGGCATGAAAGGGACGAACGCACCCGTAGAGGCCGGAGAGGATCCACAGGTGGCTTTGCAGCCATGCGAGCTGCGCGGAATCCATCACCTCGGGTGCCATGCTCTGGTATTGAATGCCGTGATAGGACATGACGGCAGGGGAGAGGTGGCGAGCGAGTGCGGGATTGTCGAGATCGCCGCTTTTCAGGATGGGCCCGAACTCATGCAGGGTGTTGAGGCAAGGCCCCAGCAGTTTGTCACTCACGTTCCACAGCGCCTGCAGGCCGCCGCTGCCTTCATTCCGCTCGATATCTAGCAGTGCGCGGTGGAGGCGAGCCGTCTCGCGCACAAAGGGTGGGATGCCCAGGACTTCAAAAGCATCTTGGGCCGCGCGCATCTGCTTGGCGGGCGAAATGATGACCTGCAGCATGAACTCTCCTCTGCCAAAAAAAAGTTGCGGTGGAATACGGTCTGTTTTGGCCGTTTATGGGCCAGTTTAGTCTGTATTTCACCGCAACTGATGAAGGGTTGGTTACGCGCGCTCGATGAAGGCCTTGTAGCCGCGATAGGCCTCGTAGATATCGGCCTTGTTAGCGACCTCCCACAGGGCGTGCATGGACAGGACGGCAACGCCAGAGTCGATGACGTTCATGCCGTACTTAGCCATGATGTATGCGATGGTGCCGCCGCCGCCCGCGTTGACGCGACCGAGCTCGCAGGTCTGGAAGTCCACGCCGGCCTCGTCCATGATGTCGCGGATGAGGGCCACATACTCGGCGTCGGCGTCGTTAGAGCCGCCCTTGCCGCGGCTGCCCGTGTACTTGTTAAAGCACAGGCCGCGACCCATAAAGGCTGCGTTCTTGGTTTCGAACTTGCCGGCGTAGCCCGGGTCGAAGCCGGCGGACACGTCGGAGGAGAGCATGCGGCTGCGGGCGAGCGCGCGGCGCAGGGCCAGCGGGCTATCCTCGCCGGCGAGCGTCATGATCTCGGCGACGGTGTTCTCGAAGAAGCGGCTCGTCATGCCGGTGGCACCTACGGAACCGATCTCCTCCTTGTCGACGATGAGTGTGATGCTCGTGCGCTCCACGTTGGCGACGTTGATCTGGGCGAGCATGGACGGATAGGCGCAGACACGGTCGTCGTGGCCATAGCCCAGAATCATGGAGCGGTCGAGGCCCATGTCACGGGCGGGGCCGGCGGGCACGACCTCGATCTCGGCGGAGAGGAAGTCCTCCTCCTCGACGTCGTACTGCTCCTTGAGGATATCCAGGAACATCTGCTTGACGGGCTCCTTGGGAGCGTCCTTGTCGTCCTCGTCAAACTTGACGGGGCGGCCGCCCACGATCACGTCGAGGATCTCGGCGTCGACGGCGTCCTTGGCGGGCTTGGCCATCTGCTCGCTCGAGAGGTGGATCAGCAGGTCGGAGATGGTAAAGACCGGGTCGTCGGCCTTGTCACCGATGTTGATGTCGACGGTGGTGCCGTCCTTTTTGCAGATGACGCCCACGAGTGCGAGCGGGGAAGCGACCCAGTGGTAGCTCTTGACGCCGCCATAGTAGTGCGTGTCGAGATAAGCCATGTCGCCGGCCTCGAAGGCGGGGTTCTGCTTGAGGTCCAGGCGCGGCGAGTCCACGTGGGCGCCCAGGATGTTAAAGCCCTGCTCGAGCGGGGCGGTGCCCAGGTTGACGAGCATGAGGTCCTTGCCGTGGTTGGCGGCGTACACCTTGTCGCCGGACTTGAGCGCGCGGCCCTCGGCGATCACGGTCTCCAGATTGACGTAGCCCGCCTCCTCGGCCATCTTGATACCGGCCTTGACGCACAGGCGCTCGGTCTTGTTCTCACTCAAAAACTGCTTATAGCCGCGGCAAAGCTCCTCGAGCTCCTCGATCTGCTGTGGCGTGTACTTTTTCCATGCGCAGGGACGCTCCATGACGCAGACTCCTTTCGGATCGATCGTGCTGGTTGATGTACCGTGAGCCATCGTATCACGCGCGGGCCCGCGGCGGCAGGGAAGCCTGATGTGCGGTGGCCGTGGGGCGGGGAGCGTGTAAACTGGTGTGAGCAAACTGTGCCCAGCCCAAAGCGAGGTATTCAATATGTCTGACAAGCGCCGCACCTTTGCCGTCATCGACGGCAACTCGCTCATGCATCGCGCCTTCCACGCCGTGCCGCCGACCATGAACGCGCCGGACGGTCGCCCCACCAACGCGATCTTTGGTTTTCTGAACATGTTCCTCAAGATGATCGACGCCTTTAACCCCGACGGTGTGGTCGTGGCGTTTGATAAAGGCAAGCCGCGCGTGCGCATGGAGATGTTGCCGCAGTATAAGGCGCAGCGCCCGCCCATGGACCCCGATTTGCACGCGCAGTTTCCGATGATCAAGGAGCTGCTCGGTGCGCTCAATGTGCCGATTCTGCAGTCTGAGGGCTGGGAAGGCGACGATATCCTGGGAACCATGGCGCGCTTGGGTGAGGAGGCCGGCTGCGACATGCTGCTGGTGACCGGCGACCGCGACATGTATCAGCTCGTGACCGAGCATGTCAATGTGGTCTCGACTCGCAAGGGCCTGTCCGACGTGGCGATCATGACGCCCGAGAGCGTGGACGACCTGTATCACGGCATTACGCCGGCGCTCGTGCCCGATTTTTACGGTCTGAAGGGCGATACGTCGGATAACATTCCCGGCGTGCCGGGCATCGGCCCCAAAAAGGCGAGCGCGCTCATTGCACAGTACGGCAGCTTGGACGAGGTCATCGCACACGCCGACGAGGTCAAGGGCAAGATGGGAGAAAACCTGCGCGCACACATCGACGACGCGCTGCTGAGCCGCAAGGTCGCGACCATCCGCACCGATGCGCCCGTTGAGCTCGATTTTGAGGCGACGTCCTTCCCGGCGTTTTCTGCCGATGAGGTGTCCGCGGCACTGGGTACGCTTGGTATCACTGCCATGCAGAACCGTTTCTTGGCGCTGATCGGTGACGAGGGTGGCGCTGCTGCCGCTGCTAGCACGTTTGAGATGCCCACGATTGAGCGCGCCGCTTCCGGCGATGCCGAGGCGCTTGCTGCCGTGGCGTCCGAGGTTGCCCGTGCGATCGAGGCGGGCGAGTGGGTCGCCGCCGTGGTGGACGACGATAAGGAAGAGGGCGCGCTCTTTGGACTGACGCGTACGCTGTGGTTGGCGACGTCCAAGGGCCTGTTCGCGCTCGAGGAGGACGACAGCTGCGCGGCGGCTGAGGTTGAGGGCTTCAACTTCGTCCACGGCGTGATTGCTGGCGTGCTCGCGCGTCTGTTTATGGAGGGTCGCGTGGCGAGCCCGGATATGAAGGTGCTGTTGCACGAGCTTTCGCCCATTGATTCTTCTGAGCCCGAGCTCATGGATCCGCTCGCTGCCGATTCCACGCGTATCTTCGATACCGTGGTCGCTGCCTATCTGCTGGATTCCGATCGCTCCGAGTTTGACGAGGTGTATCTGGCCGATACGTATCTGCAGATGGCGCCGCCTGCGGCGCGCGGCGCAGAGGGTGCTGGCGAGGACGCTCCTGCGCCCGCCGCTCGCACGGCGGCCTTGACGCTGGCGCTGGTTGCACCGCTGCGTGACCGCATGGCCCGCGAGAACGCCGCCAACGTGTTCGATGGGATCGAGATGCCGCTCGTGCCGGTGCTTGCCAAGATGGAGCGCGCGGGCATGCTCGTGGACCCCGACCGCCTGCACAGTCTGTCCGAGGGCCTGGCGGCCCAGATTGCCGAGGTCGAGCGCAGCATTCGCGACCTGGCCGGCGACGAGACCTTTAACATCGGCAGCCCCATGCAACTCTCGCACGTGCTGTTTGATGTTATGGGACTTCCGACCAAGGGCCTCAAAAAGACCAAGCGCGGCTACTATTCGACCAACGCCAAGGTGCTGAGCGACCTTGCCCGCGACCACGAGATCGTGCGCCTGATTTTGGACTGGCGTGAGAAGTCCAAGATTAAGTCGACCTATCTGGACACGCTGGGCCCGCTGCGCCGTGGTGACGGGCGTGTGCACACCACGTACAACCAGACCATCACCGCGACGGGGCGTTTGTCTTCGAGCGACCCCAATCTGCAAAACATTCCGACGCGCTCGGAGCTGGGGCGTACCGTCAAGACGGCGTTCTCGGCGGGCGAGGGCAGCGTCTTTTTGGCGGTGGACTACTCGCAGATCGAGCTGCGCCTGCTCGCGCATCTTTCGGGTGACGAGCACCTGGTGCGCGCCTTCAACGAGGGCGAGGACTTCCATGCCGAGACGGCCGCGCGCGTATTTGGCGTGCCGGTGTCCGAGGTGACACCCGACCTGCGTAGCCGCGCCAAGGCCGTGAACTTTGGCATCGTGTACGGCCAGCAGGCCTATGGACTGTCGCAGTCGCTGCACATCTCGATGGCCGAGGCGCGCGACATGATTGATCGCTACTACGAGGCCTACCCGGGCGTGCGCACGTTCCTCGACAATGTGGTGGCGCGAGCCAAGCAGACGGGCTATGCCGAGACCATGTATGGCCGCAGACGCCATATTCCCGAGCTCAAGGCCAAAAACCCACAGCTCCGCGGCTTTGGTGAGCGCACGGCCATGAACCATCCCATGCAGGGCACCGCCGCCGACATCATCAAGATCGCCATGGCCCGCGTAAGCCGCCGCCTGGAAGAAGAGGGTTTTGTCGCCCACATGATCTTGCAGGTACACGACGAACTGGATTTTGAGTGCCCCGTCAACGAAGTCGAGCGCCTAACCGCCATGGTCCAAGACGTCATGGAACACGTAGTAGACCTCCGCGTCCCCCTAATCGCCGAAGCCAGCACCGGCATAACCTGGGCCGACGCCAAGTAGCGAGCGACGAGCTTGCGGGCGATGACCATGGGTGCGACGCTTCTGGCCGCCCGATGGTCGCAGGTCGCCAATGCCGACGCCGCGGAACGTTTTCAGGCTTGGATGCGTCCCGCGGCGTCTTTCTGTGCGGTTAGCAGCTCCTGCGGCGCACGAGTTCTACGGGGGCCACGGTCTCCATAGCGGGGGTGCGGCCTGCGATGAGGTCGAGGAGCGCCTTGCAACCCTCTTGTGCCATGAGCTCGGGGTGGCGCTGAACCGTGGTGATCTGCGGCGTGGTGAGCTTGGAGTAGATGGAGTCATCGTAGCCCACGATCTTGATGTCTCCGGGCACGTTGAGACCTGCTGCCTGCACGGCGCGCAGCGCTCCTGCGGCCGAATGGTCGCTTGTGGCAAAGATGCCGTCGAGCGGCATGCCCGCATCGATCATTCCGGCAACGATATCCTGAGCCTCGTCCATGCTAGGACGCTGGCCGGTGACGTAGGCCATGTACTCGCGGCGAAGCGGCAGGCCATGATCGGCGAGCGCATGCATATAGCCCGTGAGGCGGTCGTTGCGGTCGTAGTCTGCGGTAAAGCTCGAGATGGTGAGGATGTTTTTGCAGTCGCGGTCAATGAGTGCGCTCGTTGCCAGGTAGGCGCCGCGTTCGTCATCGGTCCCCACGTGGGGGATGGCGAGGTCCGACTGCGGCATGCGGTCGATGCAGACCACGGGGATACCGCGCGTGACGATGTCGTCCGTGAGCTCACGCAGGCCCGAGATGCATATGATGCCGTCGGCCTGCTTGCTGGCAAGGCTATGGAAGTAATCGCGCTCGCGCTGCGGATCGTTGCCGCTGTTGCAGACAAAGACAGAGTACCCCTGCGCCGCAAGCGTGCGCTCTACGTGGTAGGCGATCTTGGAAAAGAAGTCGTTGGATATATCGGGCACGATCATGCCTATGGAGCGCGACTGCGCTTGGCGAAGCGTCTTGGCGGACTGGTTGGTAACGTAACCGTACTGGTCGATAACATCCTGCACGCGTTTGCGCGTGTCCTCGGAGAAACGGCCAACGTTGTTGACCACATGGCTCACGGTGGCTACGGAGACCCCGGCAAGTTGGGCGATTTCTTTCATTGAGAGCTGTTTTTGCGCCATGGGACCTCCAGTTTGGTTAACGCCTGCTGGTTAACAATTATAACGTCCTATTTGGTTAACACTTGATTATACGATTAACCATGAATTAGGTACCGTTCACGGAGTGAATAACTACCGCTTACCGATTCATACACTGGAATTTGGTAGATTCGCAGCTGGTTATACGATTAACCAAATGACGCTCTTGGACGAATTTGTGAGGGATCATCTATGCTTCTCTGCCCCAGTATGATGTGCGCCGATTACGGCGAGCTTGCCAACACGGTGCGCGAGCTCGACTCCGCGGGTGCCGATGTCTTTCACTGCGATGTGATGGACGGTAGCTTTGTACCTAACTTTGCGATGGGCCTCGAGGACATCAAGGCCGTGCGCGCTGCCACGCAAAAGCTCGTCGACGTGCATCTGATGATCGAGAACCCGGCGGCCAAGATCGACCTCTTTGCCGATGCTGGCGCTGATATCATCTACATTCATCCCGAGTCCGAGCGCTATGTGGTCAAGACGCTCGCCGCCATCAAAGCGCTCGGTTGCGCTGCGGGCATCGCCGTCAACCCTGATACCGCGGTGACCCTGCTCGAGGAGATTCTCAACCTCTGCGACTACGTGATGGTCATGACGGTCAATCCCGGTTTTGCCGGGCAGGCGTTTATCGAATTCACTAAAAAGAAGATTGAACAGCTTGCGGCTCTCAAGGATGAGTACGGCTTCAAGATCATGATCGACGGCGCCTGCTCGCCCGCGCGCGTCAAGGAACTCTCGGCCATCGGTGCCGACGGCTTCATCTTGGGCACGAGCGCATTGTTTGGCAAGGACATGACCTATGCGGAAGCGCTTGAGAAGCTGCGTCAGGGAGAGGAGTACTAACCGCGGCAGGCCAGAGGATGTCAGTTAATAGCAAAGAGCCATGTGGCTCGATCGAAAGGAACCTGTAAATGAAGATCGCAATCGGTAACGACCACGTGGCCGTCGAGCTCAAGAACATCATCAAGGAGCACCTGGAGGAGCGCGGCTACGAGGTCGTGGACTTTGGCACCAACTCCACCGAGCGTTTTGACTATCCCATCAGCGGCTACAAGGTCGGCTGCGCCGTGGCGGCAGGGGAGTGCGATCTGGGCGTTCTTATCTGTGGCACGGGCGTGGGCATCAGTCTGGCAGCCAACGCGGTTGAGGGCGTGCGCGCCGTGGTATGCTCCGAGCCCTATTCGGCCAAACTCAGCCGCGAGCACAACAACACCAACATCGTGGCTTTTGGCGCCCGTGTGGTGGGCGAGGAGCTCGCCAAGATGATTGTGGACGAATGGCTCGACGCAAAGTTCGAAGGCGGCCGCCACCAGCGCCGCATCGACATGATCGCCAAGATCAAAGAGACGCAGCATCTTGAAGCGGCTGAAGCCTAGCCATATAGACCACACAGAAAAAGGGCCCGTATCAACAACGAGCCCTTTTCAAATCAAATAAATTCAGCCAAGTATCTAGACGCCAAGACGCCATCTAGACGGCAAGCAAGTAACCCAAGGACCTGGCCGGGCGCATGGGCCAACTTTTTGTAGATTCCGCACGAGCCGAAGAGCACTTAATGTGCTCTTCGTGCGAGCCAGGACCTGACCGAGCAAAAGTTGGCCCATGCGCCCGGCCAGGTCCGACGAGCAACGTTAACGAGCCGCCACGATAGCGTCGATGAGCGTCAGTACGCCCCCGTCGTTGTTGCTCGGAATGCGCCACTCAGCATGCGCGTTCATATGCTCCTCGGCATTGTCCACGATAAAGCTGTGACCGACGCGCTCAAGCATGGGGATGTCGTTGTAGGTATCGCCCACGGCGGCGGCATCGGCGATATCGATGCCCAGGCACTCGCAAAGATGCGCCACGCCCGAACCCTTGTCGACGCCCAGGTTCATAAAGTCGATCCACTCGCGGCCCGCATTGGTGACGTAGAGCCGATCCGAGAACGTGGGGCTATAGGTCTCGCGGAATGCAGGCTCGGCATCGTAGCCGGGGAAGAAGATCGAAATCTTGTTAGACTCGACGTCAAGGCCCTCAAAGGTATCGACGTAGTTGATCGTGTTGTAGTAAACGCTGAGCTCGTCGTGGTATTGATGGTCGCGAGCAAGCACGTAAAACTCGTCGAAGCAGCATAGCACGGGGACGGCGCGCGAATCCTCCGAGGCGCGCGCAAGCACCTGCTGATACAGCGCCACATCGATAGTGCTCTTATAGATATAGTTGCCGCGATAGATTACGCACGCGCCGTTATCGGGGCAAAAAGCGATGCGGCCCTTAATGTTCTCGAACATCTCCTCGAGCTTGGGAGCGGGACGTCCGCTGGCGGGGCAGAACACGATGCCGGCCTCGGCGAGCTTTTCCAAGCGCTCATCGAGGCCCTGGGGTAGCACGCGCTCGTCGGTCAGCAACGTCTTGTCCATATCGACGGCGAGAAGCTTAATGTTGCCGATAGCGGCGTCAGATTCAAAAGTTTGCATAAAACGCGCCTTTCCGTTTCTAATTTGTTTCGGGCGGAATAACCCTCCAGTTGGTAATCTGGCGTATTTTCGCAGGATTGGCGCGTATTTGCACCACACTTCACAAAGTAATGAAAAAAAATTTCAGAAATTTGAATTTGTCGCTTGCGCTGTAGGCACTTTAGCGTAATATAGCGACCATCGAAAACGGAGACGGAAAAACAACCGCTTACCGAGGAAAAGGTACCGTTTACGATATTAGAATTGCGCCCGGCGGTAGGTGAAAGGAGAGGCAGATGCAGTTCGTAAAGATCATCACTACTGCAGACAATGCCATCCGACGCCAGCGCGCAATTTCCCGACGACGATAACAATCGTCTCTGTCCGTATGGGGCTAAATGCCCCAACAGAGTCATTTTGAGGTCGTTGGGTTTTAGCACGACATAGACGCATGTTTCTAGGGCATGTTGTGCTGCTTTTTGCTATTTAACCTGATATTGCACGGTTTTTGACCTCGAAATGACTTGCAACTGACCGATGTTCTAACTAGCTACCAAGGGCGAAAGGAAACAGCCATGAGCAAGGAAAAAGTCGTTCTCGCATATTCCGGTGGTCTTGATACATCCGTATGTGTCAAGTGGCTTCAGGACGAGAAGAATCTTGATGTCGTTTGCGTCTGCGGTAACGTGGGCCAGGAGGAGACCGGCCTGGATGCCAAGAAGCAGAAGGCGCTCGACCTGGGCGTTCTGGATTGTCAGGTGCTCGACTTGCGCGACGAGTTCTCCGATGAGTTCCTGACCAAGGCCATCGCGGCCAACTCCATGTACGAGAACAAGTACCCGCTGCTCTCCGCCCTGTCCCGCCCGCTGCTCGCCAAGAAGCTCGTCGAGGTTGCTCACGAGTTTGGCGCGACCTACGTCGCCCACGGCTGCACCGGCAAAGGTAACGACCAGGTCCGTTTTGAGGCTGCCGTCAAGGCGCTCGACCCCGAGCTCAAGGTTATCGCCCCGGTTCGCGAGTGGGATCTGAAGTGCCGTCCGGACGAGGTCGCCTACGCCCACGCCCACAACGTGCCGGTTCCCGAGGGTGCCAACGACAACCCCTATTCCATCGACGACAACCTGTGGGGTCGCGCCATTGAGTGCGGTCACCTGGAGGATCCCTGGAACGAGCCGCTCGACGACGCCTGGGTTATGACCAAGAACCCCGAGGATACGCCCGACGCCCCGACCTACACCGAGATTGAGTTTGAGGCGGGCAAGCCCGTCGCCGTCGACGGCAAGAAGATGAAGCTCTCCGAGATCGTCATCGTCCTTAACAAGATTTCCGGCGACAATGGCTTTGGTCGCCTGGACCTGGTCGAGGATCGTCTGGTGGGCCTCAAGAGCCGCGAGTGCTATGAGGTCCCCGGCGCCCTGACGCTTATCACCGCCCACAAGGCGCTCGAGGACATTTGCGTTGAGGGCGACCTGCTCAAGGAGAAGATTAAGCTTGAGCAGGATTGGGCCACCGCCGTGTATAACGGCCAGTGGTACAGCCCGCTCAAAAACGCGCTCGATGCCTTTATGGCCGACACCCAGAAGTTCGTGACCGGCATCGTCCGTCTGAAGTTCTTTAAGGGCAACTGCCATGTCGTCGGCCGCAAGAGCCCCTTCAGCCTCTACGATTACGGCCTGGCCACCTACGACCGCGACACCACGTTTGATGAGAAGGCCAGCGCCGGCTTTATTGAGATCGATACGCTGTCGCTCAAGACGTGGGCTAAGGTCCAGGGTCCCAGCTCCGCTGCAGCCCAGGCCTAAGGCTTCTCTTCCTTGGTATCCGCGCGGCCCATCCGCGTGATACATAACGGGCGCACGGGGTCCCTACCTTTCGTTATGCTTGCTGACACTTCTTAACATCGGTGGCCCCTACGTTCCGCCCGCATATATGATGCCGCATCTGCGGCTGAGTCCGAGCCCCGCCGGGGTTGTCCGGCGGGGCTCTTTCTATCAATTTGGCGGCTCTGCGCCTATATATATCTGAGGAGTACCTACTATGTTTGACGCTATTGCACACTCTTTGCTTTCTCTTGCCCCCGAGCTCGATACCGCCAAGGTGGAGGAGGTCCCCATGAGCCTGAAGGCCTGGATTGACGCCTCGCAGGGTAACCTCAGGAGGGAATCCATGGGCGCCAAGTGCATGGTGCGTCACTTCTTCGCTATTTAGCTTGTCAGCCTCGCGCACGGTGGGGAATGTGTAAAACTAGCGGTTGATAAATCGCTTTAGCGATATGGCGCATTGCTTTGGGCGCTTGTTTTGGTATTTGGAGAAAGGGGACGGTTCCATGGCTCTTTGGGGCGGTCGTTTTGAGGCGGGCGTGGCCGAGGTCACGCAGGAGTTTGGCGCGTCGCTGCCGGTCGACAAACATCTCTATAAGCAGGATATCGCCGGCTCTAAGGCGCATGCCAAAATGCTGGCGGCCCAGGGCATCATCAGTGCCGAGGACGAGCAAGCGATTGCCAAGGGCCTGACTGGAATCGAACAGGATATCGATGCCGGCAACTTCACCTTCGACATCAACGACGAAGACATTCATATGTCCATCGAGAGCGAGCTGACGCGTCGCATCGGCGAGGCCGGTAAGCGCTTGCATACCGGACGTTCGCGCAACGACCAGGTGGCGACCGACACACGCCTGGGCGTCAAGGCGCTGGCCAAGGAGCTCATGGAGGCCAATCTTGAGCTGCGCCATGTGCTGGTGGATGCGGCTAAGAAGTACGACAAGGTGATTCTGCCGGGCTACACGCACATGCAGCACGCTCAGCCCGTGCTGCTGTCGCATCATCTGCTGGCGTATTCCTGGATGTTCGCGCGTGACTTTACGCGCCTGAAGGCCGCCTTTGATGCCGCCGACAACTGCCCGCTGGGTGCTGCCGCGCTTGCCGGTACGAGCTATCCGCTCGATCGTCAGATGACGGCTGCCGAGCTTGGCTTTGCGGGCGTGATTCCCAACTCGCTCGATGCGGTTTCCGACCGCGATTTCCTGCTCGATCTGCATTACGCCGGCTCCGTCATGGCCATGCACCTGTCGCGTCTTTCCGAGGAGATCGTGCTGTGGTCGAGCTCCGAATTTGGCTTTATCACGCTTTCCGACTCGTACTCCACCGGCTCGTCCATCATGCCGCAGAAGAAGAATCCCGACTTTGCCGAGCTTATCCGCGGCAAGAGCGGCCGTGTGTATGGCAACCTGGTGCAGCTGCTCGTGACCATGAAGGGCCTGCCGCTTGCTTATAACAAGGACTTGCAGGAGGACAAGGAGGGCGCGCTCGATACCGCCCATACGCTCATGCAGTGCCTGTCGGTTATGGCCGGTATGATTTCGACTTGGACCGTCAACGAGGATGCCATGGCGTGCGAGTGCGGCGTGGGACACTTGGCAGCCACTGATGTTGCCGATTACCTGGCAAAGCGCGGCCTGCCTTTCCGCGAGGCACATGCCGTGGTGGGTCATCTTGTCCTGATGTGTGAGAAGCGCGGCTGCAATCTTGAGGACCTGCCGTTTGAGGTGTTTCAGGAGGCAAGTCCGCTCTTTGAGCGCGACATTACCGAGGCACTCGACATCCCGTCGATTGTCGCCGCGCGCACGACCGAGGGTGGTACCGCCCCTGCTGCCGTTGCCGTGCAGTTGGGAAGCGCCGAGGCGCAGCTCGCGGCCGATGAGGGTGTGTTTGGCTCGTTATCCAAGGTCGTCGAGATGGGCCACGGAGCTAATTAGCTTATTGGATGCGTCTGTCTGGTGTGTTCATCATATTTTGCCTTTACGGGTGCCCGCTACGGTGGGCACCCGTTTTGTTATAGAGAAGGAAGGAGCTTGTCGAGAACTTCTGTAGGACATTTGCGCACGTTGTGAAGGGGGTGCGTTCACGGGCGACAATCGACCGCCCGTTCTGTTCGTTGCAGTTGAAAGTGGGACGGATGGTACTCTAGTCGGGCTTCGAAACAGAAGTGACACATATGGAACGCTTCAATTAATTGCAGCGCTTCAATAAACAGCTTTTTGTTTAACTGCAGCTAAAACTCTGTTACGATGCAGTCCAGGCGAGTGCCGGAATGGGACTTGGGCACGCGCGAACCTACTTGAAAGGCTACCTTATGGCTATCGAGAAGACCTTCATCATGATTAAGCCCGACGCCGTGCGCGATCGCAAGATCGGCGAGATCGTTGCTCGCATTGAGCGCAGCGGCCTTGTCATCGAGCGCATGGAGATGACTACGCTCGAGCGCGCTACCGTCGAGGAGCACTACGCTCATCTGGCCGACAAGCCTTTCTTTGGCGGTCTCTGCGACTTTATGACGAGCGGTCCGGTCGTCAAGATGGTCGTTTCCGGTCTTTCCGCTGTCTCCAAGATGCGCACCCTTATGGGCGCTACCAACCCGCTTGATGCTGCCCCTGGCACCATCCGCGGCGACTTCGCTGTCGATGTCAACGCCAACGTGATTCACGGCTCCGACTGCCTGGAGAACGCCGAGATCGAGATCAAGCGCTTCTTTGGCTAAACCAGCTTTGACTCCTTAAAGCTGTTAGCGTGTGGCTTGGGCGTCGCGGAACTCCATCCGCGACGCTCTTTTTATATCAGTAGATTTCTAGGCATATCCCAAAAATCTACAAAGGGGCCCGCCCGGATGTGTGTTCCGAGCGGGCCCCTTGCTGTTAGCTTGTGGCGCTGAGTAGTTTAGGCCTCGTCGACGACCTTGAGGCCGCGGGTCTGGTCGATCTCGTTGAGGAGATTGACGCGACGCTCGTGACGGCCGCCCTCGAACTCGGCATCGAGCCACTCGTCGACGATCATCTTGGCGAGCTCGGAGCCCACGACGCGGGCGCCAAAGGCGAGCACGTTGGTGTTGTTGTGCATGCGCGAGAGCTTGGCGCTGAAGGGCTCGGAGCACACGACGGCACGAACGCCCTCGACCTTGTTGGCGGCCAGGCTGATGCCGACGCCGGTGCCGCAGATCAGGATACCCAGGTCGACGTCGCCGTTGGCAACTGCCTTGCCCACCTTGTAGCCGGCGATGGGGTAATCAAAGCTCTCGGAGGTGTCGGTGCCAAAGTTCACGACCTCGCATCCGCGCTCCTTCAGGTGCTCGGAAATGATGTTCTTGAGCTCGACGGCGGCGTGGTCGTTGCCGATACCGATCTTCATGAGTGGTTCCTCTCTGGTCCGTGCGGCGGAATTGCTAAAGGTTTTACCGCGTTCGACTGCATGATAGCGCGTCTTTTGCCTAAAAGCTCGGGCGTTTTTTGGTCAAACGCTTTAGCGGAAGCGAACACTCCGCAACGTCCACCTTCGGCGCACCGTCTTGCAGTCTCTCCTCTTCTTCCAAATCCTCCTATCCCGTCTCTTCGCTTTCCGGGGAGCCCTTGCGCTCTACCCCGCATCGCGCTTCACTCTTAACTAATCCCCATGTGCGAGGCCGGTCAGGACCTCTTCGCTGGCTGCCCCTGCGGAAGCACGTCCGAAATGGCGGGAAGGTCGAGTTTCGCGGCGAGGTTAAGCACGATGCTCACGTACTCCTCGGGCGTCTCTTTCATCCCTCCGCGTACCCACTCGCCAAAAAGGCTGCCGACAACTCCCTCCATGAGAGCCAGTGCGTAGCGCTGCTCCGGCAAAAGATTGCCAATGTCTCCGAGCATGGCCGCCTTCACTTTGGAGGCGTACTTGGAGAAAAAGAGCGGATCGCACGTGTCGTCCATCAGCAGCAGCACCCGCTCGCGGTTCTCGTAGACGAATCTCGAGCCCGCAATCATGGGGGCAACCATGGAGGGCACCCGGTCCTCGTAAGAGCCGTCGGACGCGATTGCCGCGCCGCCCATCATCCCCTGGTGCATGCGGTCTTCCACCTGCGAAAGCAGGTCGTATTTGTCCTCGGCGTGCAGGTAAAAGGTGCCACGGTTTATGCCCGAACGCTCGGAGAGGGCGCGTACCGTGACCTTCTGAAAGCCCCTGTCCGCCAAAAGGCCCCAGAAGGCCTCCTCTATGCGCTCCTGCGTTGCGAGGTATCTGATGTCGTTCTTGTTCGGTTTCGTCTTCACCATGAGGTTTCCTGATCGACACTTTCCCGACAGTGCCCATTGAATCTATCGTCTTCGCTCAAGACAATGAACATATGTTGATTATATCTAAGGGAGAGGAGAGGTCGATGGCCTTCGCCGACAGATTCATAGTCCGCAATAGCCTCTACGTTACGACCGTAATAACGGCCTGCGTCGCGGTCTACATGGTTGTTTTCTGGGAGTCGATGCCCGTGACCCAGGGGATTATAGGGCTCTACTACATCCTGATAGCCGCCCACGAGTGGGAGGAGCTGAAATATCCCGGCGGGTTCGTGGAGCTTGCCATCTCGCTCACCGACATGCCCATGCGCGACATGCGCATCCCCAAGTTCGCCCTCTTATGCATCACCGTCTATATGCTGCTCATCCCGTTTTGTTTCCCCCAGTTCCACTGGCTCGTGATCGGCGCGCTCGTTCTGGGAATCATTGAGCCGCTCGCGCACATCGTCGCGGGAAGGGCGAATCCCAAGACGAGGATATACTCTCCCGGCATGGTCACCTCGCTCCTGTTCATGCTCCCGCTCGATGCGTTCACCATCTGGCACGTCGTCGCCGTGGAGCCCTTCGCGTGGTACTGGTGGCTCGCCGCCGCGGCCCTGCTCCTCATACCCCTGTTCGGCACGCAGCGGTTCATCGTGGTGAAGATGATGGGCATGAGCTACGGGGAGTTCATGCGTAACGCGCGCGATTCGATTCTGGGGCGGAGGAAGCTCGGGGATTGACGCGCAGGTTGGCGGACAGCGTCGTGACCTCTGCTTTTGCAAACACAGGCGAGGGTCACACTAAAAAGGTGGCGAGCCAGCGGTTGCGAACATCAGCTCATCACGCAAAATGCCGCCAATTTGCTTCTGGCGGCCGTCTGCCGGAACCCAGCTTGCGGTTTTTGTCGCCTTGTTATCAAATGGAGAAGTTGATTACTTGCGAGAGCAACCCGTTATATGTAGGAGATGGCTATGCCTACCGATTCTATCCGCGATGCCGCATTTTGCGATGTTTTGAACCGCGAGCTTGTCTGTGCGCTTGGCTGCACCGAGCCCATTGCCGTTGCCTATGCGGCGGCGCTGGCGAGCCAGACGCTCGGTTGCGAACCCGAACATATGGATGTTGCCTGCTCGGGCAACATCATCAAGAACGTTAAGAGCGTGACCGTGCCCAACTCGGGCGGTATGCACGGTATTGAGGCCGCGGCCGTGCTGGGTGCGGTGGGCGGTGACGCCAAGAGCGCGCTCGAGGTGCTCGAGAGCGTTGACGATGCGGATCGTGCTCGCGTGACTGAGCTGCTTGTCGACGCCGACTACTGTGATGTGTCGCTCGTCGAGGGCGTGCCCAACCTCTACATCAAGGTGACTGCCACGGCTGGTGGCCATACCGCGGTCGTCGAGATTACCGATCACCACACCAATGTCACGTGCCATACGCTCGACGGTATTCCGGTATGCGGCAAGTCGGCGGGGGAGTGTGCCGCCTGCGCCGAGCGCGTGGTGGCCGAGCGGGCGGCGGATAAGGCCGACACACCCATGTCGATCGAGTCCATCATCGACTTTATCGAGGCCGGCGACATTGAGGATGCCCGCGCGGCCGTCGAGCGTCAGATTGAGCTGAACGGCGCGATCAGTGCCGAGGGCCTCGCGCACGCTTGGGGCGCCGAGGTGGGCCGTACGCTGCTGGGCGCTCGTGCCGATGACGTCGCCTGCCGTGCGCGTGCGCGTGCGGCCGCCGGCTCCGATGCCCGTATGAACGGCTGCGCGCTGCCGGTCGCCATTGTGTGCGGCTCGGGCAACCAGGGCATTACCTGCGCGCTGCCCGTCATGGAATATGCCGACTACCTGCGCTGCGACCACGAGCGTCTGGTGCGCGCCGTGATACTGTCCGACCTTATTGCCGTGCACATCAAGAGCTATATTGGTGCGCTCTCGGCGTTTTGCGGTGCTATTTGCGCCGCGTGCGGCGCCGGCGCTGCGATTACCTGGCTGTGCGGTGGCACGCGCGAGCAGATTGGCGCGACGGTCTCGAATACGCTCGGTAACGTGGGCGGCATCGTGTGCGACGGCGCCAAGGCGAGCTGTGCCGCCAAGATCTCGGCTGCCGTCGATGCAGCGATTCTGGGCCATGATATGGCCATGCAGGGTCGCGGCTTCCGCGCCGGCGAGGGCCTGATCCAAGATACCGTTGAGCAGACAATCGCCAGTATGGGCTACGTAGGCCGTGTGGGCATGAAAGATACCGACGTCGAGATCCTCAACATCATGATCGGCAAAACCGTCGTCGATTGCTAGGGGCTCCGGATCACTGCATCTTGCTGTTAAAGTCGTCGCTCTTGTGGCCGTAAAGCACCTGCCTGCATAGTGGGCAGGTGCATTTCTTTGCCGGCAAACGGTTAATAATTGTCGGTAAACGGTAGTTAGAATCAGGAATAGTCATTTAGTTTCAAGTAGTGTCAGATGTTTGCATCAACTAAAAGTGCAGGTAAAAGACGGTGTCCTGTTCATTTACTTTGAAAAACTATGAATACTTATGAAAAACTATGATTGCGAATGAGAATTACTTGCAATAGACTGTAGTTACGGAAGGGGCACCTGCCCAAACGCGCGCAACGGTCGGGGCTTTCCGTTTGAACGTTTCCTTACAGGAAAGGCAGCTCAGCGATGAAATTCGCAACCCGCATCAACTCCTACTACCGAACCGGTGAGAAGAACATCGACCGCGTCTTCGACCAGTTCCAGCACGTCGGCCTCACCCATGTGGACCTTAATTACCCTGAGCACGTGGTGGACATCTCCGCCGAGGAGATGAAGGCCAAGCTCGACGCGCACGACCTTAAGCTCAACGGCACTGCTCTTCGCTTTCGCAACGACTTTATCAATGGCGACCTGGGCAATCAGGATCCCGCACTCGCTGGGGAGGCGCTTAAGCTCTGCTATGAGGCCTGTGATTACTGTCGCACCTGCGGCGGCGATACCGTGACGATCTGGCTCGGTCATGACGGCTTTGACTACAGCTTCCAGATCGACTACACCCTCGTGTTTGACAACCTCGTTAAGGCGTTCCAGGCGGTTTGCGACTATGCACCCGACCTGCATATCTCCATCGAGTACAAGCCCTATGAGGAGCGCAGCTACGCCTATATCGATACGATGGGCCTCACCGGCATGATCCTCTACGCGGTGGACCGCGAGAATCTTGGCGTTACGCTCGATTACTGTCACATGCTCATGAAGCACGAGAACCCCGCGATGGCTACCGATATCTTCGGTCGTGCCGGCAAGCTCTACGGCATTCACCTCAACGATGGCTACGGCGTGATGGACGACGGACTCATGATCGGCATGGCTACGCCTGTCAAGACGCTCGAAATGCTCTTCTATCTCAAGAAATACGCCTTTGACCACGCTATCTACTTCGATACGTTCCCAATTATCGAGGATGCGGAAGGGGAGTGCGCTCATAACCTCGCTATGATGAAGCTTATGAATGACTCCTTGGAAAGTGTGGGCCAGGAAAAGATACAGTCCGTGATTGATGCAAACGATGCACTTGCAGCGGCCGCGCTCGTGCGCGAGCTCTTCTGCGCTATGGGGAGGTAATCATTCTATGAAACGTGATTGGGAAGCTACTGCCGAGGGCATTCTTGCCGCCGTGGGCGGCCCCGAGAACATCTCGGGCATGACGCACTGCGCCACTCGTCTTCGCCTGAACCTGCGCGACGATTCCAAGTGTGACGATGCGGCCGTTAAGGAAGTCGACGGCGTGGTCAACACCGTCAACTCAGCCGGCCAGTACCAAGTGCTGATTGGCACCGAGGTACCCAAGCTCTATGAGAAGTTCGAGCCGCTTGTCAAGGGCTCGGGCGCCGAGGTCTCCACGAGCGCTTCCTCCGATGAGGGCATCGTCTCCAGGATTTTCTCCGCCATCTCGGGTGTCTTTGCTCCGTTGCTGCCCGCCATGGCCGGCTCCGGTATCCTCCGCGGCTTGCTGATTCTTGCGGTTCAGCTTGGTCTTATCACCGAGGGCACGGGTACCTACACCATCCTCTACACCCTCTCGATGAGTGTGTTCTACTTCCTGCCGGTGCTTCTAGGCTTCTCCTCGGGCAAACGCTTCGGTGCGAGCCCGTACCTTTCGGCCCTGATCTGCGCCTGCTTGCTCTATCCCGATTTTATCGGCTTGATGGGCGATGCAGGCAACGGCGCCATGAGCGAGTTCTTCGGCATTCCTGTGGTGCTCATGAGCTACAACTCCACCGTTATCCCGGCCATCATCGCCATCTGGGTCTACTCGTTCCTCTATAAGTTCCTGGATGAACATGTGCCCGAGACCCTCAAGCTCGTCGTGCTTCCCGCGGTCTCGCTGATAATCATGGTCCCCGCCACCATGCTCGTGATCGGTCCTTTGGGTGTCTATGCCGGCGAGGGCATCGCCTTCGTGGTCAACTGGCTCATCGCCCGCTCCAACGTGCTTGCTGGCATCCTGGTGGGCGGCGGCTGGTCCGTGCTCGTCTCGATGGGTATCCACTGGGCAGTCAACCCCATCATGATTAACAACATCGCCTCCAATGGCTTCGACTACATTTGCCCGGCCACCTTTGCCTGCAACTTCGCTGTTATCGGCTGCGCCCTCGGCGTCTTCCTCAAGGCCCGCGATCAGAAGCTCAAGAGCTTTGCCATGACCGGTGCCGTGACCATCTGCCTCTCTGCCATCATCGAGCCCACGCTCTTTGGCATGCTTGTCAAGAACAAGAAGCTCTTCTTGGCTCAGATCATCGGCGGTGCCTGCGGCGGTGCGTTCCTCGGCCTTTTCAAGGTCGTCACCACGGCCTTTGTCTTTGGCTCCGTCACTACGTTCCCGGCCTTCGTCTCCTCCGATCCGATGAACTTCGCTTTCGCCATGATCGGCATGGTTATCTCGGCTGTTGTCGCCGGCGTACTCGGCTACATCTTCACCGACAAGGACGATCAGCTCGCCTAGTCTTGCTTTGGGGCTACGAGTCATGAGCCCAAGGCTAAGACCGACTTCCATCTAATAAGGGGTCGCTGCTTATATCGCAGCGGCCCTTTTTGCTTTTGTTTGGCTTGATTAGGTTAAACTTTGAAAATAGATGAAAAGGAAGGAACGCCGATGATTCCGTATGAGCGCCATGAACTGATTCTTAATAAGCTAAAGGAGGCTGACCTGCTCAAGATAGATGAGCTCGCGGCCTTTATGCCCGATGTGTCGATGTCTACGCTGCGCCGCGACCTCAAGGAGCTCGAGAAGCGGGGGAGCATCGAGTATCTGACCGGCGGTGCGGTCAAACTGCATTCTGCGGCTCGCGAGGTGAGTGTCTTTGAAAAGGGCGCGCAGCGGAGTAGTGAGAAGGACCTGATTGCGCGTCGTGCGGCAGCGGAGGTCGAGGACGGTGAGACGGTCTATGTCGACTCCGGTACCACCGCGACGGCGCTCCTGAGTCTGCTCGTCGACAAACCAGTGACTATCTACACCACCAACGGCTACGCATGTAGGTTTACGGGCGAGCTTGCTGCTAAGGTGGTGGTGATTGGCGGCGACTTTAATCCCGTTACCTGCTCGCTGACCGGGCCAATGGTGGAGAACGCGTTGCGTGAGCTGTACTTTGACCGGGCGTTTATAGGCGTCAACGCGGTGGACGAGGATCGTGGCATCATGACGCCTGGTTATCCCGAGGCTATCAAAAAGCGCATTGTGATGCGGAATTCCCAAGCGAGTTATGTACTCGCCGATAGCTCCAAGTTCCATGTGTTTTCAAATGTAAAGGTGTGCGACCTGGAGGGCTTTACTGTTATCTCCGACAAGCGCGACGCCAAAATCGGCGAGCGCGTCAAGATGATTACGGCCTAGGACGCCGGGGCATCGCATCTTGTCCTCAAGTCGCTGCCTACGTAAGGAAGCATGCGGCAAACGTACCTGACCTTTTGTCTCATTCCAGATTTGTGGACTAGCTTAGTTCGTCGGCTACTTGATGTTCGTAGAAGGCTTCTACTACGGCGTTAAAGTCGCGGGCGAAGTCTTCCATGGTTCCACGCCAGGTGGCACGTCCCGGTTTTCCCTGGCCAACATAGGCAGTTTGAATGCCGCAGTCGGGGCTGGGGAAATCGCGCTTGGGGTCGTTGCCCACCATGAGGACCTCATGTGGCTCGAGCCCCATGACCTGCAGCTGCTCTAGATAATATGTGGCATCGGGCTTGCAGCGCGTGGCGTTGCCCATGTGCGTTACGAGCTCGAAGGGCGCGTCTGTCAGCTCGCCCCAGCCCATGCGGCATTCGATGGCCCCCTGGGGAAAACTGGGATTGGTGAAGAGCGCGCAGCGCAGTCCTGCATCCTGTACGGCCTGGAGCGCGGCGTGTGCGCCCGGCATGGCTTTCGCATTGATCATGTCATCGTTCTTGTACGGCAGGACTTCGCGATCGTAGTAGGTAAACGCCTCGTAGATAAGTGGGTCCGAGAGGCAAATGCCGCACCGGCGCTCAACCTCTTCCTGGTAAAACTCAAGATTGGTGCGATTGTCCGTACTGTTGCGACGATTGGCGTTGAGGTCGACCAGGATGGTGCCGAGGCGTGCCATCGTGCCCCCGCGGCTGCGACGTCCGATATCCGCGAGCATCGATGAGACATCCTTAAAATAGCGAAGGATGAACGCGTTGAGGTTGATGCTAAGAAGCGTCTCGTCCATATCGAAAACGACTGCTTTGAGCACGCGGGCACCTTTCTCGATAAATCGTTCCAGAATCGTATGTCTGGGATACTTTACCCCAAAGCCGTATGCCCAACTGTCTATCGTCAACTTATGGAGACGGTCGTCCACAAGATTGCGAAAAAGTCTCCACACGGGTAAAAAAACGCAGTTCACGCTTGAAATCGAAATGATTTCCCCGTAACCTATACGAACGTGATTGCATAAGCGTCACATTAGTATCTGTCGGCTCCCGAGTGTTCCTAAACGTTGTGTGCTTGTCGCACCCTTCTGTAGGTCCTAGCAATCGGGGCCCCGTAGTTCGAAAGGGGTCCACCTTTGAGTGAGATTCAGAACTCGTCCATTTTCTCTCTTGACGATGTCAACGAGGAGGAGATGAACAACCTCATCGACGGTACGATTACCGACTTTGATGAGGGCGATCTCGTTAACGGCACTGTCGTTAAGATCGAGCATGACGAGGTGCTCGTTGACATCGGATTCAAGTCCGAGGGCGTTATCCCGGTCCGCGAGCTGTCCATCCGCAAGGACGCTAACCCTGCAGACATCGTTGCACTCGGTGATCCCATCGAGGCCCTCGTTCTCCAGAAGGAGGACAAGGACGGTCGTCTTGTCCTGTCCAAGAAGCGTGCCGAGTACGAGCGTGCTTGGAACCGCATCGAGGAGAAGTTCAACTCCGGCGAGAACGTCGAGGGCGAGGTTATCGAGGTTGTCAAGGGCGGCCTGATCCTCGACATCGGCCTGCGTGGCTTCCTGCCCGCTTCCCTCGTCGACCTCCGTCGCGTCAAGGACCTTACCTCCTACATGGGCACCCGCATCGAGGCCCGCGTCATCGAGATGGACCGCAACCGCAACAACGTCGTCCTCTCCCGTCGCGTCGTACTCGAGGAGTCCCGTAAGGCCGAGCGCTCCGAGATCCTGTCCAAGCTCAAGTCTGGCATGCGTCTCCAGGGCACTGTTTCCTCCATCGTTGACTTCGGCGCCTTCGTCGACCTCGGCGGTATCGACGGTCTCATCCACATCTCCGAGCTCTCCTGGAACCACGTCAACCATCCTTCCGAGGTTGTCAAGGTCGGCCAGGAGGTCGAGGTCGAGGTTCTCGACGTCGATCTCAACCGCGAGCGTATCTCCCTGGGTCTCAAGCAGACCACCGAGGATCCGTGGCGCGCACTGGTCAAGAAGTACCCCGTCGGTGCTATCGTCGAGGGCACGGTGACCAAGCTTGTCCCGTTCGGCGCTTTCGTCGACCTGGGCGAGGGCATCGAGGGCCTGGTGCACATCTCCGAGATGGCCAACAAGCACGTCGATCAGCCTTCTCAGGTCACCCACGTGGGCGACAAGGTTCAGGTCAAGGTCATGGAGATCGACCTCGACCGTCGTCGTATCTCCCTGTCCATGAAGTCCGCTGCTGAGACTCTGGGCGTCGAGATTGAGGTCACCCCGCTGCCTTCCGAGAAGAAGGACGAGGAGACCGACGCCGAGTAAATCGGTTTGACGATCACTTGTTTTAAGGGATCCGTCCGCAATGGACGGGTCCCTTTTTGCATTTGCAGCTGTGGTGCACGATGATGCCGGGCTATCTGTTTGCTATTTGGTTGTCGGTGCATAAAATATGCCAACATCCCGCCTCGGGGAGGAGGCGGGAACGCACCGAGTAGACGGAGGGGTGCGGAGCGCGGTCGCGTCTCGACTGACGACGTTGCCCATCGACAAGTCTATTGTACTGCATAGCGTGGTTCTTGGTTTATCGTGTCGAACGCTTGTGTTGTGCCATTGCCTGCGGCAACGGTGTGCTACACTCTTGCACTGCTGAGTGGGCCAGACGGTCGCGCGATGTGCTGCTTGCAGCACGCGTGAGGAAAGTCCGGGCTCCAGAGGGCGGGATGCCGGCTAACGGCCGGGCGGAGTGATCCGACGGAAAGCGCCGCAGAAAAGAAGACTCCCACCTGCGCCGCAAGGCGTAAAGGGAAAAGCTGAAACGGTGGTGTAAGAGACCACCAGCGTCGTGGCAACACGGCGGCTTGGCAAGCCCCATCCGGAGCAAGCGCGAATAGGAACGCTATGGGCCGGCCCGGTCCGCGTTCGGGTAGCGTGCGTGGAGCTGCACGGTAACGTGCAGACAAGATAAATGACCGTTCACGACAGAACCCGGCTTACAGGCCCACTTGGCATTTTTGTTACCCTGACAATCGGTACGGCCTTTGCCGTATTATTGAGGCTGTTTATTGCTTTGCTTGTTGTTGAGGGGCTTTGTTGGACAGCTATTTTACTCTGCAATTGAATATTGAGGCTTCGGGCGAGTTTGTGGACCGCAAGAGTCGGTTTATTGCCCAGCTGATCCATATTGAGTCCGAGGATGAGGCGAATGCTTTTATCGAGATGGTTCGCAAGCGTCATTATGACGCTCGGCATAATGTGTTCGCGTGGATTTTGGTCGATGGACGCGAGCGCCAGAGTGATGACGGTGAGCCGAGCCGCACGAGTGGCATGCCGACGCTCGAGGTGCTGCGCGGTGCGGGACTTAAAAACGTATGCTGTGTTGTGACACGTTATTTTGGTGGCACGCTGTTAGGGCCCGGTGGCTTGGTGCGCGCCTATACCGCGGCGACGCAGGCGGCGGTGGCCGCGGCTCAGGAGGCCGGGCAGATCGTTGAGATGACGAGTGTCGTGCCGGTTGACGTGCATGTAGCCTATCCACAGTATGAGCAGGTGCTTCGCTTGGCGCAGGATTCGGGCGCCAAGGTTTCGGATACCGATTACGCGGATGCCGTGACACTTCACTTGGTGTTTAAAGCGGGGGAGCAGGAAGCGTTTTGCGCCAAGATGCGCGAGCTTATGGCGGGGCGCGAGGAGATTGAGGTCGGCGCTCCCGAATTTGCCGAGTTCTAACAGCGACGGCCGGCGTGCTTTTGGATGGATTCCAAGCGCGCCGGCCGTCGTTTTATGTCGCTGCCGTTTACTCGGCGAGCTGCTTGAGCACATCGCAGGAGATCTCGACGGCATCGTCGATGCAGCCGGGACAGCTGCGCAGCGGTCCCTTATCCGATCCGATGCCCTTGAGCGTGCCGCAGATGGTCGTCGTGTTCTTCTCGCCAAAACGCTTGGCGATCTCGCGCGACAGCTTGTAGGTCTGGCCCTTGGTCTTGGGGTTTTCCATGCCATCGCTCATCACAAGGCTCATGATGGCCACCGCGCCCGAGATGGCGCCACAGGTCTCGGTCATGCCGCCCATGCCGGCGCCAAAGCCCTCGGTGAGGGTGAAGGCGATCTGGGGGTCGAGCCCGACGGCGGGCGCGAGCGTGCAGGCGACGGCCTGGGCGCAGTTAAAGCCACGGGCGTGGTATTCGGCCGCCTGAGCCTGGCAGGCGGTGGTGTCGAGCTGGGTCGTATCGATGTGCTTCATCGTTGTCTCCTTGTTTGTGGTGTACTCGCCTATGGTACCCTTGCTGGCGCATTCGCTTATCGAGACCGCAGTGCATATCTCATTGTTTTTCGCCATCGAACACTTTCTTAAGATTTGGGACAAATAAACCTGATTAATTTGTCCCATAACCTATCGGCGGGATGGGTTGAGAGGGGTGCGGGGTAGCGGTATTGTGAACCGAATAAAACAAAACCCAAGTAAGGGAGTTGGATATGTGCGAGCAGACTATCGGTACCACGTGCGTTCAGGGCGGCTATCATCCGGGCGATGCGGAGCCGCGCCAGGTGCCCATCTACCAGTCCACCACGTGGAAATACGACACGTCCGAGCACATGGGCAAGCTGTTTGACCTGGAGGAGTCGGGCTACTTCTACAGCCGTCTGCAGAATCCCACGTGCGATCTGGTCGCCGCCAAGATCTGCGAGATGGAGGGCGGCACCGCTGCGATGCTCACGAGTTCGGGCATGGCCGCGAACTTCCTCGCGATCTTTAACGTGGCCGGTGCCGGTGATCACGTGGTCGCGAGCTCTGCTATCTACGGCGGTACGTATAACCTGCTCGCCCACACCATGGGCCGCATGGGCGTGACTTGCACGTTTGTCGCCCCCGACTGCACCGATGAGGAGCTGGAGGCAGCCTTTGAGCCCAATACCAAGCTCGTCTTTGGCGAGACGATTGCCAACCCCGCCCTTGCCGTGCTCGATATTGAGCGCTTTGCCAAGGCCGCGCATGACCACGGCGTGCCGCTGATGGTCGACAACACCTTCCCGACGCCCGTGATGTGCCGTCCCTTTGAGTGGGGCGCCGACATCGTCACGCACTCTACCACCAAGTACATGGATGGGCATGCGGCCTACCTGGGCGGCGTGATCGTTGACCACGGCCAGTTTGACTGGATGGCCCATGCAGACAAGTTCCCGGGTCTCACCACGCCCGACGAGAGCTATCACGGCGTGACCTATGCCGAGAAGTTCGGTCGCGAGGGTGCCTTCATTACCAAGGCAACCGCTCAGCTCATGCGCGACCTCGGCCCCATGCAGAACCCGCAGGCGGCGTTTTTCCTGAATAGCTCGCTCGAGAGCCTGCATGTGCGTATGCCGCGTCATTGTGAGAACGGCCTGGCCGTTGCTAAGTTCCTGCAGAGCCATCCCAAGGTGCGCTTTGTGAGCTATCCGGGCCTGGAGGGCGATAAGTACTATGACCTGGCTCAGAAGTACATGCCCAACGGTACCTGCGGCGTCGTGAGCTTTGGCTTTAACGGTGGTCGCGCGGCGGCCGAGACCTTTATGAAGAGCCTTAAACTCGCCCAGATCGCCACGCATGTGGCCGATGCTCGCACCTGCTGCCTGCATCCCGCTAACGCCACGCACCGTCAGATGAACGATGAGGAGCTCATCGCCTGCGGCATCTCCGCCGACATGGTGCGCCTGTCGTGCGGCCTCGAGGACACGGCCGATCTGATTGCCGACCTTGAGCAGGCGCTCGAGCAGTGCTAGGCTAGCGTTCGCATAAGGCGCCGATGCTGGCAGAAAGCTTCGGCGACCTTTCGTTCCGATTCCGTAGGCGGGACCCCAATCGCGACTGTTCGCAGGCGATTGGGGCCCCGTTTTTGCGTTGCACCACTCGAAAGGATGGATATGGAGAAAACTGCAGAGCAGCTGCGCCGCGAGCGCATTGCCCTTGAGGGCGACACCCATGGCAAGAACAAATGGGCGATTCTGTTTACCGTGCTCATCATGACGTTTATGGTGTGTCTGGATTCGACCGTCGTGACCGTGGCACTGCCCGTGATGCAAAAGGAGCTGGGCGTGGGCCTCGATCGCATTCAGCTGGTGAGCTCGGTGTATCTGCTTGCGACATGCGTGGCTATGTTGTCGTTTGGCCGTCTGGGCGACGTGCGCGGCAAGGTGAATGTGTTCCAGCTGGGCGTCATCGTCTTTTCGATCGGTTCGCTGCTGTGCGGCCTTTCGGCCTCGCTCGAGGTTCTTATCCTGGCACGCATTGTTCAGGGCGTCGGTTGCGCGGCGGCCATGGCTAACAACATGGGTATCATCACCGAGTCGTTTCCGGCGCGCGAGCGCGGTCGTGCCATGGGTATTCTCGCGACCTTCGTGGCCCTCGGCATGATGTGTGGTCCCGTGCTCGGCGGCATGCTGGTGGCGAACTTTCCCTGGGAGAGCATCTTCCTCATCAACCTGCCCATTGGCGTCATCTCGTTTATCGTGGGGCTCTATACGCTACCGCATGTTAAGCCTGAGGCCGGCGAGCGCCCCATGTCCCTGATCGAGGCTGCTCGTCGCTGCTTTGCAAATTCGGCCTTCACCATCAACCTTGCCTGCATGCTCATCGTGTTCGTTGGTATTGGCGCATCCGAGTTTATCCTGCCGTTCTATTTTCAGGACGCCCACGGCTTTGGTTCCGACATCTCCGGACTGCTCTTTTTGGCACTGCCGATGGTAAATGCCTTTATCGGCCCGCTTTCGGGTACGGTTTCGGACCGTGTTGGCTGCGAGGGCCCCACGGCCGTGGGCCTGGGCGTGTACGTGTGCGGCCTCTTTGCGGTGAGCACGCTCGACGAGCACTCTTCGATCCCTGTCATCGTGTGCTGCGTCGCATTTATGTCGTGCGGTACGTCGATCTTCCAGAGCCCCAACAACTCCCTGTACATGGGGTCGGCCCCGCGCGAGGCGCTCGGTTTTGCGGGCAGCTTGGGCAGTTTGGCGCGCTATGCGGGCATGGCGCTGGGTATTACGGCGGCGTCGCACATCCTGTATGGCCAGATGAGCGTGGCGATGGGCGAGGCTGTGACCAGTTTTGTTGCAGGCCGTCCGGATGTGTTCCTGTTCGGCTTTCGCTCGGTGTTCTATGTGCTCATGGCTGTGGCCGCTGTGGGCTTTGCGCTCGCCATGGTGCGTTTGGTGAGGATGCGCGCCCGCCATTAGTGTGTTGAGAGACTGTCTGCCACGATTCGCGCCGTCCCAAAAAGACCGGTTTGTGGTGCGATGCGGCTTGTGGGGCGGGCGGGGGTCGGTCCGTGGTAGACTATCGAACAACGTTTATTAATCGCGCGGCATCGTTGCCGCGAGAAGGGGTTGCGCCATGCAGGAGCTTGAGGATCGTATTCGCCATGACGGCATCGTAAAGGCCGGTAACGTCCTTAAGGTTGATGCCTTCCTCAACCACCAGTGCGACGTTGAGCTGTTCGACCACATGGGCGCCGAGTGGGCCCGTCTGTTCGAGGGCGTCGAGATCAACAAGATCCTGACGATCGAGGCTTCGGGCATTGGCATGGCTTGTATTGCAGCCCAGCATTTTGGCGGCGTGCCGGTGGTCTTTGCCAAGAAGGCGCAGTCCATCAACCTCGACGGCGAGCAGTATGCCACGACCATCTACTCCTTTACCAAGCAGAAGGAGTACCCGGTCATCGTTGGCAAGCGCTTCCTGTCCGAGGGCGACAAGGTCCTGATTATCGACGACTTCCTGGCCAACGGCTGCGCACTCGAGGGTCTTATCAAGATCTGCGAGGCTGCGGGTGCCGAGGTTGCCGGCATTGGCATCGCGGTGGAGAAGGGCTTCCAAGGCGGTGGCGATAAGCTCCGCGAGCGCGGCTTCCGCGTTGAGAGCCTGGCCCGTATCGCCGATATGGACTGCGACACCGGCGAGATCACCTTCGCCTAAGCGCGCAACACAAGCGATTGGTATGCGATGTGACAAAGGGACTTTCCCTTTGTCACATTTTTTGTATGAGGGGAGGTGCTGATATGGACGAGAACAAGATGGGATGGCGCGAGTATGCGCGCTATGCCGAGATGTCGGTCGAGAGGTTGGCACGCGACTGCGAGGTTCAGGTGTTTCGCGCGACAGGTCCGGGCGGACAGGGCGTGAACACGACGGACTCGGCGGTGCGTATGAAGCATGGGCCCACGGGGATTGTTGTGACGGCGCGCGAGAGCCGTAGTCAGTTTCAGAATCGCGCGAGCTGCCTGCGTAAGCTGCGCGCTGAGCTGAAGCGTCGCGGGCGTCCACCGCGCCGACGCGTAATGACTAAGGTGCCTCTGCGCTCTCGCCAGCGCAGGCTCAATGACAAGCACTTCAACGCGATTAAAAAGGCCAACCGTCGCAAGCCGGGGAGCGACGAGTAGCCGATTGTTTCGCTGGTCTTGCTAGCGGGTGGGGTGCCAGGCTTGGAGGGCGCCGGGTAGGATGTCGACTTCGATGCGCGAGGCGACGATGGGCTCGCCGTCGGCCTGGATGGGGTAGTCGGGCTCCTCAAAAGTTAGCTCGGCATGGCGGCAGCGGCGCATGCGAACCGGTGGCAACTTGGTATGGTGGCCGTCCTTGGCCGAAAGGAACATAGGCAGGGCTACCGCGCGAGGGACGGGGCCGCAGGCGTAGCAGACGTCGAGCATGCCGTCGCAGGGGTCGGCATCGGGGCAGATGCGATAGCCCGAGCCATAGGTAGGACCAAGCTGAATCGCCATGATGATCGCCCTCACGCGCTCGGCGGGCGCGCCGTCAAAGCTGACTGTCATGGGGTAGTTGCGATAGCGCAGACCAAACTGCTCAAGTCCCGAGAGGGTGTAGAGCGGCGCGCCTGTCAAGCCGGTCTTTTTGCGCAGCTCGGTGGTGCCAAGGCCGATGGCGGCATCGATGCCGACCGAAAGCGTCTGGTCATAATACTCGACCGTCGCCTCGCCGCTACCGCTTGCAGGGTTCCATGAGCGAATGCGCCCGATGTCCTGACGTTGCAGCTCGCAGGTGAGCAGCGCGCCAAAATCCTTGCCGGAGAAATCGTCGATACCGAGCGTTTGGGCAAAATCGTTGCCGGAGCCCACGGGCAGGACGGCAAGCGCCGGTCGAACCGTCTCTTCCTGCGCCATGAGCCCATTGACGACCTCGTGGATCACGCCGTCGCCGCCAAGAGCGATAACGGTGCGGTAGCCCTGGGCCTGTGCGGCAAGTTCCTTGGCATGCCCCATGCGCTCGGTCAGTACCAAGTCAAACTGGGATGAGCGCGCGGTCATGTCTAAAAAGCGCTGCAGGCGCTCAGCGACCTCGCGCGCCGCACCCGACTGGGCGGCTGGGTTGGCGATGATGAGCGTGCGACCAAAATCAGTTGCGTGCATGGGGCGACTCCCGGCGTATAACGTGACGGTGCGGTCGCGCTCGGGTCGAATTGCCCCCGATTGTGGCTGCACGGCGAATACTAACGTCTACTCTATCAGGTCGTTGTGGCGCTCGATAGCATCCGCTACCGTACCGCCCTCATCCACAATAAGCGAACGGCGCTTGGGTGAGATGATGCGCTGGGCGGGGTACACGCCGCGGTGTCCGCCGGTTAGGTAGCTGATAAAGGCCACGATGACAAAGAACCCGGCGGCCGTGCCGTGGAACAGGTCGATGGCCATCATGCAGGTGGTGATGGGCACGTTGAGGCCGGCGCAGAACACGCCGAGCATGCCCAGCGCCGCTAGAAAGCTGGGGTCGATTCCGACGAGGCAGCCGATCCAGCCGCCGAGCGCCGCACCGATGCCAAACAGAGGCGTGACCTCGCCGCCTTGGAAGCCGGCGCCCAGGGTAAGCGCTGTGACGACCAACTTGATGGCTGCGTCCGCCAGGGTGGTGTTGCCTGCAAACCCGGCGCCGGAAAGCCACGTGGAAAGGCCGGCGTAGTCCCAGGCGTCGAGGAGGGCGTAGGCGGCCAAAACCACGAGTGCGCCTATGAGTGCGCGAACGAGGTAATTGGTGATAAAGCGGCCGTACAGGCTCTTGACGGTACGAACCGACCAGGCAAAGAGACGTGCGGTGAGACCAAAGATGATGGCGCTGATGACTACGATGACAACCGTCCGTGGTGTCATGTTGGGAACGCTGGCGATGACATTCGCCTCGTACTCGGTTCCCAAGGCAAGCGACGTAAAGTAGCCGGTAAACGAGGCGACCAGGCAGTAGATGCCCGCGGTGTAGTCGATCTTGCCGATAAAGCACATCTCCATGCCAAAGAAAGCTCCAGCAAGGGGTGAACCGAATACGGCGCCAAAGGCCGACGAGATGCCGGCGAGCATGAGGTCGTGGTGGTCATGCTTTTTGAGGTGGGCGAGGCTCGAGATGTTGCTGGCGATGGTGCCGCCAATCTGCACCGCAGCTCCCTCGCGACCGGCCGACCCGCCCGTTAGGTGCGTGAGCGTGGAGCAGACGAAGGTGAGAACGGCCATGCGCATATGGATGAGGCGTGTGCCCAGAGCGGAGTCGATGACCAGGTTGTTACCGCGTTTGGCGGCAAGGCCGTGGTTTTTGTACACCCATGCGGTGGCAACGCCCACAACGGGAAGCAAGGCGTAGACCCATGCATGGTGCTCGCGATAGTCGGTCGCGATATTCAGCGAGGTCAAAAACGCCCAGGCGGCAACGCCCATGGCGAGCGAGACGATGACGACGAGTGTGAGCAACTTGGCGCTCGCGAGTAGGTTGCGGGCGTTGCGGCGCGTGTCGGCGGCCAAGAGATGCTCGGAGCGGGTGAGCTGATGCCTGCCGGCCATGATGACGTCGTTCAGGGAGAAAAAGCCGCCGTCGTCGAGCGACTGAGAATGATCCTGCGCTTCGTTTGCGCTTTCGGGTTTGTCGGTAAAAGTCATACGTTCCTCTTTTGGGTTGCAACACGAGCATTATAAAACGCGGTAAACGCGACGAGCCGGTGGGTTGGTTTTGGTTTTGTTTCGCGGCTTGCGGCCGACAGATGTATTCGCGGCCGCGGGCCAGGTCTTGAGCAGGCGGCGAGGGATTATACTGAGAGAAACATAAAGAATCGGCGCTTTTGTTGCGCGCCGCAGCATGCTAGAGGTGTATATGGCTGAGAAACTCATTCCGTTGGAGGACGCGCAGGCGATCGTCTTGTCGCACGTGAATCGCACCGAAGTCGTCGAGATTCCCGTGTGGCAGGCCGCCGGTCTTCCCTTGGCAGAGGATGCGGTGGCCGATATCGACATCTCGCCGTTTGCCAACAGCGCTATGGACGGATATGCCGTGCGCTCGGCGGACTTGGCGCAGGCATCTGGCGAGGCGCCGGTGACGCTCGACGTTATCGGACACGAGGCTGCGGGCCATGTGTTTGAGGGCACAATCGGCGCGGGCGAGACGGTCCGCATCATGACGGGCGCGCCGGTACCCGAAGGTGCCGATGCCGTGGTGAAGTATGAGATCGTCGATGTGCTCGTCGGTGACGGCAACGAGGGTTCGCGTGTGAGGTTCTCGGCGCCTGCCAAGGTAGGGGAGAACGTTCGCTCTGCCGCCGAGGAGGCCCATGCCGGCGATGTTGTGATGCACGCCGGCGAGGTCGTGGCTCCGGCGGGCGCCGGCTTGTTGGCGAGCGCCGGGTATGCGAGCGTGAAGGTGCATGCCGCGCCGCGTGTGGGCATTATCTCGCTGGGCACGGAGCTGGTCGCGCCGGGTGAGCTGCCGGCGCGCGGGCAGATTCGCGACTCCAACTCGTCGGCGTTGATGGCCGAAGCGCTCGATGCAGGAGCCGAGCCCGTGTTCTACGGCATTGCGCCCGATGATGAGCAGGCGATTGCCGAGCTGGTGCATCGCGCCGTGCTGGAGTGCGATTTCGTCATTACGAGCGGTGGCGCCTCGGCAGGCGACTACGACTACGTGACGGCGCTCGTTCGGCGCGAGGGCGATGTGCTGTTTGACCGCATCTCGATGCGTCCGGGCAAGGCCATCACGTTTGGCTTGCTTGGGGGTAAGCCCTACCTGGGACTTTCAGGCAATCCGGCCGCGGCGTATGTAGGCTTTGAGATGCTTGCGCGTCCGGCGATCCGCAAGATGCGCGGCTTTGCCGAGGGTACGCGTCCCGTGCAGCAGGCGACGCTCACGCACGGCGTGAAAAAGCGACAGCATCGCCGCTTCTTCGATCGCGCCACGGTTTTGCGCGACCCCGAGACCGGTGAGCTGTTGGTGACCGAGGCCAAGACGCAGAATTCGGCGCTGCTCGGCACGATGCAGCGGGCTAACTGCCTGTTGCGTGTTGACGAAGGACCGTGCGACCTCAAGGTGGGCGATGTCGTGGACGTTGTTCGCGTCGACCTGCCCGAGGGCGCCGTGTTGTAGGAGGAATGCTATGGAGCTGAAGATATCGATCGTGACGTGCTCGGATACGCGCGATCTTGCCCAGGACGAGGCTGGAGCCGCACTCGAGGAACTTATCGAGGCGCAGGGCTGGACGGTCGCCTCGCATGTGGTCGTGCGCGACGACGTCAGCGAGATCGGTGATGCCATTGTGGAAGCCGCCGATGAGTGCCACGCCAATGTCGTGCTCACCTGCGGCGGCACGGGGCTTTCGATGCGCGATGTGACGCCCGAGGCGACGCGTGCCGTCTGCGAGCGCGATGTGCCGGGTATTGCAGAGGCAATCCGTGCGTACTCCATGACCAAGACGCGCCGCGCTATGCTCTCGCGCGCTATTTGCATGCAACGAGGTCATACACTTGTCGTAAACTTTCCCGGTTCTACGAAGGCCGCCCGCGAAAGCTGGGAGGCCATAGCGGACCAGCTGGAGCATGCGGCTCAGATGACAGCGGGCGGCGGACATACCAACTAAGCGGTTTACCTGCGGCGGAGCGACCTGAACGGCTGCTCCGCCTTTTATTTGCGCCCAAGGGGACGGCATTCTGTAGGCATGCTTGAAACTATATTCTCAGACGAGAATAATTTCTCATAATCATTATTCGCATCGAAGTATAATCAAATTACAGAATAAAGCCCGCGGTGGGGTACCCGGGCACAAGGTACGAAAGGGTTGAACATGTTCGATATGGTTTCTCGCCGCGGATTCGTCTCACTCTCCGCTGTCGCCGCTGCCGGCCTTGGGCTTGCCGGCTGCTCCGGCAACAAGGAGCCTGAGGCGACCGGCTCCGATGCCGGCTCCGCCAAGGCCTCTTCCAAGAAGGAAACCGTCGAGCTGCAGGTCTTTGCCGCCAACTCGCTCGAGAAGGCTTTGCCCGAGGTTCAGAAGCTCTACACCGAGCAGACCGGTACCACCTTTGCCGACACGCAGTTTAAGGCGTCCGGCGACCTCGTTGAGCAGATGCGTGCCGGTGCCACGGTCGACGTGCTCATCACCGCTTCCAAGGGCACCATGGATGACGCTGAGACCGTCGAGCTCGTCGATGCCGACACCCGTGAGGATATGTTCGTCAACGATCTTGTGATCATTCGCGCCGAGGGCTCCGACACCAAGGTCGAGGCCATCGCCGACGTCGCGAATCTGGGCGGCAAGATCGCCATTGGCGACGCCAAGACCGTTCCCGCCGGCAAGTACGCCAACCAGGCGCTGGCTTCTGTGGGCCTCTATACCGGCACCGAGGGCGACGACGGCGAGTATGCGCCCGAGATCGCCGACAAGGTTGCCCTGGCCGACAAGGTCGGCACCGCTGCGGCCTACGTCTCTACGGGCGACTGCGTGGCAGGTTTTGTCTACAGCTCCGATATCTTCCGCTACGACGGCATCGAGGGGGCCTTCGTGTGCCCCGAGGACTCGCACAAGCCCATCGTGTATCCCGGTGCTGTCGCCGATAGCTCCGAGCATGCCGACGAGGCTAAGGCGTTCATCGACTTTTGCCTGTCCAACAAGAAGGCTCAGAAGATTTGGGCTAAGTACGGCTTTGAGCTTTCCGCGTAGTGCGGCTTGGCGCGATAATTCCATCGTTTTGTGTTTCACTCCGTCCTTGTATTCGCTTGGAGCTTTTCGTGCTTAATAGATTCCGCATGCTTGTCGCCTGTGCTTTGACCTTCGCGCTTTGCTGGGTGCCGGGATTTGCGTTTGCTGGGGACGCTGAGGACGGGGCCCAGGTTGCTGCGACCGCTCATGGGTTTTCCTATGGGATCGAGGGTTTTGAGCGGTTGGCCAAGGGGACCGCTCGTGCTATGGAGGGCCAGCCTGAGGGCTACCGGTTTCCCGTTGACGAGGACGTGGACCTTGTAGTGGCGGCTGCTGCCGATCGCGTTGTGGTGTGGATATCGCCCAAGGCGGCCGAGAAGTATGGATTGGATCCGCAGGACAACGAGTGCGTATCGGGTCTCAAGGCCCTCGTCTGTGAGCTCGACAGCGCAAACTCCATGGGAGGTGCGCAGCTAGGGGACGTTGATCTTCCTTGGTATGTTACGGCGGAAACAACGTTTGATGCCGGCGGGTATACCTATGGCTTTGATGTGCGTGGTGCGGATGGGGACCGCTATGTGGTGATTGCATCGGCCTCGGGTGATGCCAAGGGCGGCGCGCGTTGGCTTGATAGCGCTCAAATGGTAGAAGCATCGTCTGTCGTATTGCGGGATGAGCAGGGGCCCTTGACCTCTCTGGCCTCCTTTTTAGGCGGCATCGACTACCGCCCGTTTTGGGTGTCCATTAAAACGAGTGGCCTTGCCCTGGTGATTGCCTTTGCACTGGGCCTGTTTGCCGCGTGGAAGACTATGGGTACCTCGAGTCGCATCAAGGGCCTGCTCGATTCGGTCTTTACGATTCCTATGGTGCTGCCGCCCACGGTCTGCGGCTTTCTGCTCCTCATGCTGTTTGGCCGCTCGACCGGTGTCGGCCAGTGGCTGATCGCGCACGGCATCTCGATCGTTTTTACCTGGCCCGCAGCGGTCATTTCGGCCGTCGTTGTGTCGTTTCCGCTGGTCTACCGCACGGCGCTCGGAGCCTTCGAGAGCCTCGACACGCAGATGCTCGACGCCGCACGAACCCTGGGATGGTCCGAGCGTCGCATCTTTACCAAGCTTATGATGCCGCTTGGCTGGCCTTCGATTGCCGCCGGCGCGGTGCTTGCCTTCGCGCGTGCCATGGGCGAGTTTGGCTGCACCCTGTTCTTTGCGGGCAACTACGCCGGCATTACCCAGACCATCCCCATCGCCATCTACTTTGAGTGGATGGGCGGCAACACGTCGGTGGCCCTCTTTTGGGTCGCCGTCGTGATCGTGTTCAGTTTCCTGGTCATCCTGTTCATCAATATGTACACGGCGCATTCGCAAAAGTACCGCGGGCGCGGCCTGTCCCGCGCGGAGCGCAAGCAGGCCAAGCAGCTGGGCAGCCAGGCCGATTCGCTCGACCCAGTGGGCGGCGATGCGCTGCGTATCGATCGCGAGGCGCTGGCCGAGCTTATGCGCGATGGCGCGGTCGCAAAGGGAGGTCGATAAGCCATGTCGCTCGTTCTGGATATCAAAAAGCGCTATCCGGGCTTTACCCTCGACATTCAGCTCGATGCCGGCGAGGAGCGTGTGGCGCTGCTGGGCGCCTCGGGTTGCGGCAAGAGCTGCACGTTGCGCTGCATTGCCGGCGTGGAGACACCCGACGAGGGCGAGATCGTCGTCAACGGCGTGACCTTTTTTGACTCGGCGGCGGGTATCAACCTGTCGCCCCAGGAGCGAAAATGCGCCCTGCTGTTCCAAAACTATCAGCTGTTTCCCAACATGACGGTGGCCGATAACGTTTGCGCCGGTGTTAAGGATGCGGGTGACGCCGCCGCGCGCAAAAAGCTCGCCGAGCGCTATCTGGGCATTTTCGGTCTGGCCGATTTTGCTGACCGCTACCCCGCGCGCCTCTCGGGCGGTCAGCAGCAACGCGTGGCGCTTGCGCGCATGGTGGCGGCGCATCCGGGCATTTTTATGTTCGACGAGCCCATGAGCGCGCTCGATTCCTATCTTAAGAGCGCGCTCGAACAGAACATGCTCGACCTGTTCGATGTGTGCAACCGTACCGTGCTCTACGTGAGCCACGACATCGACGAAGCGTGCCGTCTGTGCGAGCGCATTTGTGTGATGCACGACGGGCATATGGAGGAGATCGGCTCCGTCGAGGACGTGGTCCGCCGGCCGCAAACCTTGGCTGCGCTGCGCCTGACGGGCTGCAAGAATACGAGCCGCGCGCGCAAGATCGGCGACGAAGAAGTTGAGGCCCTCGACTGGGGCATGACCTTCAACGTGGGCCGTGAGGTTCCCGATAACGTGGCGTACCTGGGTATTCGTGCGAGCTACTTCCATGTGGACAACCGTGCTGAGCGGGGTCGCAACAGCTACGACCTGCATGTGGCCCGCGTGAGCGATTCACGTTTTGAGCGCCTGGTGCTGCTGGACGTGCCGCGCGCCGACGCGCCGACGCGCCTGCAGTGGAAGGTCAACAAAGTGCGCATGCCTGTCGACGAGCTGCCGCAAGCAGGCGAGACGCTGCGCATGCATTTTGATGCCAGCAGGATCCATTTGGTTTGTCGATAGCGCCGGGTAATGCCGTCGGGGAATATAAGCCTCGGCGGCTTTGTTTTTGCCGTTCGCCGAATGAGGAATGACAAACTCTTATCAATTAAGATAATTATTTATTAAACGACGGCACACGACGCTGTCGTACGAATGTCAACGGTGTTCGCATGGTCGATGACCGTTGGTATAGTTGACCTCAACTTGTAAAGGAGGGTGCGCACATGCCGCAGACGACATACATTCGCCGCGTTGCCGCGCGTGCCCTATATATGGCTCGTTCTCCGATGATTTGCGGAAGCTGGACGATGACAATGTGTACCGCAAGCTGCAA
>CATWKM010000011.1:0-46269 GCA_958351385.1 uncultured Collinsella sp. | reverse complement strand
GGGCCAGCCCGTGGGAGGCCAGGGCGCCGCTGACCGGTGGACGGCACCGAGCCGTCTGATGACTTGAAGAAGGGGGAGGCCTCGCGGCCTCCCCCTTTTTTGCGTTTTATAAAGAGCTGTAATACAAGAACTCGCCTTCTTTTAGCTTGTCTTACTGTTTGGCTGTATTTTGAGTCCTTCTTTTGTATTTGCGCGATAATAACTCCCATTGGCGTTAGGGAGGACTTGATGTTTACCGTTTTTGTCTTGGGCAATATTGCTTCGGGTAAGTCGACTGCCTGCCGCTATCTCGAATCTCATGGCGCCATGCTTATCGATCTGGACGAGCTTGCCAAATCGCTGTATGTGCCAGGCTCCGATATCGTCAATGCCCTCGCGGAAGAATTTGGCTGGGATATTTTGGATGAGGAGGGCGGCATTCGCCGCAGCATCCTCGCTTCTCGAGCTTTCGCTTCTCCTGATTCGGTCGCACGGCTCAATGGCCTTGTGCACCCCGTTCTCATTGAACAGCTTTCGCTTAGGATTCTCGATCCGGTTTGTTGTACGGTTTCGTCCCCCCGTTATCCCTTTGCGGTTGTCGAGGTTTCTGCCCCGACTGGTTTTGAGGATGCTTTTGGCCTGGCTGATGAAATTCTGGTTATCAGTGCTCCTTTGGCAGTTCGTCGCGAGCGTGCCATTCATCGTGGTATGGAGTCCTCTGATTTTGATGCTCGCTCTGCATGCCAACCTGATGAGGCTTCGCTTTGCAATCTCGCTACGACGGTAATCGATAATGCGGGAGGCGATAATTCGCTCTTTGAACAACTGGACGCATGGCTTGTGCGCCATGGCTTCGGGGATGTAACGGATAAGGAGGAGGCCGATGCCTAAGACACGTTTCTTTACGTGGTATCGCGTTGCGCCACTTGCCGTTGTGCTCGTCTTCGGCTTTATTTCGCTCGTCTACTCGTATGCTCCTGCCGCCTTCTTTAAGCCTTTGTATCCAATTGACTACGAGGCGTATGTAAAGCAATCGAGCATTTCGCACAATCTTGATCCATATCTGGTGTGTGCTGTCATAAAGTCGGAATCGAATTGGGATCCCGAGGCTGAGTCGAATCAAGGCGCTCGGGGATTGATGCAGCTGATGCCCGAGACTGCCCAGGATATGATTGCCAAGGGTCTTGTCGATGGTAGCGAGTATTCCGCCGACAACCTTAACGATCCCGCTACGAACATCGAGTTTGGCTGTGCGTATCTTTCGTATCTTCTAACGTATTTTAACGGGTCGACTGACAGCGCCATTGCCGCCTATAACGCCGGCATGGGCAATGTCGACGGATGGGCGCAGCAGAGCACGTCGCTTCATAATGCAATCACCTTTCCCGAGACGCAGGCGTATCTGATTCGTGTCAATAATGCCTGGGTTCGCTACAAGACCCTCTATCCCGATCGGTTCGTATAGGACTATGCCTGCCGCCTGCGTATACTGCAGATATATGAGTTAGGAGTATCCATGGCGGAATTTGAAGTTGAGCGTGTTGGAGGAGAGCTCAAACGTTTTGGCGTTGAGGGCTCTGAGGTGCCGTTTGAGGTCGTGTCTCCCTATGAGCCTGCAGGTTCTCAGCCTAAGGCCATTGAGTCGCTTGTGCAGGGTGTGAGGGACGGAGATCGCTATCAGGTTTTGCTGGGCGTGACTGGTTCGGGCAAGACCTTCACGATGGCTAAGACTATTGAGGCCCTGGGGAAGCCGACGCTGGTCATGGCTCCCAATAAAACGCTCGCCGCTCAGCTTGCGAGCGAGCTCAAAGAGTTCTTTCCCAACAACGCTGTGGTCTACTTTGTCTCGTACTACGACTACTATCAGCCCGAGGCGTATGTGCCGCAAAGCGATACATATATCGAGAAAGACTCCTCGATTAACGAAGAGGTCGAGATGCTGCGCCATCAGGCGACCGCGTCACTGCTCTCTCGACGCGATGTGATCGTTGTCGCATCGGTCTCGTGTATCTATGGCATTGGCTCTCCTGAGGACTATGCGGGTCTGGCTCCAAACGTCGACAAGAAGGTGCCGCTCGAGCGCGATGACTTTATCCATGCACTTATCGACATTCAATATGATCGCAATGACTATGACCTAGCGCGCGGCACGTTCCGCGTGCGCGGCGATGTTGTCGACGTGTATCCGCCTTATGCCGAGCATCCGTTGCGGTTTGAGTTCTTTGGCGACGAGGTTGAGCTTATTGCCGAGATCGATGAGGTTACCGGTGAGATGCTTCGTGAGTACGAGGCCATCCCCGTATGGCCGGCATCGCACTACGTGACCGAGAAGCCGAAGGTCAAGGCGGCTCTGAAATCAATCAGTGAAGAGTGCGAGAAGCGTGTGGCCGAGCTCAAGGCGACCGACAAGTTGCTCGAGGCACAGCGTCTGCAGCAGCGCACCGACTATGATCTCGAGATGCTCGAGACCATGGGTTTTTGTAACGGTATCGAGAACTACTCGCGTCATCTGGACGGTCGAAAACCGGGCGAGCCGCCGTTTACCCTGATCGATTACTTCCCTAAGGACATGCTCTGCATCATCGATGAGAGCCATGTGACGGTGCCGCAGATTCGCGGCATGCACGAAGGTGACCGCTCGCGTAAGGTGACGCTGGTGGAACACGGTTTTCGCCTTCCTTCGGCACTCGATAACCGCCCGCTTCGTTTCGATGAGTTTGAGGCAAGGATCCCCCAGTTCATCTACGTTTCGGCCACGCCGGGCGACTACGAGCTGCGGGTGAGCCAGAACGATGTTGAGCAGATTATTCGTCCGACCGGCCTGCTCGATCCCAAGATCGATGTGCGTCCGGTTCGCGGTCAGATTGACGATCTTGAGGACGAGATTCGCGAGCGCGTTGCCCGCAAGGAGCGCGTGCTGGTGACCACGCTCACCAAGCGCATGGCCGAGGACCTGACCGACCATCTGCTTGATGCCGGCATTAAGGTCAATTACATGCACTCCGATACAGCGACGATGGACCGTGTCGAGATCCTGCGAACGCTGCGCGAGGGCAAGATCGATGTTCTCGTTGGCATCAACCTGCTTCGCGAGGGCCTAGACCTTCCCGAGGTCTCACTGGTGGCAATTCTCGATGCCGATAAGGAAGGCTTCTTGCGCAACCGCCGTTCGCTGATTCAGACGATTGGCCGCGCGGCCCGTAACGCCGATGGCGAAGTCATCATGTATGCGGACGTTGTGACCGATTCGATGAAAGAGGCCATCGAGGAGACGCAGCGCCGTCGCGAGATTCAGATGGCATATAACGAAGAGCATGGCATTGTGCCCAAGACGGTGCGCAAGGCCATCAACGACATCTCAAGTTTTATTGCCGAGGCCGAAAAAACCGTGGGTTCCAAGGGGCGCTCGAAGGGTGACTCTCTTGGACATGGCGCATTCTATACGCCCGATGAGTCGGGCGAGGGTGGCGTGCCGGAAACGGTGGCGCCCGAGCAGACACTTGCGGAGCAGTTGGAAGAACTGCCGCATGACGAGCTTGTGCGGATCGTCGAAACCATGGAAGAGGATATGCGTAACGCTTCTGCTGCCATGGACTTTGAGGAGGCGGCGCGCCTGCGCGATGCCGTCGTTCAGATTCGAGCGATGCTCGAGGGTGCGTCTGAGGACGAGACGATCGAGCGCTTACGTTCGCAGGCCCGCAAGGGTTCCACGTTCGCATCGGGCAGAAAACGCCAGGGTGCACGGTTTAAGAAATAGTGAACAGGCCCCGAGTTCCCTGTGGAGCTTGGGGCCTGTGTCTTTTGCGCGCTGGAATTCGTGCGTTAGAGGTCTGCGATCAGGGCTTCGGCACAACGGATGCCGTCGGTGGCCGCGCTCATGATGCCGCCGGCATATCCAGCTCCCTCACCACAAGGATAGAGGCCCGGGGTCGACACGGCATGGCACGTTCGGTCTCGGGTGACAGTGACCGGTGAGCTCGAACGAGTCTCCACGCCGGTAAGAACGGCGTCGGGGCGGTCGTAGCCGCGTAGCTTTTTTCCGAGTAGGGGAAGTCCCAGGCGGAGCGACTCGACGATATGCTGCGGCAGGGCTTCGTCAATTGCCGTCCAGGTCACACCGAGCGGATAGGTGGGCTTTACCTTTCCGGGCGTCTTGCTGGCACGTCCTGCGAGGAAATCTCCGACGAGCTGTGCCGGTGCGTTCCAGTTGGAACCGCCCAGGCGATAGGCGGCCGCCTCGCAGGCGCGCTGGAGCTCGATGCCGGCGAGTGGGTCATCGTTGGGAAGGTCCTCTGGCGTGACGTTAACGAGCAGGGCGGCATTTGCATTGCGTCCGTCGCGGGCATTGAGACTGGCGCCGTTGACGCACAGGTGGCCCTGCTCGGAAGAGGCGGCGACAACCTGTCCGCCGGGGCACATGCAAAACGAGAACACGCTGCGGCCGTTGGGAAGATGGGCGACGAGCTTGTAAGGGGCTGCTCCGAGGGCAGGATGTCCCGCCGAGGCTCCGTATTGGACTCGGTCGATGTCGCGCTGCGGATGCTCGATGCGAACGCCCATGGCAAAGGTCTTTTGTGCGAGGGCCACGTTGTGGCCCTTAAGGAGCTCAAAAATATCGCGAGCAGAATGCCCGCAGGCGAGGATGAGGTGCTTTGTCTCGATTGGCTCGCAAGCGGCGTCTTGGGACGATTGGACATCAATACCGGTGATGGCGCCAGACGCGTCGATGCGAATGTCGACGAGCTTCGTTCGATAGCGGACGACACCTCCGAGCTGCTCGATGCGCTGGGATATAGCGGTGACGACCGTGGGAAGGATGTCGGAGCCAATGTGCGGCTTGGCATCCCACAGAATATCGCGGGGCGCGCCCGCCTCGACGAAGGTTTCGAGGATAAGGCGATGGGCGGGATTTTTGGTTCCCGTATTGAGTTTGCCGTCCGAGAAGGTTCCCGCGCCGCCCAGGCCGAACTGGATATTGCTCTCGGGGTCGAGGATGCGCTCCTTTAGAAAGAGGTCGATCGCCTGCGAGCGGCGAAATGCCGGGTCGCCGCGCTCGATGAGCAAGGGCTTAAGACCTGCTTCGGCGAGCGTAAGCGCAGCGAAAAGGCCGGCGCATCCGGCGCCGACAACGACAGGGCGTTCTTGAGGCGCGTCGGAGGCGGGGGAGGGGAATGAAGGCTCATCGTCTTCTATCGCGCGTACGCGCGAACGGTCACGCTCGGCAACGCTGTCGACCGCTTCTCGCTCGAGGTGGGGACTAGTCAGCTCAACACGAAAGCTCAGGATAAAATGGACGTCTCGTTTTTTGCGAGCGTCGATTGACTTGCGGTGGAGCTCGATGGACTTGATCTCGGAGTACTTGCAACGTAGGACGCGCTTGGCGACTCGCTTGCCAACAATGAGACAGGCATTTTCATCGCCGGCTTCATCGAGCGACGCGTTGACTTGGGTGATTTCGATCATCGAGGTCTCCTTAGAGGCAAGAAAGAGGCCGTCCGGTATCCCAGACGGCCCGAATGTGTTTTTGATTATAGACTGCGCGGCTACAAGCTGCTTGCAGCGCGAATGCCCGAGAGCCAGGCCCACGCAAGGTTAAAGCCTCCGCAATCGGCGTCGATGTCGAGCGCTTCACCGCAGACGTAAAGCGGGGCGTCGACAACGCTGCGCGCGCGTAGGCTGGGTGTTGAGATGCTCTCGACAGATATGCCACCACGCGTGACCTGCGCTGAGCGCTCCTCGGCTGTTCCCTCGACGAGCAACTTAAAGTGCTTGAGGATCGAGACCAGGTGGATGACATCGTTGGAGCCTGGATGGCACTGCTCGAACGCTGTGCAGACGACGCGGGAGAGTTGCGGGGCGAGCATGCCGTCGAGCCAACGGGGATCGCGGGGCGAAAAGCCGCCGAGCAGCTCAACGCGCCGGTTGAGCATATCGAGCAACTCGTCTTTGGAGAGGTCGGGGAAAACGTCGAGCAGGATCGTATCGCCGTGCTGGATACGACGAGAGAGGTTGAAGACAGCGACGCCCGAGATACCGAAGGTTCGAAACAGCACTTCACCGTCTTCGTGCCAGAGCTCATTATGATTGTGGGCGAGCGTCAAGCGGGCACGGACGCGCAGGCCATCCAACGTCTTGAGTGCCGCCCGATCGCCAACGACCGTTGCCGATACGGGGCAGAGGATGGGGCGCAGCGAAGTGAGGGGGAGGCGAAACGTATCGGCGATACCGGTGGGGTTGCCGCCCGTAGCGATAATTACGGCATGTGCCTGCAGGGCCTCGTTCTTGCGAGGGACATCGGCGAGCGCTTTCCGAAGCGAGCGGAGCTCCGATTTTCGGTCATCGTGCTTTTTTGCCTTGAGCGCCCGCGCTGGACGGTCTATTTGGAGTGCCCAGCCTTCGGAAGCTTTGTGCGCCGAGGCAACGTTGGCTCCGCAGATTAAGGTGATACCTAGGCGGTCGCAAACGTTGAGAAGCGCGTCGCGCACCGATTCGGCGCGAAGGGAGCGCGGGTACAGCCGGCCTTCCTCGGAGGTTGTCATGATACCCAGCGAGGAGAAGAAACCCATAAGCTCTTGTTCGGGCTGGGGGCCCATGACGGATTCGACGAATGCGGGGTGGTTATACCGCTGAGGATCAATCGATTCGTTGGAGAGGTTGCAACGGCCGTTACCGGTCGCAAGGAGCTTGAGGCCGCAGGCGACATCGCGCTCAACGATGCAGACGCTTTTGCCAGCGCGTGCGACCGTAATGGCGGCGGCGAGGCCTGAAGCCCCGCCGCCGATTACCAAGACGTCATAGAGGGCGCTCGCGTTCACTTAGGCCTCGTCGGTCTCGTCGGTCTCGTGCGGGGTAATAGCCTCGACGGCAGAGACTGCCTTGGGCAACATGCCATCGGGCAGCGCGGTCTCGACCTCGCCCTTATCGCAGGCCTCGGCGAGTGCCGGATTAATGGGAAGCTGGCCCAAGATGTCGAGGTTATAGCGCTCTGCGACCTCGGGGAGCTTGCTCTTGCCAAAGACCTCGATCTTCTTGCCGCAGTCGGGGCACTCAATATAGCTCATGTTCTCGACAATGCCCAGAATGGGGACGTTCATCTTCTCGGCCATGTTGACCGCCTTGGCGACGATCATCGAGACCAGATCCTGCGGGCTCGTGACGATGACGATGCCGTCGACCGGCAGCGACTGGAAGACGGTGAGCGCGACGTCGCCTGTTCCCGGAGGCATGTCGACCAGTAGGTAGTCGATGGGGCCCCACGAGGTCTCGCTCCAGAACTGCCTAATGGCGCCTGCGATGACCGGACCGCGCCAAAGGACGGGGTCGGTCTCGTTTTGGAGCAGCAGGTTGGAGCTCATGACCTTGACGCCGTGCTCGGAGATTTCGGGCAGCATAAGGTTGCCAAGGGCATGGACGTGGCGTCCACTCATACCGAACATCTTGGGGATAGAGGGACCGGTGATGTCGGCATCGAGGACGCCGACCTTGTGGCCGTGACGGGCAAGCTCGGTGGCGATGGCACCGGTGACAAACGACTTGCCGACACCGCCCTTGCCGGAAAGCACGGCGATGACGCGCTTGACCTCGGACAGCGTGTTCTCCTCAAATTGCGACGGCGACGTTTGTCCGCCGGCGGCCTGTGCGTGTTCGCAACCCATGTATGACTCCTTTGTATATGCTGGGGCCGGGGCCCCGCGATGTGACACGAGCGTCATTGTACCCTCGTTTGCGAGCGGGAGTCATTTGCGATGCGTTTGGGCCGAGCGTGCTTGCAATACGATGGGCCCAAGCGAATGGGCGGGCTTACTGAACTTTGCTGGCGAACTCGAGGTATTGCATGCGCTGCAGCTTGTCGATCGTCGAGGCGTAGGGGCTGTCTTCCGATTCCAAGTCGTAGCGCAGCCCGTCGGCACCGAGATAGCCGGCGACATTGATGGTGGGCACATCTGACCTTGTCGCAAGCAGGGCCTTTTGGTAATTGGTGAGCGGGGCGCCGATCTTATTAAGGGTAATGGCTGCAATCTCGTTTGCCCCGACGGTGTCGTAGACGTTGAGCTCGGTATTGCCGGCGATCTCATAGTTAGCCCAGACGAGATATGTCGACTGATAGATACGGAAAGCGTGGCTTGCCGTATCTTCCTGAGGGTACAGCTCGTCGTTGAGAGTCGTTGCGGCGCTCGGCTGATGGTCGCCAAAAAAGACAAGAACAACCGGTCTGCCGATGTTGCGGAGCTCGTTGATAAAGTACTCGAGGTCCCGGTCGGATGCGTTGATGCAGGTGAGATAGGTGTTGAGCGCGCTGTTGGCGCCTTCGCTGGCTCCCTCGACCCAATAGTTTGTCAGCTCTTCGGCGGGAACGGTGCCATAGTCGTAGCCGCCGTGATTTTGCATCGTGACGTCAAAGATGAACTGCGGCGCTTCGTCGGTTCTAAGCAGGTCGAGTATCTTGTCGTAGGTGGCGTAGTCGCATACGCCGGCATGGTAATAGGGCGCACCTTCGAAATCGCCGATTGAAAGAAAGTCTCCAAAGCCCAGCTGCTGATAGATTTTATCTCGATGGTAGTTGACGGGGTTTTGCGGGTGCATAGCGGTAGCGGTATACCCAAGCTCTTTAAGGTCCTTTGCCAGGCTGTTGACGCCATTCATCTGATACAGCTGATAGGGGATTTTGCCTAATCCGACAAAGGCCGTTGTCGCTCCGGTCAAAAATTCGAATTCGGAGTTCGCCGTTCCGCCACCGGCGACCGAAGCGAGCATGGTGCCGCGAACAAGTGTGTCGGGAAGCGAGTTGTAGAATGCGGGGCCGGTGTACCCGGCCGCCTGGAGCTGCTCAAAGCACGAAAGGTCGCCAAAACTCTCGTTCATGACGGCAACAATCGTCGGCTTGATTTCATTGAACTGGGCAACGGCCGCCGCGCGCTGTTCGCTCGAGCCATATGTGCTGTCGTAGACGGTGGCGAGCTCCTGCTCGATGCTCTGCGCCTCATCGGGCGTATAGTCTTCGGGCTTCTCAATGGGCAACTCGTTGACCATTTCGGTGAACGAAGTGATAAAACCCTGAGACGCATACGTGGTGATGGGCTGCCAACGGTCAAATCCAAAATCCAGCGCCTGCTCCAAGTCGATGTTGGAAAAGCCTGAGAGCCCCACAACGGTCACTAGCAGAAAAGCACAGAGGTTAGCGGCGATAGCGGGGAAGACATGGGTGGGCGTACGGAGCTTTCGCGGTCGGATGAGCGAAAGAAGCCCCAGGGAAATCTCCAGCAGGGCGAGAGAGGTTACGATTCCGGCGGTAAAGGTAAACTCGTATCCCTCGCTCACTTCCATTGCGGTGCCAAGGGCCAAGATATCGCTTGGCAGGATGGCTTCGCCTTTAAACGTTATGACGAAGTGCTCGGCAATGCCAAGGATGCAGCAGACGACGGGCACGAGAGCCATGACGCCTCCATGACGCTGTCCCAGCAAATAAAGGGAGAGCAGAACCGTCGCGAGCAGCCCGACGGAAAACCCGAATGAGTTGGCGGGAATGCGATAGAGCGTTTCGTTGCAGGCAATTTCGAGTGAAACGAACGAGAGCGCTGAAACAGCGGCGATGACAAGGATGTCACGGCAAATACAGGCAACCGTTCCCGTCGCAAGGTCGGTTTGGTCGATAAGTCCCGAAACCAAGGGCTCGACAAGAAGCATGACGGCGGCAGCACCGAGCGCCGAATAAGAAAGGACCCATAGGGAGCTGCCCTCATTTACGAGCAATTGATTCGTAACCCATGCAGCTGCCACGCCGAGCGGGATGAGGAGCGTCGCGCACCAAAAGACGCGGGCAATGGGTGGCTTTTCGTTGCGTTTGATTGAAAAATACACGCGCACGACGACGGCGGCCACGATAAGGACGGCGATGAATATGGGCAGATTGGCCATGTCGCTCGAAGTGATTTCAAGGGGGATATCTTCGGTCATGGACGTTCCTCTGGTATAGCAAATTAAGTTCAGTATTAGATTACTGTAACCTTTCCACGGCATTTCGAGAAACAAAGCGCCCGATACGCAAAGCTAAAGGTCTGCGAATCTTGTATTACGAACACCTGTGCGCGTCGAGTGCGCTAAACTCATCGGCAGTATGATTCGATGCAATAGGAGGCAAGGAGCTTCCATGTCTGATTCTTCTATCGTTATTCGCGGCGCCCGTGAGCACAACCTCCGTGATATCGATGTTTCCATTCCGCGTGACCAACTCGTGGTCATTACCGGTCTTTCTGGCTCGGGCAAGAGTTCGCTGGCATTTGACACTATCTATGCCGAGGGCCAGCGTCGATACGTCGAGAGTCTTTCGAGCTATGCGCGCCAGTTCTTGGGACAGATGGACAAACCCGACTTGGATTCAATCGACGGCCTTTCGCCGGCGGTGTCGATCGACCAAAAGACGACGTCTAAAAACCCTCGCTCGACGGTTGGCACCGTAACCGAGATTTATGACTATCTGCGCCTGCTGTTCGCCCGTGTGGGCACCCCGCACTGTCCCGAATGCGGCCGTGTCATTGAGCGCCAGACGACCGACCAGGTTGCCGACAAGGTCTTGACGGCGGGGGAGGGCCGCCGCGCGTTTGTGCTGGCACCGGTGGTGCGCGGGCGAAAAGGCGAGTACACCAAACTGTTTGAGGATCTTCGCGCCGAGGGCTTTAGCCGCGTGCGTGTCGACGGTGAAGTGCGCTCGCTCGACGATCCGATCGATCTGGACAAGAAGTTCAAGCACGATATCGAGGTCGTGGTCGACCGCATCGTGATCCGTGAGAACTCTCTGGGCCGTATCGCCGAGTCTGTTGAGCAGGCGACCGTGCTGGCGCACGGCAATGTGAACGTATACTTGCTGCCCGACCGCGACGCTCCCGAGGGGACCGAAGGCGAGTTGCTGGAGTATTCGCTGGCGTTAGCGTGCCCGGAGCATGGGCACTCCATCGATGACCTGCAGCCGCGTGATTTCTCGTTCAACGCGCCCTATGGCGCGTGCCCAGAGTGCGATGGCCTGGGCTTTAAGAAGACGGTCGATGCCGAGGCCCTAATCGAAGACCCCTCGAAGTCGATCGCCGACGGGGTCTTTGGCAGCCTGTTTGGCAACTCTAACTACTATCCACAGATTTTCGCTGCGGTCTGCAAACACTTTAAGGTGAGCGTCGATACGCCGTGGGAGGATCTGCCTCCGCGGGTGCGTCGCGCGTTTTTAGACGGCATGGGCGACCAGAAGATTTCGGTCGACTATCAAAAGCTCGATGGGCGCCGCAGCCAGTGGGACACCAAGTTCTCGGGCGTGCGCAATATCCTGTACGAGCGCTATACCGAGACGACGAATGAGAACACCAAGGCGCGCTTGGAGAAGTACATCCGCGAGGAGCCGTGCTCGAGCTGCCACGGCGCTCGTTTGCGCCCCGAGATGCTCGCTGTTACCGTAGGCGGTAAGTCCATTTACGAGGTCTGTTGCCTATCGTGCCGCGAGTCGCTCGAGTTTTTTGAGGGCTTGGAACTCACCGAGCGCCAACAGTTTATCGGCGGGCGCATCGTCAAGGAAATCCTGGAGCGCTTGCGTTTTCTGGTCGATGTCGGACTCGACTATCTGACCCTCGATCGTGCCTCGGCGACGCTTTCCGGAGGCGAGGCCCAGCGCATTCGCCTGGCAACGCAGATCGGCGCCGGCCTCATGGGTGTCCTGTACATTTTGGACGAGCCATCGATTGGCCTCCATCAGCGCGATAACGAGCGCCTGATCAAGACGCTTGAGCGCCTACGCGATATCGGCAATACCGTCATCGTCGTCGAGCATGATGAGGATACGATTCGTGCTGCCGACTATGTGATCGACATGGGCCCCGGCGCGGGCGTGAACGGCGGACACGTGGTCGCCGCGGGAACGCCTGCCGATATCATGGCGTGCCCCGATTCGATGACGGGTGCCTACCTGACCGGCAAGCGAATGATTCGGGTTCCCGATGAACGCCGCAAGCCCGGTCGCGGCTGCCTTAAGATTACGGGCGCCCGCGCCAACAACCTCAAAAACGTTACCGCCAAGATCGAGTTTGGTACGCTTACGGTCGTTACCGGCGTGTCGGGATCGGGTAAGAGCTCCCTGGTTACCGACACCATCGCACCTGCGCTTACGAATGCCATTCATCGCTCGACGCGTCCTGTGGGCCCGTACAAAAAGCTCGAGGGTATCGAGTGCATCGATAAGGTGATCGACATCGACCAGTCGCCGATTGGTCGCACGCCGCGTTCCAACCCTGCTACGTACATTGGCCTGTGGGATGATCTTCGCGCGCTGTTTGCGAGTACGCCGGAGTCGAAGGCGCGTGGCTACTCGCCGGGACGTTTCTCCTTTAACGTGAGCGGCGGTCGCTGCGAAGCATGCAAGGGCGACGGACAAATTAAGATCGAGATGCACTTCCTTCCCGATATCTATGTCCCCTGTGAGGTCTGCGGCGGCAAACGCTATAACCGCGAGACGCTTGAGGTCACCTACCGTGGTAAGACCATCTCGGACGTGCTCGACATGAGCGTCACCGAGGCACTGGCCTTCTTTGGGAATATCCCGCAGATTAAGCGCAAGCTCCAGACGCTGTACGATGTAGGCTTGGGCTACGTGAGCCTGGGCCAGCCCGCCACGACGCTCTCGGGCGGCGAGGCGCAGCGTGTGAAGCTCGCCAAGGAGCTTCATCGACGCCAGACGGGCAAGACGTTCTATATTTTGGATGAGCCGACGACCGGCCTTCATTTTGAGGACGTCCGCCAGCTGCTCGATGTGCTGCAGCGCTTGGTCGATGCGGGCAACACGGTGCTGGTGATTGAACACAACCTTGATGTCATCAAGGTTGCCGACCGCCTGATCGATATGGGCCCCGAGGGCGGTAACGGCGGCGGAACCGTCGTGGTTTCGGGCACACCGGAGCAGGTCGCGGACTGTCCGCAAAGTTATACGGGCAAGTTTTTGGCGCCGTTGCTCAGGCGTGACCGGGAGCGTCAGGCTCAACTTGATGCTCAATAAATAGGCGATTCAGTTTATGGGCGCCATCGACTCCTTGTGATTCGATGGCGCTTGCTGTGTCGAAGTGACGTATGCAGCCGAATTGGACATATACTTAATCCTTGCGTCCGAATGCGAGGGAAAGGATATGCCATGGCAAAGGCTGTAAAGACGCCAAAAACCAATGCGATGCGCGAGCTGGAAAGCGCCGGCATTTCCTATGTTCTACATACGTACGAAGACGATGGTGATGAGTCGGCGGGCCTGGGGGTCGCGATTTCGGAGCAGCTTGGCGAGGAGCCCGGACAAGGATTTAAGACCTTGGTCTGCGTGACGCCGTCCAACGACCATGTCGTGTGCTGCATCCCTGTTGCCGACGAGCTCGATCTAAAGTCCGCCGCGCGTGCCGCGGGGGAGAAGTCCTTGGCCATGATGCATGTGAAGGATTTGCTTGCGGCGACTGGCTACGTTCGCGGCGGCTGCAGTCCGGTCGGTATGAAAAAACGCTACCGGACGCTCATTGATGAGACATGTGTCCTTTGGGATACCATTTTTATTTCGGGAGGCAAGCGTGGTTATCAGCTTGAGCTTGCACCCGATGATTTAATTGCATTTTGCGGGGCGACGGTCGCCCCGATTACGAGAGAGGACTGAGCGATGCCGCAGGAAGAATTGAAGTGCGGAGCTCATTTTGCAAAAGAATCTGCGCCTCAGACACCCTCATCCGAAGCTTCTTCGTCGCGAGATGGCACTGATGATATGGGCTCGTCGGACTACTCCACGGTTGGTCGTTCCGCCGGGCTTATGACCATCCTGACCATCGTGTCTCGCGTCACCGGCTTTATCCGCACATGGGCAATGGCGGCCGCTATCGGCATGTCGCTGCTCTCGTCCTCCTATCAGGTCGCCAACAACCTGCCCAATATGCTCTACGAACTCGTGATGGGCGGCATGCTCGTGACGGCGTTTTTGCCCGTGTACATGGGCGTGAGGCGTGAGCAGGGTCGCGAGGCCTCGAACGAGTACGTGGGCAACCTGCTCGGTATTCTGCTATTGGTGCTGGGTGGCATTTCGTTGCTGGGGACCGTGTTCGCTCCGGGCTTTATTTGGACGCAATCGTTCCTTTCGGGTGGCGGCGGCAGCATGGATACCGCTGCGTTCATGTTCCGTTTCTTCGCCATCCAGATTCTGTTTTATGGTTTGGGCTCGGTGTTCTCGGGCGTTCTCAACGCACACCGCGACTACTTCTGGTCGACGTTTGCCCCGGTCCTCAACAATGTGATCGTCATTGCGAGCTTTATGGGCTTTGCGCCCGTGTCCGCACAGTTTGGCGAACGTGCCGGCATCATCTTGATTGCGGCCGGTACGACCCTCGGTGTCTTTGTTCAGATGGCTTGTCAGATCCCCGCGCTTGGCAAGCACGGCGTGCATCCCCATATCCATATCGACTTTAAGGACCCCGCACTGCGCCAGACGATTGCGCTCGGTATCCCGACGCTGCTCGCTACGGTGTGCATGTTTGTCTCGACTTCTATCACGAACGCTGCCGCGCTGGTGGTCCAGCCCGAGACCGGTCCTTCCGTCATCGCCTATGCGCGCCTGTGGTACACGCTGCCCTACGCGCTGATTGCCGCCTCGCTTTCGACGGCGCTCTATACCGAGCTCTCTCACGACGCACAGGAGAAGGATTACGACAGCGTTCGCACGGGCATTTCGCGTGGCGTCGCCCAGATGCTGTTCTTCCTGGTTCCGTTCGCGCTGTACCTGATTGTCTTCGCGCGTCCGCTCAACATGATCTACTGCGCTGGCAAGTTCGATGAGCCCGGCGTGGCGCTGGTGTCCGAGTTCCTTGTCTACCTGGCGTTCTCGCTGCCGCTCTACGGCGTGGTCGTGCTGATGCAGAAGAGCTTCTCTGCCTTGCTCGACATGAAGCCCTATAGCCGCTATTGCCTGTATTCCGCCATCGGCCAGGCCGGCTCGGTTCTGCTGTTTGGCGTTGTGCTGGGCTTCGGTATGCCGGCAATCGCGCTTTCGTATGTCGTCGACTACGTGATCTTGGTCGGCTGTTCGCTGTGGTGGCTGCGTCGCCGCCTGCGTGGTCTTCAGGTTAAATCCATCCTGCATGGCGGTTTCTTTGGCCTTTTGCTCGGTGGCCTGGGTGCTGCCGCAGGCGCCGGCGTCATGTGGGCGCTTGAACGCTTTGTCGGGGCACTTGGCGGCTCGATTCTGATTACTCTTGGCTACGTTTGCGTTGCGGGTGTCGTCTCGCTTGCTGTTACCTTTGGCCTTGCCGTCATCCTTAAGATGCCCGAGGTCTCGGCGCTGCTTCGTCGCAAGTAGGTGCGCGTGGCCGGTCACGACAACATTCCAACGCTTGCCGAGCAGGTTTCGCGCGTTCCCACGCAGCCCGGCTGCTACCTTTGGAAAGACGCCAAGGGCGATGTCATCTACGTGGGCAAGGCGAAAAACCTGCGCGCCCGTATGCGTCAGTACGTGACGCTGCAGGACGAGCGCCAGAAGATCCCGCTTATGATGCAGCTGGTGGCGAGCTTTGACTATATCGTGGTGGAGACCGAGCACGAGGCGTTGGTGCTCGAGCGCAATTTGATTGGTCAGTACCATCCGTACTTTAACGTCGACCTCAAGGATGACAAGAGCTACCCCTTTATCGCCATTACAAAGGGCGACCTGTATCCCGCTATCAAATACACGCGTGAGCGTCATAAGCCGGGAACGCGCTATTTTGGACCTTATACCGATAGCCGCGCGGCACGTGAGACGATAGATACGCTGCGCAAGGTTATCCCCATCTGCTCCGCATCCTGTGCGGAGTGGCGTCGTTGTCGCCGTATCGTCGAGTCCCACAAGGGCGAGGAAGACATCGTCAATATGATTTGCGCGCAAAACGGGCGCCCCTGCTTTGACTACCATGTCGGGCGCGGCCCGGGTGCGTGTGTCGGCGCGATTTCCCCGGCAGACTATGCCAAGAACGTCAAGCGCGTCGAGCGCTTTTTGTCGGGCCATCGCAAGGATGTCGTCGATGAGCTGACCTCCGAGATGACGGATGCCGCTGAGGCGCTCGACTTTGAGCGCGCGGCACGCGTCAAACGTCGTTTGGAGGTCATCAGGGGTCTGGACGATCGTCAGCAAGTCGTTTTTCCCTCCAGTGTCGATATAGATGTCATCGGTTTCTATCGCGAGGAGACCATCTCCGCCGCTTGCGTCTTCGTCGTTCGCGAGGGCCGAACAGTTCGCACCTGCGAGTTCATTCTCGACAAGGGTCTTGATGTTGACGAGGAAGAGCTCCAGTCGGGCTTTCTTAAGCGCTATTACGACGAGACGGCTGATATTCCAGCTGAGGTCAACCTTTCCGTCGAGCTTGAGGATGCGGAGGCGCTGGGGGAGTGGCTTGCGGGCAAGCGTGAGCGTTCCTGCCATCTCCATAGGCCGCAGCGTGGCGAAAAGCACCGTCTGCTCGATATGGCATCCAAAAATGCGCGCCATGCTCTCATGCGCTACATGATGCGAACGGGGTACGCTGACGACCGCACCAATCAAGCGCTCCTGGAGCTCGAAAGTGCGTTGGCGCTGCCATCGCCGCCGTTGCGTATCGAGTGCTTCGATATCTCTACACTGCATGGCACCTTTACGGTCGCCTCGATGGTGGTGTTTACCAACGGGCGCGCCGACAAGAGTCAGTATCGTCGTTTTAAAATTCAGGCCGAATTGGACGAGGCAAACGACTTCGTGTCGATGTCCGAGGTTTTGGGACGACGTTATGCTCCCGAGCGTATGGCCGACGAGCGCTTTGGCTCGCGCCCCGATTTGCTCGTTGTCGATGGCGGTAAGCCGCAATTGACCGCTGCGATCAAGCAACTTGAGGCTCTTGGGCTCGATATACCAGTTTGTGGCCTGGCAAAGGCCGATGAGGAGGTTTTCGTGCCTTGGGACGAGACTCCCGTCGTGCTGCCGACCGGGTCTGCGTCGCTCTATCTAATTAAACAGGTGCGCGATGAATCGCACCGTTTTGCCATCACGTTCCATCGCGAATTGCGCGATAAAGCCATGACGGTTTCGGTACTCGATGACGTTCCAGGCGTGGGACCCACCAGAAAACGTGCCCTTATGCGCCATTTTGGCTCGATGAAGCGTTTGCGCGCGGCGAGCGAGCAAGAGATCGCGGAAGTTCGAGGCGTTCCTGCCGATGTCGCCAAAGCGGTTCACGAGGCGCTCGTTGCATGGAATGCCGAGCGCGCCGAGGCGGCGGCAAAGCAATCCGAAAACTGAACACGCCTCTAAACAACTGATATACATGATTGCGTGATTTTCAATCATTTATTTCACGGCGATTACCAGCCGATTTCGGGTTTAATTAACGCTAAAACGTTTGACTAGCCATGGTGAACAACCCTGCTATCCAGCGGGTTGACGAAGACTGATATCTCACCTCGTCGATACATACTGTCTGGCGAATCGTTTGTCAATGAATTCGGTGAACGGTAGTAAATACCGTTCAAGCGTATGTATGTATCGGTCGCCGAGCGCGGCACCTCAGTTGGGTTCGTCGGTAGGTAAGGTATATATCGTCCGCAAGTTGCGCGGGGGCACGTCTAGGCGCTCCCGGGTAAGATTCTCTATTGATAGGAGAAGACATGGCCATCATCAACAAGGGTATGTCCAGGCGTTCGTTCCTCGGCCTCACCGGCAGCGTCGCTGCTGTCGCAGGGCTTGGTCTCACCGGCTGCGGTGGCAGCTCTAGCGACGAGGGTTCCGCTTCCGGTTCCGCCGATTCCGCCAACCGTGGCAGCGGCGTGATCACCGCTGGTTCCGCTTACGCTCCGTCCAGCTTCGACCCCGCCAGCACCGGCTCCGCTGTGGGCCTGGGTGCTAACTGGCACGTCGTCGAGGGCCTCTACGGCATCGATTACCACGACTACAGCACCTTCAACGAGCTCGCCACCGACGATCCCAAGTCTGTGGACGACACCACTTTCGAGGTCACCATCCGCAAGGGCGCCAAGTTCTCCGATGGCACCGAGGTCACCGCTGACGATGTCGTTGCCTCCTACACCGCTTGTGCCGCTTCCGCTACCTATGCTCCGTTCTTCCAGCCCTTCGAGTCCATCGAGGCCAAGGACGCCAGCACCGTGACGGTCAAGACCAAGGTCCCCAACTTCTCCCTGCTCAAGGATCGTCTGGCCATCGTCCGCGTTACCCCGGCCACCCAGACCGAGGAGGATCGCGCCAAGCAGCCGATCGGATCCGGCCCCTGGATGTACGACTCTATCTCCGATACCGAGATCACCCTGGTTCCCAACCCCGAGTACAACGGTGAGTATGCTGCCGAGGATAAGAAGATCCAGTACAGCATCCTGACCGACCCCACCGCTCGCGTTACCGCTCAGCAGGAGGGCTCCACGCTCGTTATGGAGCTTGTTACCGCTGACGCCGTCGACCAGCTCGAGAGCGCCGGCTGCAAGATCGATAACGTTCAGGGTTTCGGCACCCGCTTCATCATGTTCAACGTCGCCAAGGAGCCTTGGAACAACGTCAAGGTCCGTCAGGCTGTCATGTATGCGCTCGACACCGAGAAGATGGTCAGCAACACCTTCGCCGGCCTTGCCACCGCTGCCAGCTGCTACCTGCCCAAGAGCTTCACCAACTATCATGAGGCTTCCACGGTGTACAAGACCGACGCCAAGAAGGCTAAGAAGCTCATTGAGGAGTCTGGCATCACCCCGGGTGCCATTACCCTGCGCACCACCGACAACGAGCAGATCAAGGGCATGGCCGCCCAGGTCAAGAACGACCTCGACGCTCTCGGCTTCGATGTGACCATCCAGACCGATACCTCGCCGGCCACCTACGCTGCCATCGACGGCGGCGAGGCCTACGATATCCTCCTTGCCCCTGGCGATCCTTCCTGCTTCGGCGCCGACCCCGACCTGCTGCTCAACTGGTGGTACGGCGACAACGTCTGGATGCAGACCCGTTGCCCGTGGAAGGAGTCCGCTGAGTGGCAGAAGCTCCACGGTCTCATGGACGAGGCTCTTGCCGCCGAGGGCGACGAGCAGCAGAAGAAGTGGAACGAGTGCTTCGACATCATTGCCGACAACGCTGTTCTGTACCCCGTTGTCCACGTCAAGACCGTCTCCGCTTCCTGGGACGATCCGTCCACTGCGCCCAACGGCGAGGCCCTCGATGGCTTCAAGGGCATCGGCACGACGAGCATGTCCTTCAGGGGCGTTGCGACCGTCAAGGCGTAAGACTCGCTTGAGTCTGTATGCAGGATGTCGGTCGTTGGGACCGTATCCTCATAGTTGAAACAAAGACCCGGGCGACCTCGATGTCGCTCGGGTCTTGTAATGAGTATCCGTACTCATATACCAGTTGGTCCTACCGACAAAAGAAAGGGGAGAGAACGTGAACAACTTGCTACGTTTGATTGGAAGGCGTCTTGTGGCGCTGCCGATCATGGCATTGGGCGTCACCGTCCTGGTGTTCTTCCTTATGTCGTTCTCCAAGACCGACCCCGCCTACACGGCGTTGGGTGACGGTGCCTCGCCCGAGGCGGTTGCCGAGTACCATGAGAAGTATGGTCTGGACGACCCCTGGCCCGTGCGCTACGTGCGCTATATGGGCGATTTGATCCATGGCGACATGGGCACCTATGGTGCTGCTCGCAACTCCGTTGCCAAGCGCATCTCCACGGCCCTGCCCGTCACGATGCAGCTGACCTTCATCGGCCTTGCCATCGGTGCGGTCGTTTCGTTTTTGCTCGGCGTCATCGCGGCACTGTATCGCGACAAATGGCCGGACCAAGTGATCCGCGTCTTTTCCATCGCCGGCTTGGCAACCCCGTCGTTCTGGCTTGCCGTTCTGTTGATCCTGCTGTTCTCTTCCTACCTTAAGGTGCTCCCGGCATCGGGTGCTCTGCCTCACTTCACCACGAATCCGGCTGGTTATCTGGGCCGCATGATTATGCCCGCCATCGCCTTGGCATTTCCGCTGACGGGCCAGATGACTCGTATCGTGCGTACCGCCATGGTCGAGGAGCTCGACAAGGACTATGTCCGTATGGCTCGCGGTGCCGGCGTTCCCGAGAAGGTCGTCGTCGGTATCAACGTTCTTCGCAATGCGCTGATCACCCCGGTCACCACCCTCGGTCTTAAGATCGGTTACCTCATGGGCGGCGCCGTCGTCATCGAGGTTATCTTCAACCTCCCCGGCATGGGCACCGCGATTCTGCAGGGCGTTCAGGGCAACGAGGCGAACCTGGTTCAGGGCGTCGTTATCGTCGTTGCTCTTGCCTTCATCATCATCAACATCGTGGTTGACATGCTCTACCTGCTCATCAACCCGCGCATCAGGACGGTGTAGATTATGGTAAAGATTCGAGAGAAGCAAACCGAGCAGCTCGAGAAGGCTGCCTCCAAGGGGCTCAAGCTCGGTGGCTGGAAGAAGATGACGCTGTCTTCTAAGATTGCCGCCGTCGTGCTGGTGCTGGTCGCCCTGACTGCGATTCTGGCGCCCCTTCTTGCCCCCTATAGCCCGGTCGAGATCTTTACGGCTCGCCAGGCTCCCGGCAACGGATTTATCTTCGGTACCGACGATAAGGGTCGCGATATTCTGTCGCGTATGCTCTACGGTGGTCGTTACTCGCTGATTATCGGCTTTGGCGCCACTGCCATGGCTCTGGTCTGCGGCTCGGTCGTGGGCGCCCTTGCGGCGGTTTCGCGCAAGGCCGTTTCCGAGACGATCATGCGTATCCTGGACATCATCATGTCCATCCCGGGCATCGCCCTCGCGGCCGTCTTCGTCTCCATCCTGGGCAACTCCGTGCCGTCGATCATCTTCGCCATCGGCTTTATGTACACTCCGCAGATTGCCCGTATCGTGCGCGCCAACATCGTGTCCGAGTACGGCGAGGACTATGTCCGCGCGGTCATCGTTTCCGGCGCCAAGGCTCCGTGGATTTTGATCAAGCATGTTCTGCGTAACTGCATCGCCCCGATCATGGTCTTCACCGTTACCCTGGTCGCCGACGCCATCATCTTCGAGGCCTCGCTGACCTTCATCGGCGCTGGTATCCAGGAGCCCACCGCTACCTGGGGCAACATCCTCGCCGACGCCCGCGGCGGCGTGCTCGCCGGCCGTTGGTGGCAGGCGCTGTTCCCGGGCCTGGCCATCATGATCACCTGCCTGGCGCTCAACATCCTCTCCGAGGGCATTACCGACGCCATGGCCGCTGCTCCCTCCGCCGCCCTGGATCCGACCGATTCCTCCAAGCGTCGCGAGGCCGACCTGCTGGTCTCCGACCCCGTTCGCGCCTACAAGGAGCAGGCCCAGTCCCTCTCCGCTCGCCTTGGCGCCCTGCGCGATGTCGAGCTCAAGCGTGACGATCGCCATGTGCCCGACGAGTCTGTCGAACCGATTCTCTCGGTCCGTGACTTCTGCATTCAGTTTGAGCACCACGGCGATATCAATGTCGTCGACCATGTCAACTTTGACGTCCGTCCTGGTCAGACCATGGGCCTGGTGGGCGAGTCCGGTTGCGGTAAGTCCATCACCACGCTGGCCATCATGGGCCTGACCGACGATGACGAGCACCTTTCCGGTGAGGTCCTCTGGGAGGGCCGCGACCTGCTCAAGATGAGCAAGAAGGAGTGGTTCGGCCTGCGCGGTACCGATATCGCTATGGTCTATCAGGACGCCCTGTCCTCACTCAACCCCTCCATGCTCATCTCTGCCCAGATGAAGCAGCTCACCAAGCGCGGCGGCACCCGCAGCGCCGAGGAACTCCTGGAGCTCGTGGGCCTCGACCCCAAGCGTACGCTCGAGAGCTACCCGCATGAGCTTTCCGGTGGCCAGCGTCAGCGTGTTCTGATCGCTATGGCCCTTACCCGCGACCCCAAGCTGGTCATCTGCGACGAGCCCACGACCGCTCTGGACGTTACCGTCCAGAAGCAGGTCATCAAGCTGCTCAACGACCTTCAGGCCAAGCTCGGCTTTGCCATGATCTTCGTCTCGCATGACCTGGCGCTGGTCGCCGAGGTCGCCCATAACATCACGGTTATGTACGCCGGCCAGGTTATCGAGCAGGCACCCACCAAGGAGCTGCTCACCAACCCGATTCACGAGTACACCCGCGGTCTTCTGGGTTCCGTTCTGTCCATCGAGAGCGGTTCGGGCCGCCTTCACCAGGTGCCCGGCGCCGTTCCGAGCCCGCGCGATTTCCCCAAGGGCGATCGCTTCGCGCCCCGCTCGAGCCATCCGCGTATTGGCCTGGACACCCGTCCGGTCTTCAAGCGCGTGCCCGGCACCGAGCACTTCTATTCCGAGCTCCCCGACGAGGTGCTCAAGGCAAATGGTTTGACCCCTCACGCGGAGGTGATGTAGATGAGCGAGACCGCAGTCAACGGCGTCGAGCCGATCATCTTCCTTGATGACGTTCACGTCACCTTTAGGACCCGTACCGGCTCGATTCTGCACCCCAACCTGGTTCACGCCGTCCAGGGTGTAACGATTAAGCTCATGCCCGGTCAGACGATCGGCATCGTCGGCGAGTCCGGTTGCGGTAAGTCCACCACCGCCAACGTCATGTGCGGCCTGCAGGCCCCCACGAGCGGCAAGGTCTACTTTAAGGGCAAGGACGTTACCAAACGTACCGCCGAGGACCGTCGCCACATGGGTCGCGTCATCTCGGTCGTGTTCCAGAACCCGGCCACGGCGCTCAACCCCCGCATGGTCGTTCGCGAGCAGCTGCTCGACCCCATGCGCGTCCACAACTTGGGCACCGAAGCCGAGCAGGAGAAGCGCGTCAAGGAACTCCTGGAGCTCACCGGTCTGCCCAGCTCCGCCGCCGAGGTTCTTCCCGGCCAGCTTTCGGGCGGCCAGCGCCAGCGCGTCGCAATTGCCCGTGCCCTGTCGCTGAACCCCGATGCCATCATCGCCGACGAGCCCACCTCGGCTCTGGACGTTTCGGTCCGCGCGCAGATTCTGAACCTGCTGACCGACCTTAAGAAGGAGCTCGGCCTGGCCATGGTGTTCATCAGCCATGACATCCAGACGGTCCGCTATATCTCTGACGACATCATCGTTATGAATGGCGGCAAGATCGTCGAGCAGGGCGAGGCCAAGCAGGTCTTCCAGCACCCTCAGGACCCCTACACCAAGATGCTGCTCGGCGCTGCGCCGTCGCTGCTGCATCCCAAGCTCGGCGAGTAGCCTCGCTTTCCCTCCCGTGCGCCCGGTTCCCTTGCCGGGCGCACCTCCGTTGCGATTTCGAAAGGTTGGGTTCACGAGCCATGCCAAGTGCTCAGGAGCTACAACAGCAATTTGGTGGGTATCGGGGCGCCATGCCCCGTCCATCAGATTTCGATCTCTTTTGGAAGGACCGCATGGCCGAGGCCGACGCCGTCGGGCTTGACTATGCGATCGAGACGGCATCGGTCACCGATGCCGTGACCTGCCAGCTTTTCGACCTCTGGTATACCGGCATGTGTGGCGCTCGCCTGCATGCCAAGTACCTTAAACCCGTCTCGGACGAGCCCGTGCCATTGGTACTTCAGTTCCATGGGTATCCGGGTGCAAGCCGCAGCTGGTTTGAGCAGGCGTCGTTTGCGGGCATGGGCATGGCACTCATCGCCCTCGACTGCCCCGGCCAAGGAGGTCCCTCCGAGGACATTGGTGGATTTGAGGGCACAACGGTCGCGGGCCATATCGTCGCCGGTATCGACGGCGATCCGGCCAACCTCTACTATGTCCGCTTGCACCAAGATATTCGCATCCTGTGCCGCATCGTTCGCGAGCTCGAGGGCATCGATCTTGCCCGTGTGTTTGTGAACGGCGCGTCGCAGGGCGGCGGTTTGGGCATTGCGACCTGTGCACTTAACAGCGAGCTTATCAATCGCGCCGCCATCCTCTATCCCTTCCTGTCGGATTTCCGCCTGGTCTGGGATTTGGATGCCGACGACATTGCCTACGAGGGCCTGCGCTATTGGTCTCGCTGGTTTGACGAGGACTCGACTCGTATCGACGAAGCCTATGCCAAGCTGGCGTACTTCGATTCCAAGAACTTTGCCCCTATGGTCAAATGCCCCGTGCTGTTTGGCACCGGCACAGCCGATACCGTCTGTCCGCCAGCGACGCAGTTTGCGGTCTATAACAACCTGACCTGTGAAAAGCGTCATGAGTTCTTTGAAGGCTTTGGCCACGAGGAGATTCAGGATTTTGACGATCTGATCATTCCGTTTTTCTGCAAGGGAGGGGAGGCTCATGTCTAAGTGCGAGAGCAATGTCGGCGAGCTGATTGTCTCCGACCTTGTGGGGATTCCCGGAACGGTCTCGTCAAGGCTCGCTGATTTCCGGGATTGGCGCGGTGATGCTTCTGCGGATGTTTCCGAATTAGAGATAGCCGCTTCGGACCTTGAGGTTTGCGGGCCGAGTATTACGGCGATCGATTTCGCCAATCCGTATGCCCGCTACTCCGAGGTTTCCTTTGAGCTTGGTGGCGATGTGGTCCACGCACGTTTGATCGAGCCTGCCGGTCGCGCCCGAGCATCCGAGCTTGTGCCGCTATGTCTGATGTTTCACGACATCGACCGACCCGTGCGGGGATGGCATCACATGACGAGGTTTGCGGCCATGGGATATGCCGTGCTTGCGCTGGACGACGATGTTGCTGGTGCGGACGACCTGCGGCGGGGGATTTCTTCGCCCGCTTTTGTCGAGCGCGTCCGTTGGGGTTGCGCGCTGGCGAAGGTGGCGCGCAATCTTGATGGCATGGACCTCGACCGCATCTTTGCATGGGGCGAGGGTCTTGGCGGCGGAGTCGCACTGGCGGTTTCTGCTCTGGACGAGCGGGGCCTCGCCTGCACGGCGGTTGCCAATCCGCTTCCTGGCGGCCTCGAGGCGCTGTCGTCTCGGGTGCGCGGATCGGTGCTCATGGGCACATCGCTTATGGATACCGTGAGCGATTCCAAGGATCAGTTTGCCGTATTCAACGGTCTTGAGTGTGACCGGAGGCATATCATCTATGCAAAATACGCTCACGAGCGCATCAATGCGTTCGAAAACGAAGTCATCGACTTTTTTAACCAAACGTTCTACCCGTGTTCTTTGGCCTAGACGGCCTGGACACTGTCAACAAGAGTGGGTGGCATAGGGCCGCCCGCCAGACAACTAAGGAGATTCTTGTGGCAACTCAGAAATTCACCGGCGTTATCCCTCCCGTCGTTGTTCCCGATACCGAAGACCACCAGCTCGACGTTGCCTCCTTTGAGCGCAGCATCAACCGCATGATCGATGCCGGCGTCGATGGCCTGTTCTTCCTGGGCTCTTCGGGCGAGGTCGTTTTCTCCACCGATGAGCGTCGTCGCCAGATCATCGCCGAGGCCGTTCGTATCGTCGACCACCGCGTGCCCGTCCTGGTCGGCATCATCGATACCGAGACCGAGCGCATGATCGAGCACGGTAAGGTCGCTCAGGAGCTGGGCGCCGATGCGCTTGTCGCCACCTGCCCGTTCTATGCCCTGCAGGGCATGACCGAGGTCGAGGAGCACTTCCGCATCCTGCACGAGGAGCTCGACCTGCCCATCTTTGCCTATGACATTCCCGTCTGCGTTCACACCAAGCTCCCCTGGAAGCTCCTTGCCAAGCTCGGCGCCGAGGGCGTCCTTGCTGGCGTCAAGGATTCCTCGGGTGATGACATCTCGTTCCGCTATCTCGTTCAGGAGAACGAGAAGAACGGCCATCCGATGAGCATCCTCACCGGTCACGAGGTTGTTGTCGACGGCGCTTACCTCGGTGGCGCCGACGGTTCTGTCCCGGGCCTTGCCAACGTTGAGCCCGAGGGCTACGTGCGCCAGTGGAAGGCCGCTCAGGCCGGCGACTGGGCTACCGTCAAGGCCGAGCAGGATCGCCTCAATGAGATTTCGCACATCTGGGACGTCACCTCGGGCGTCCAGGGCTATGCCGGTGGCGTCGGCGCCTTCAAGACCGCTATGAACCTCATGGGCATCTTCGACAGCCCGACCATGCCGCGCCCGGTGAAGGCCATGACCGGCGAGAACGTCGAGGCGATTAGGAAGGTCCTTCAGGACAACGGTCTCCTGTAAAGCTTCCCAGGCACCCGACCTCGCCGTTCAACCGTGTGGCCATGACCCATTAGGTCAATGGCCACACGGTTTCTCGGCGATCTCGGACACCTGGAAAACCTTTACTGCGCTGTGACGGCTAGCCTGACGGCGCATTTCCTGTAGTTGTTTTTATCTCCGAAGGAGAGCGACATGGAGAACAAGTACGTCTGCTCTGTCGATATCGGCGGAACTAAAATTGCGACTGCCATCATGGAGTACCCGGCTGACGGTAGTGTGCCCCATCCCGTTTTTGAGGCCGAGGTTCCTACCGAGGCCCAGGAGGGCGGCGAGGCCGTCTTCCAGCGTATCGAGGCGTCTATCAAGGCCGCTCTTGAGGCGAATCCCGATGTCGAGGTTCTCGGTGTCGGTATCGGTGCCGCAGGCGTCGTCGATCCCAAGACGGGCGCCATTGCTTATGCCAATGAGATCATGCCCGGCTGGTCCGGCGTTCAGTTGGGGCCGCGTCTGCGCGAGGACCTTGGTCTTCCCGTTGCCGTTGTGGGCGACGTGCAGGCTCATGCTCTGGGCGAGGCCCACTGGGGCGTCGGCAAGGGCAAGTTCTCCGTCTTGTGCCTGGGAATCGGTACGGGCATCGGTGGCGCATATGTCGAGAACGGCCGCGTGATGCAGGGCTTCCATGGTGCTGCCGGTCATATGGGCCACATCGAGTGCTCGGCTGCCGCCGGCATTCCCTGCGCCTGCGGGCGTTCCGGCCATCTTGAGTCTGTTGCTTCGGGCACCTCGATTGGCCGTATGTACGACGAACGCTTCGGTCGAGTTGACCCCAGCCGTCCTTCGGTCGGTCGCGACGTGAACGACCTGTGTCGTGCTGGCGACGCAAAGGCGACCGAGGTCATCCATGACGCCGGCTTTGCGCTGGGCGCCAGCTTGGGCTCGCTTGCCAATATTCTGGATCCAGAGGTCATCGTGCTTTCGGGCGGCGTAATTCATCAGGGTCCCGATTGGCGTTCGCAGACGTGGAAGGATTCGGTGCACGAGGGCTATGCCAGCCAGGCGCTCGATCCGCTCCAGGACACGCCGATTCTCATCGGGTCTCTGGAGGGCGATGCTCCGCTCATCGGTGCCGCCGAACACCTTCTTGCGTCGTTGAAGTAAACATAACTACCAAGTGCGCCTTCTGAGGTGCCGCAGATTGACGTGAAAGAGGAGCGAAGCGTACTTCGGTACGCGAGCGACGGTTTGAACGTCAAGGTGCGGTGTCTCAGAAGGCTGTTTTGAGAAAGGTTGAGTCGCACATGACCGTTGATCCTTTGATTCAATCCCTGAAGGGTAAGCTCGTCGTGAGCGTTCAGGCGTATATGGGCGAGCCGCTTCGTACGCCCGAGACCATGGCTCAAATGTCTCGCGCTTGCGAACTCGGCGGCGCCGCCGCCATTCGCTGCCAGGGCCTTGCCGACATTGCCGCCATTAAGGGTCGCTGTGAGGTTCCTGTTATTGGCCTATGGAAGGATGGACACGAGGGCGTTTACATCACGCCGACGCTGCGTCACGCCCGCGCCTGCGTTGCTGCTGGTGCCGATATCGTGGCGATCGACGCCACCGATCGTCCGCGCCCCGATGGCAAGACGGTCGAGGATACCTTCCGTCCGCTGCACGAGGAGGGTGTGCTCCTGATGGCGGATTGTGCCACCATCGAGGACATTCGCCGTGCGGTTGATATGGGCTTCGACCTGGTATCTACCACGCTCTCTCACGGTGTCGCCGCCATCGACTGCACCATGGCCGATGGCCCCGACCTGCCGCTCCTGCGTCAGGCGACCGAGGAATTCCCCGGCCTTCCCATCATTTGCGAGGGTCGCGTGCATACGCCCGAGGAGGCTCGCGCCGCGATCGATGCTGGCGCCTGGGCCGTTGTCGTCGGCACCGCCATCACGCACCCCACGAGTATTACAAGTTGGTTCAAGGCTGCGCTTGAGGCGTAAGACAGGCCTCGTATCCGCTCGGGGCGGTATACTCAATAAAGGCAATTGACCGCGCGGGATCCGGGTTGCTGGGTCCCGCGCTTGTTTTCGGGAGGCAGCACATGCAAAAGGGAGATGCCATGGATGCGGCGGAGCGCTCGGAGCGCATCCCCGATATCGTCATCATCACCGGAATGTCCGGATCGGGCCGCACGCAGGCCATGCACGTGTTCGAGGACATGGGCTATTTTTGCATCGATAACCTGCCTCCGCGTCTGATCGCCCAGCTTGCCGAGCTCGTCGGCATTAATACGGGCGTGGGCAGGCATCTCGCCGTCACCTGCGATTTGCGTAGCCAGGGCTTGTTCGATGAGCTGCTCGATGCGGTCGCCGCGCTCGAAGAGCGCGAGATGAGCTGCGACATCGTGTTCCTGGAGGCTTCTGACGAGGTGCTGATTCGTCGCTACAGCGAAAATCGCCGCCGTCATCCCATTGCCAAGCCGGGGGAGACTACGGCCGATGCCATTCAGCGCGAGCGCCTTCAGCTGCAGGGCGTGCGCGATCGAGCCGATATGATTATCGACACGAGTCGTCTGCGCACCTCTGCGCTGCGCAACAAGCTACGTATGGCATTTTCCGAGCTGTCCGACCAACAGCTCATGGACGTCCATGTGTTCTCGTTTGGCTTTAAGCACGGCATGCCCGTCGAGGCGGACATTATGATCGACGTCCGCTTCCTGCCCAATCCGTTTTACGATCCCGAGATGCGCACGATGACCGGTCTCGATAAAAAGGTCTCCGATTTTGTTCTGGACCACCCCAAGACGCAGGAGTTTTGGAAGGCTTGGACACAGCTGCTCGATACGGTGATGCCGGGCTATATCGCGGAGGGTAAGCCGCAGCTTTCTATCGCCATCGGCTGCACGGGCGGACAGCACCGTAGCGTCGCCATTGCCGAGGCCACGGCCCGTTACCTGGAAGGCGCCCAGTATCACGTGAGCATCTCCCACCGCGACCTGTCGCGCGCCAACACGAAGGCATAGGCCTGCATGTCGTTTACCGCTGAGGTGCGCGACGAGCTTGCGCGCTGCGAACCCGAATGTGAATACTGCGATTTGTCGACGCTTGCCGCCCTGACGCGTGTGAGCGGTACGCTTTCGTTGGCCGGCTCCGGGCGGTATCGTTTGACGGTCGCGACCGAGACGGGAGCCGTCGCGCGCACGATGATCACGCTGACGCATCGCATCCTTAAGCTCAAAACGGAATTCACCGTTCGTAAATCGGTCTTGCATAAGGTCCGTAACTACCTCATTACCCTGCCCGATCAACCCGACTTGGACAAGGCTCTGGTGCTGCTGGGCATTCTAGACCGCAGAGGAGGGCTCGTCGCTGGTGTTCCCCGACACATCGTTGCCCGTCCCTGCTGCAGGCTTGCCTACATCCGCGGCGCGCTCATCGCGGGCGGCTTCGTGGCCGATCCACGCGGCGATTTCCATTTGGAGATCGCGGTGCAGGGCGAGCAGTATGCCCGGGGACTTTGCGACCTGTTGGGGCAGATTGGGGTCCATGCTCGTGTTAATGCGCGGCGGGGGTCATATGCCGTGTACATTAAGAGCGCCGAGGAAATCGAGCATCTATTAAAGCTGATTGGTGCCAAGCGCAGCGTTGCCGAGATTGAGGAGGCGCGCGCGGTCAAGTTGGTTAAGAACGATGTGAACCGTCGCGTGAACGCCGAGCTCGCCAACCAGACCAGAAGCGCCGGTGCTGCCCAACATCAGCTTGCGCTTATCGATGAGCTCGAGCAGCGCGGCCTTCGCGATGCGCTTCCGGATGCCTTGGCGGTCTTTTGCGACCTGCGCGAGCGCTATCCCGATCTGTCGCTGCGTGATTTAGGGGAGATGGCTGACCCTCCCTTGTCGAAGTCGGCCCTCTACCATCGAGTTTTGAGGCTTGAAAAGCTCATTGAAGCAAACAGGTAGTTTATAGTATCGACTTATATACGGATTTAGCTGCTATTTTATTCTTTAAAACGTTTTAACGTAAATTTGATTTTCAATTTCGACTATTCTCGTGAAATTCAAGTCAAAAAAAAGGTATATTAGGCGAGTGGTTAGTTTGTGGGCCTCAACGGCGGGCGCTGTAGCTTGCGGGGGCCTTACGAAAGGAGACACAATGGCAGTAAAGGTTGCTATTAACGGCTTCGGTCGCATCGGTCGTCTGGCTTTCCGTCAGATGTTCGGTCATGAGGGCTCCGAGATCGTCGCTATCAACGACCTCACCTCTCCCGACATGCTCGCTTACCTGCTGAAGTACGACTCCACGCAGGGCAACTACGCTCGCGATCACGAGGTCGTTGCTGGCGAGGATTCCATCACCGTTGACGGCAAGGAGATCAAGATCTACAAGGAGGCCGACGCCAACAACCTGCCTTGGGGCGACCTCGACGTCGACGTCGTTCTCGAGTGCACCGGCTTCTATACCAGCAAGGCTAAGGCTCAGGCCCACATCAACGCTGGCGCCAAGAAGGTCGTCATCTCCGCTCCGGCCGGCAGCGATCTGCCCACCATCGTGTACAACGTCAACCACGAGACGCTGACCGCTGAGGACAACATCATCTCCGCTGCTTCCTGCACCACCAACTGCCTCGCCCCGATGGCCAAGGGTCTGAACGACTTCGCTCCCATCGTGTCCGGCATCATGACCACCATTCACGCCTGGACCGGCGACCAGATGCCGCTCGACGGCCCGCAGCGCAAGGGCAACAAGCGTCGTAGCCGCGCCTGCGCCGTCAACATCGTCCCCAACACCACCGGTGCTGCCAAGGCTATCGGCCTGGTTCTCCCCGAGCTCAACGGTAAGCTCATCGGTGCCGCCCAGCGCGTCCCGACGCCGACCGGCTCCATCACCAACCTCTACGCTGTTGTTGACAAGAAGGTCACCGTCGACGAGGTCAACGCCGCTATGAAGGCCTACGCTTCCACCATCTCCGAGACCTTCGGTTACAACGAGGACGACATCGTCTCCACCGACATCATCGGCGAGACCCACGGCTCCATCTTCGACGCCACTCAGACCATGTGCTCTGACCTCGGCAACGGCCAGACCCTCGTTCAGGTCACCTCTTGGTACGACAACGAGAACTCCTACACCTCTCAGATGGTCCGCACCATCAAGTACTTCGAGAAGTTCGTTGCTTAATTTAGCTTTTAGCGAATAGCTCGTTGAGCGTCTAAAGAAGGGCGCGGCCTCATAGGGCTTACACCCTAGGGTCGCGCCCTTTTTATAGGAAATCGTCTGCCGTAATGGGAGGCAGACACGTACGAAAGGTAGAAGCAAACATGGCCTTTACCAAGAAGACCGTCCGCGACATCGATGTCGACGGCAAGCGCGTTCTCGTCCGCGTTGACTTCAACGTGCCTATCAAGGATGGCGTCGTTGGCGATACCACCCGCATCAAGGCTGCCCTGCCCACCATCAACTACCTCGTTGAGCACAACGCTCGCGTCATCCTCATGAGCCACCTCGGCCGTCCCGATGGCACCGGCTTCCAGCCCGAGCTCTCCCTTGAGCCTGTCGCCAAGAAGCTCGCTGAGCTCTCTGGTCTCGATGTTGCCTTTGTCGCCGACACCTACGGCGAGAAGGCCGCCGAGGCTGTTGCCGCCGTCGAGCCGGGCAAGGTCCTCGTTCTCGAGAACGTCCGTTTCGACAAGCGTGAGAAGAAGAACGATCCCGAGATCGCCAAGAAGCTCGCTTCCTATGGTGACGTCTTCGTTCTCGATGCTTTCGGCACCGCTCACCGCGCCCAGGGTTCCGTCGTGGGCCCCGCCGCTTACCTGCCTGCCGTCGCCGGCTTCCTGCTCGAGAAGGAGGTCGACACGCTGACCGGCATCTTCGCCGAGCCCGAGCGCCCCTTCGTCGCTATCGTCGGCGGTTCCAAGGTTTCCTCTAAGATCGGCGTTCTCGATCACCTCATCGACTCCGCTGACACCCTGATCATCGGTGGCGGCATGGCCTACACCTTCTTCCTGGCTCAGGGCCTGACCGTCGGTCAGTCCCTCAAGGAAGAGGACTGGGTCGAGCGTGCCGGCGAGATGCTCAAGAAGGCCGAGGAGAAGGGCGTCAAGATCCTGCTCCCCATCGACAACCGCGTTGCCGATCACTTTGGCGAGGACGCTGTCCCCGAGGTTGTCGCTTCCGACGCTATCCCCGACGATCGTGAGGGCATGGACATCGGCCCCAAGACCGAGGAGCTCTACGCCGAGGCTGTCAAGGGCGCCAAGACCGTGTTCTGGAACGGCCCCATGGGCGTCTTCGAGTTCGATAACTTCGCTCACGGCACCCAGGCTATCGCCGAGGCCGTTGCCGAGGCCGACTGCACCTCGATCATCGGCGGTGGCGACTCTGTCGCAGCTGTCAACAAGTTCAACCTGGCCGACAAGATGAGCTGGATCTCCACCGGTGGTGGCGCTTCCATGGAGCTCGTCGAGGGTAAGGCCCTGCCCGGAGTGGAGGCGCTTCTCGATGCCTAATCGCACCCTTCTTATCGCTGGTAACTGGAAGATGAACAACGACGTCGCTGAGGCCGCCAAGCTCGCCGACGAGCTGGCTCAGGCTCTGCCCGAGGTTCCGGCTGGCGTCGAGGTGCTCGTCTGCCCTCCGACCATTGACATCACCACGGTTCATGACCGCATTCAGGCTGCCCCCATCGCCCTCGGTGCACAGAACGTGTACTGGGAGGCCAAGGGTGCCTTCACCGGTGAGTCCTCTTGCGACATGCTCAAGTCCGCTGGCTGCACCTACTGCATCATCGGCCACTCCGAGCGTCGCGACTACTTCCACGAGACCGACGAGGACCAGAACAAGAAGGCCAAGGCCCTCGTTGCCGCCGGTCTTGTTCCCGTCTTCTGCTGCGGCGAGTCCCTCGAGGTCCGCGAGGCTGGTACCTATGTCGAGCACGTCGTGAACCAGGTCAAGGCTGGCCTTGCTGGTCTTGAGATCACCTGCCCCAAGCAGGTCGTCGTCGCCTACGAGCCCATCTGGGCCATCGGCACCGGAAAGACCGCTACCGCTGAGGACGCCCAGGAGGTCTGCGGCGCTATCCGTGAGACCCTCAAGGAGATGTTTGGCGAGGAGCTCGCCGACGGTATCCGCGTCCTGTACGGTGGTTCCGCTAAGCCCGGCAACATTGCCGAGCTCGTCGCCAAGCCCGACGTTGACGGCGCCCTCGTGGGCGGCGCTTCGCTCAAGGCTGCCGACTTCGCCTCTATGGTCGTCAAGGCAGGCGAGTAGGACATATGGCACAGCGTCATCTTCCTGCACTCCTGATCATCATGGATGGCTGCGGCCTTGCTCCGGCTGATGGCGAGAACGCCGTCGCCGCTGCCAAGACGCCCTTCCTTGATAGCCTGTACGAGAAGTATCCTCACACCACGCTCGGTGCTTCGGGCGAGGACGTGGGCCTTCCCGACGGTCAGATGGGCAACTCCGAGGTAGGCCACCTCAACATCGGTGCCGGCCGCATCGTGTTCCAGGAGCTTTCGCGCATCAACAATGCCATCAAGGACGGCTCCATCGCCAAGAACGAGGTCTTCGTCAAAGCTATGGACGACGTCAAGGCCGAAGGCAAGACCCTGCATCTCATGGGCCTTATGAGCCCTGGCGGTGTTCATTCTCACATGAACCACGTCGAGGCTCTGGTCAAGATGGCTGCCCAGCATGGCGTCAAGACCGTTCGCGTCCACGCCTTCATGGATGGCCGCGACGTCGACCCGCAGTCCGGTGCCGGCTACATGAGCGAGTTCTGCGCTTTCCTGGCTAAGATCTCCGAGGAGACCGGTTGCGACGCTCGCGTTGCCACCGTTTCGGGCCGCTATTGGGCCATGGACCGCGACAACCGTTGGGAGCGCATCCAGCGCGCCTACGACGTCATGGTCAACGCGTCCGATGCCGATACCGACCCCGTTGCCGGTATCAAGGCCTACTACGAGAAGGATCCGCGCGGCGACGAGTTCGTCGAGCCTTTCGCGGCCCACAACGAGGGCATCCACGAGGGCGACGCGGCCATCTTCTTCAACTTCCGTCCCGACCGCGCTCGTCAGATGACCCGCGTGTTCACGGACAAGGAGTTCGATGGCTTTGAGCGCGAGCAGATTAAGCTCTCGCACTTTGTGACGATGACCGAGTACGATCCGACGTTTGACGTCGAGGTCGCCTTCCCCAAGACGTTCCCCGAGAACGTCCTGGCCGACGTTATCGCCGCCAATGGCCTGAAGCAGCTGCACACCGCCGAGACCGAGAAGTACGCTCACGTGACGTTCTTCCTCAACGGCGGCATCGAGGAGCCCAAGGAGGGCGAGGAGCGCGTGCTCGTCGCTTCCCCCAAGGTCGCTACCTACGATCTGCAGCCCGAGATGAGCGCTCCCGAGGTTACCGAGAAGCTTGTCGCCGCTATCAACGAGGATCGCGCTGATTTCTACATCGTGAACTTCGCAAATTGCGACATGGTTGGTCACACCGGTGTCTTCGACGCCGCCGTTAAGGCCGTCGAGGCTGTTGACGATGCTCTGTCCAAGGTTGTCCCGGCGATTCTCGCCAAGGGCGGCTTTGCGCTGATTACCGCCGACCATGGCAACGCCGATCACATGTTTGACGTTGCTTCCGACGGTTCCAAGCATCCGTTTACGGCTCACACCACCAACCGCGTGCCGTTCATCATCGTTGATGATAAGGCCAAGCTTACCGGTATCGAGGACGGCCGTCTTTCCGATATCGCTCCGACCATGCTCACCATGGCTGGTATTGAGCCTTCCGCCGAGATGACGGGTCGCGTGCTCGCCACCGAGGCCTAATAGAAAACAAATACCGTTTTCTAGTAAGGGGGTTGTCCACAACCGGACGACCCCCTTTTTGGTATTTCTGCCATTTCTACCCCGTCCCTAAATGGCAGGTGGGGGAGTGTTGGAGGTTGTGGTACAGTACTGGGGTTTGAATTGTTCTACTAAGGAGCTTATCTATGGGTCCGTTCCAGATTCTTCTGTTTGTCGTTTGGGCTGTTTCTGCCGTGGCGCTGACGATTCTCGTCCTGATGCACTCCGGTAAGGGTACCGGCGTTTCGGATATGATCGCTAGCTCGCTGTATAACTCCAGCTCTGCCACGGGCGTCATGGAGCAGAACCTCGATCGCCTGACGGTAGTTATGGCCGTCGTTTTTGCCGTGTGTGTCGTTCTGTGCATGTTCTTCTTCCCGCAGGGCATCGTCGGCTACTAAGCATCGGCGTATATACGTTTGTAAAGGGTCCCGCATGTGCGGGGCCCTTTTTGTTTACATACTTGTAACAGAGTCAAAATATCCCCACATACTTCGCCCAACTAAAGAAATTCTCGACCGTTAACCGGAATTAGCCCCAAATTGTGCATAAAATGCGCTACTGTATTGCGAAACGTTGGTCCGCATTGCATAACCAGCCATAACGGTGGACCGCGTTTGAATGGTTCGATCTGGCTGTCTCGACGTTGCCCGATCGAATTCACTTTGTCCTATCTCATAAGGAGGATGGCATGGCTGATTCTATGTTCCACCAGCCCGTTATGGGTCGTCGCGCTTTTGTTGGCGGCACCCTCGCTGCGAGCTCCATGGCTTTTCTTGCCGCATGCGGCAAGAAGGGCGGCGACGCTTCCGGTTCTGAGTCCGGTTCGACGCTGAACTTCTACATCAACAACCCGGTCTGCATCGACCCCTACAACGTCCAGGAGGATCAGGGCACTCAGGTCGAGTACCAGCTCTTCGACGCTCTGACGGAGTACGACCCCGAGAAGGGCGAGATCGTTCCGCTGGCTTGCGAGTCCTTCGAGGCTAACGACGACGCCACCGAGTTCACCTTCAAGATCAAGAAGGCTAAGTTCCACAACGGTGACGACGTTACCTCCAAGTCCTTCAAGCTCGGTTGGGAGCGTCTAGTCAACACCAAGTCGGCCATCGCCACCGAGTATGGTCCTTCCGAGGTCTCCTATCACCTTTCCATGGTCGAGGGCTACGACGATCTGCTTGCCGGCAACGCTACCGAGCTCAGCGGTGTTACTTGCCCCGACGATGAGACCCTCGTCGTCAAGCTGGCTTCCGCTTACGCCGACTTCCCCTTCGTCGCCTCTCACCCGGCTCTGTCCCCGGTTCCCGAGTGCGCCGAGTCCGATGTCAAGAGCTTCTACCTTGCCCCGGTCGGTAACGGCCCGTTCATGATGGACGGTAAGTGGGAGGATGGCCAGGAGATCAACCTCAAGAAGTTCGATGATTACTATGGCGACAAGGCCAAGATCGACGCCATCCACTTCCAGGTCATCAAGGACATGGAGACCGCTTACAAGGAGTTCCAGGCCGGTAACCTCGATGTCTGCGACGTTCCCGTTGCTCAGATCGACGCCGCAAAGAAGGACCGTGGCGAGTCCAAGGACGGCTACACCATGGGTGACGGCGAGCATATGCTGCTCGGTGCCGAGCCTTCCACGTACTATCTGACCTGCAACACCACGGCCGAGCCGTTCAATAACGCCGACCTGCGCAAGGGTATCTCCCTGGCCATCAACCGTGAGGCCATCTGCAAGACCATCTTCAAGGGTACCCGTACCCCCGCCGACGGCATCGTTCCTCCGGGAATCGCCGGCTACAAGGAGGGCGCATGGGAGTTCTGCGCCTATGACGTCGACAAGGCTAACGAGTACCTCGACAAGGTCGCTCCCGCTGGCGCTAACGGCGATCGTGGCATCAATGTGACCCTGTCCTACAACCAGGACGGTGGCCACAAGGAGATCATGGAGTCCATCATCGGCGACCTCGCCAAGGTGGGCGTCACCGCCGTCTCCGATACTCCCGAGTGGTCTGCCCTGCTCGAGCAGTATCAGAACTTTAACTATCAGTTCGGCCGTCTGGGCTGGATCGCCGATTACCCGATCATGGACAACTTCCTGTACCCGCTGTTCCACTCCGACTCCCTCGGTGGCGACAACCGCTCTGGTTACAACAACCCCGAGTTCGATGCCAAGGTCGACGAGGCCCGCACCACGGTTGATGACGAGGAGCGCATCGCTAAGATGCGGGAGGCCGACGCCATGGTCGCTGCTGACTGCCCGGTTATCCCGGTGATGTTCTACACGCACACCATCGCTGGCTCTGACCGCGTCAAGCATCTCTATGTCGATCCGCAGAAGCACGCCGATCTGGGTACCGCCGAGCTCGCCTAAGGGTTTTGCAGCTTCCGTGAGGGTCAAGTATTTACGTAGACCTCATGGGAAACATACAGTTCCCCCTAACCTGGGGTAAACTGGCTGATGGTAATTTTGGGATGCCGGTCTGGCGATCGGCATCCCATTTAGGTTAATCCCTAGATAGGGGAGTGGTATGGGTAAGTACATCGTTAAACGTGTGCTTCAGTTCATCCCGGTATTTTTGGGCGTTACGCTGATTCTGTTCGCCCTCCAGAATATCGTGCCGGGAGACCCGATCAAGCTGATCGGTGGAGACAAGGCTCTGTCCCCCGAGGTGGAGCTTCAGCTTCGCGTGCGCTATCACCTGGTCCAGTCGGACGAGGACGGCAACGCGATCCTTGACGAGAACGGCGATCCCGTTCAAACGTCGCTCGTGGACCGTTATTTGTATTACATGAACGGTCTGCTTCATGGCGATCTGGGCAATTCGTACCAGCGCAAGCTGCCGGTTACGGAAATCTTTGCCCAGAAGTATCCGTATACGGTCAAACTTGCCGCGTGCGCTATCGTGCTCGAGGCAATCATGGGTATCGGTGCGGGTATCATTTCGGCGGTCAAGCGTTATTCCTTCTGGGATATTTTGGTAACGCTGACCACGTCGATCCTCGTTGCCGTCCCTGCTTTCTGGCTCGGTATGCTGCTGCAGCTGTTCTTCGGCGTCATCCTTAAGGATCTCACCGGCGGCGCATTCTCCATGCCGATCTCGGGTGCCGGCGGTGCCAGCTCCCAGTATCAGGATTGGATGCACTACGTGCTTCCGACCATCACGCTGGCTTCGGTTTCGACCGCCTATGCTGCCCGCATCATGCGTTCGCAGCTGCTCGACGTCATGAACCAGGATTACATCCGCACGGCAAAGGCCAAGGGTCTCTCCAATCGCGCGATCATCATCAAGCATGCGCTTAAGAATGCACTCATCCCCGTCGTTACCTATATTGGTGTCGACTTCGGCGGCATGCTTTCGGGCGCCATCCTGACCGAGACGGTCTTTAACTGGCCCGGCATCGGCTTCGAGGTCTACCGCGCCATTAGCATGCGCGACTGGCCCATCGTTATGGGCGGCGTTACGCTCATCGTTGTCGTCGTTATGGTGATTAACCTGCTCGTCGACATTAGCTATGCATTCCTCGACCCGCGCATCCGCCTTGGCGGTCCGTCGGATAAGGCCTAAGGGAGGTACGTCTCATGCAGGAAACTGATTCTCAGTCTCAGGAGCAGGCTACCGCCACCAAGGCCGCATCTGCTCCCGCCAAGTCCCGCACGCTGTGGGGCGACGCTTTTAAGCGTCTTCGTAAGAACAAGCTCGCCGTTATCGGTGTCTGCTGGATCATCATCGTCGTTGTGGTCGCCCTGACCGCCGATCTGTGGGCTCAGCCTTGGCTCGGCTCTCCTACGGCTTCCGACTCGACTACCATGGCCGAGACCTCGCTGCTGGCTCCGTGTGCCGAGCACCCGTTTGGCACCGACTCTCTTGGTCGTGACATTCTCGTCCGTGTTATCTACGGTGCACGCGTTTCGCTTTCCGTCGGTATTATGGCCACTGCCATCTCCACGGTAATCGGTCTGGTCATGGGCGCCCTTGCCGGTTTCTATGGCGGCATCTGGGATACGATCATCATGCGCTGTGCGGATATCTTCCTGGCGTTCCCGTACGTGCTGTTCGTTGTTGCCATGATCGCCGTTATCGGTCGTGGTCTTCAGAACGTCTTTATCGCCATCGGCATTCTCGGCTGGCCTTCGATTGCCCGTGTCTTCCGATCTGCGATTCTAACGGTCAAAGAGAACGATTATGTTGACGCCGCTCGCGCGATGGGTGCATCCGATGCGCGTATCGTGATGCGCCATATCTTCCCGAACTCCGTTGCTTCTATCGTGGTCTACGCGACCATGAACATCGGTGGCGCTATTCTGACCGAGTCCGCTCTGTCCTTCCTCGGCATGGGCGTTATCCCGCCTACGCCTTCGTGGGGCTCCATGATTCAGGACGGTCAGCAGTATCTTCTGACTGCTCCCTGGATGATGATCATGCCCGGTCTGGCAATTCTCTCGACGGTGCTCGCCTTCACCCTGCTGGGTGACGGTTTGCGCGACGCCCTCGACGTCAAGATGAAGGACGCATAAGGATGAAGAAGAACAAGAACTATGTGGACCTGAAGGACCAGCCGGTTCCCGAGGGCCAGCATCTGCTCGAGGTCGATGACCTTAAGATGTATTTCCACACCGAAGATGGCGTTGTTCGCGCTGTCGACGGTGTCTCCTACACGCTCGATCGCGGCGAGACCCTCGGTGTCGTCGGTGAGTCCGGCTCCGGTAAGTCCGTGACCGCCATGACCATCATGGGTCTTATCTCGATGCCTCCGGGAAAGATTGAGGGCGGCGACGTTCGCTATCGCGGCCGTTCTATCCTCGAGATGACCGAGGAAGAGATGCAGCACATTCGCGGTAACGACATCGCGATGATCTTCCAGGATCCTATGACCTCCTTGAACCCGGTCTATAAGATCGGCAAGCAGGTGGGCGAGGGCCTTCGTCTGCACCGCGGCTATTCCAAGCAGGAGGCGCTCAAGCGCGCTACCGAGCTTTTGGACCTCGTGGGTATCCCCGAGCCCGAGAAGCGCGTCAATGAATATCCGCACCAGTTCTCCGGCGGAATGCGTCAGCGTGTCATGATCGCTATGGCTCTTGCCTGCGACCCCGATATCCTGATTGCCGACGAGCCCACGACGGCTCTGGATGTTACCATTCAGGCTCAGATTATTGAGCTTATGCAGGAGATGCAGGAGAAGAACGGCAACGCCATTATCATGATTACCCATGACCTGGGCGTTGTCGCCGATATGGCCGACAAAATCATGGTTATGTACGCCGGCCGTCCCGTCGAGTTCGGTACTGCTGAGGAAATCTTCTACGAGAGCCGCCATCCCTACACCTGGGGTCTTATTCGCTCCATCCCGGAGCAGGCCATCGATGAGAAGAAGCCGCTGACGCCGATTCACGGCAACCCGCCTTCGCTCATGAACCTGCCCGAGGGCTGCGTCTTCTCTCCTCGCTGCCCCTATGCGACGGACAAGTGCCGCAAGCAGCGCCCCGAGCGCGTTGTTACCGAGTCCGGCCACTATTCTGCGTGCCATTATTCCGGTGACCCCGAGTTCCTCAAGAACGCCCCTGAGACGTCCCGCACGCGCAAGGATTCCAAGAAGGGAGGCGAGGCGTAAATGGCAGACAATAACGAGCGCACTCCGCTGCTGAAGGTCGAGCATCTTTCTAAGGAGTTCCCCGCAGAGTCCGGCATGTTCGCCAAGCGTTTTTCCAAGCGCGTCGTCTCTGCTGTGAATGACATTTCGTTCGAGATTTATCCGGGCGAGACCTTTGGCCTGGTCGGCGAGTCTGGTTGCGGTAAGTCCACCACGGGCCGCACCATCATGCGCCTGACCAAGCCGACGGCCGGTAAGGTGTTCTTCCAGGGCAAAGACGTTGCCGAGATGAGCAAGCATGAGATCAAGGACATGCGTCGTGAGATGCAGTTCATCTTCCAGGACCCCTATGCTTCGCTCAATCCTCGTATGACCATCGGCGAGATCGTCTCCGAGCCCATGACTATTCATGGCGTGGGCACCAAGGAGGAGCGCATTGAGCGTGTCCGTGAGCTGCTGGACGTCGTCGGCCTCAACCCCGAGCACATCAACCGCTATCCGCACGAGTTCTCGGGCGGTCAGCGTCAGCGTGTCGGCATCGCCCGCGCGTTCGCTCTGAAGCCCAAGCTGATCATCTGCGACGAGCCCGTTTCCGCTCTGGATGTTTCCATTCAGGCCCAGGTTCTGAACCTGCTCAAGGAACTTCAGGACAAGTTCGGTACGGCGTATCTGTTTATCGCCCACGACCTGTCCGTCGTGCAGCACATCTCCGATCGCGTTGCCGTTATGTATCTGGGTAAGATGGTCGAGGTTTCGGACTGGAAGACACTCTATAGCGAGCCGCACCACCCGTACACGCAGTCACTGCTGTCTGCCGTGCCGGTGCCCGATCCGGATATTCAGAAGACCCGCAAGCGCATCATCCTCGCTGGCGATCCGCCGTCGCCGCTAGATCCGCCGACCGGCTGCCGTTTCCACACGCGCTGTCCGATCGCGCAGGGCATCTGCTCCGAGAAGCTTCCTGAGTTTAAGGAAGTTGCCCCGGGCCACTGCTGCGCGTGCCACTTCGCCGAGCCGTTCCCGATCAAGGAATCGCACATCGACCTGTAGTCGGTTGTTTTCGTCCGGGCTCGCCCTGGTGTTACTTTTCAGAACGTCCTCGGACATGCAAGTAACCCCCGCTGCGTACTTTGTGCGGCGGGGGTTACTTGCGTCCTGACGCTCCTATTTGGCAAGGTGTTTTTTAGAATCCATTTTGCGCTCGGCCTCGAAGGCCCGCCTGTCCCAATCGAGCGGAAGTCCGGCCTCGACCCATGCCTCGTAGGCCCTCCTTATGGGCCTGAGCTCCCTTTGCCCCCTCTCCAGCATCGAGATGTACTTCTCGCTGGTTCCCAATATGGACGCCGCCCTCGCCTGGCTGACCTTCGCCGCGCGCCTGGCCGCCACGAGCTCCGAGGCGTCCCCGGGCCTCCTGATCTCGTGCGGGTGCATCAGCGCCCGGTACGCCTCCCTGGCCACGTAGCGCTTGAGGCACCTCATGACCTCCCTGTCGCTCTTCCCCCGCCCCCTGGCCCTCTCGGCGTACTCGGCGGTCTCGGGGTCGCGCATGACCCTCTGCCTCGCGATCTCGTGCAGCGCGCTGTTCGCCTGCCGGTCGCCGCCCCTGTTGAGCCTGTGCCTCACGGTCTTGCCGCTCGAGGCGGGGATGGGGCAGGCCCCGCATATCGCCGCGAACGACGCCTCGGAGCGCAGCCTGCCCGGGTTGTCCCCGGCCGCGACCGCGAGCTTGGCCGCGCTCACGGGCCCGCACCCGTACATCGCCAGCAGCGCGGGGCAGTTCTCCTCCAGGGGCGCCTCGATCGCGCGCTCCATGTCGAGCGCCGCGTCGCGCGCCGCCTCCCACAGGTCCGCCAGCGCGCCGAGCGCGGCGTTAGCGCTACCTCGGCGCGCACGGAGGGGAGCTCCTCCATCAGCCTCGGCCCTCCCATGCCGCGGAACCTCGACCTGAGCCCCTCCGGCGCGGTGGTGAGCAGCGACCTCGCGGTGTTTATCGCCGAGGTCCGCGCCTTCACCGCCCCGGAGCGCGCCGCGAGCATGCAGCGCACCCCGTCGACCCACCCGTCCTGGCTCTTGGGGGTCCCGAGCTTCGAGCCGGACATCGCCGCGCGGGCGGCCCTCTCCGCGTCCGCCTCGTCGCACTTTCCCTGCCCCGGGCGCCTCCTCTGCATCCTCGCCGGGGAGAGCGCCTCGCGCACGGGCATCCCCAGCGACGCGAGGTGCCTGGTGAGGCCCGCCCCGTAGGACGACGTCCCCTCCATCGCGACGCAGGCCGGCTCCCCGGCCGCCGCGATCGCCCCGGCGAGCGCCTCGTAGCCCGCCGCGTCGGCGGGGAACTGGCGGGACAGGACCTTGCGGCCCCTCCAGTCGAGGACGCACAGCCAGTGCGAGTCGGCGTGGGTGTCGACCCCGCAGAAGACCGGCCCGCGGGCGCCGGGTGTCGATTCGGTTCTCATGTCTCGCTCCGTTCTTTCCGTGCTCGCCTGGACCGGGCAGACGGCACACTGACGGGGCGCGATAGAATGCGGTTGTTCGGGTCCGCGGTATCGCTCCATGCTCCTATTAGGTCATGCGGCGGTCTCGGCTCGCCGCGGCCCGCGCGGGACATGTCAGGAAACGAGGGCAGCCCTGTGCGCGCCAGCGGAATGTGGGGTCACCGCGCGGTCCGCATCTGATGGTGTCGACGTCAATGGTATACGGGTGCATCATCGACGTCTTCAATACAGACAATATCAGTGCGGAATGTTCTGAAAGGCAATTCCAGAGCGGGCCCTGCGTTAACGCTGCAGAGGGGAGTGCGATTCCTTGATCGCTCACTTAATCTAATAGGAAAGTTAGTGAGGCCGGAGCTTTGGCTCCGGCCTCCTTATATAAGGGCTCGGCTTTGCCGAGCCACCAAATTTGCATCAGCCCCAGAACATGTTTGAGAACTGTGCCTGGAGTATGTGTTGGTAGGCCCCGAATCGGTGTTGCCTCCCGGCGCATTCCGCAGGGGGAGCGATATTTTGCAGCACGAAGTGCGTAGCAAAATATCGCCCATGCCCGAGGACGCGCCGGGAGGCAACACCGATTCGGGGCCGGGCATACGGATCTACCTGCACATTTACAAATTCGAAAACTTTTTTGAAAAAAGTGCTTGCACAGTTCTCGAATCATAGGTTATTATCTTCCTCGTTGAACGCGCGGGTCCAACAAAACGAACTGCGAATCAACAACATAGCATGTCGGAGTGGCGGAATTGGCAGACGCGCTAGCTTGAGGTGCTAGTGACCGCTTTTTGGTCATGCGGGTTCAAGTCCCGCCTCCGACACCATCGCATTTGAGAAGCCTCTTCGGAGGCTTTTTTGTTACCGATAGACGGTGAGGTCCACGATGGAAACGCTTGAGCGCAACGAGTGGGCAGACGTTGCCCAACTGGTCGAGATCACGAGCGATGCTGTCATCATTTGTGAGCTCGACGGAACCATCCTGCATGTGAATAATCGTTTGCTCGATCTGATGTGCGAGGAGCGCGCTGACGTCATCAACGGTGATGTCAAGGACGTTCTGTACTCGTCTGCCTTTGAGCGCGCGACCGAACATCGTCTGCCGTTTGAGACCGATGGCTGCGATAGCGAGCTGATGCTCAAGTTGAGCGACGGGTCCTTTATTCCCGTCTTGGTTCGCGCAGGTTCCGTTACGCCTCCGCGTATCTTTGGACGCCGCGCGCCGCGCGTCCTGGTGGCGCTTCACAGCATCGAAGAGCAGTATTCCCACGATCGTCAGCTCAAACGTGCGCTATCGGAGCTTAGGGTGGCGAATAAACGCCTTTCGGGTACCCTTTCGGTCATTATGAGTACCGTGGGCTCCGATGAGCTCCCCAGCTTGCTCGATACCGTTTTGAATCAGCTCGTCGGAACGCTCGATGCCTCTGGAGCTGCGATTTATTTTTCTGAGAGCGGCGGTTTTAAGCTCCGCGGTGTTTCCAAGGAGCTGCATGATAGCTACCTTCCCGAATTTATGCCGTACGGCGCGGGCATTCCGACCTACGTGCTTCGTGAGTCGCGTGCCTGTCGTCTGTCGATCCAGCAGGACCTTGAGGGCGACCGGGTTGCTTCGGGTATGTTCATTGATTTGGACAATCGTTCCAAACATTTGCTGCGCGTGCAGGATATGCCTCCGTATCGCAGTGAGATCTGTCTTCCCGTGTTTTACGGCACGCAGGTGCTCGGTGTGTTGGAGGTCGGTTGGAAACGTCCACAGGCGCCACTTGCCTATGACCTTAACGTGCTCGAGGTCATCTGCGATTACCTGTCTATTCAGATGGTCGGCATGGCGTCGAGCTTACGTTCGCGCCGCACGGCAGAACTTGGTCGTTCGCTCAACGTGCTGCGCGATGAGCTTTTTACCTATCTTGATGATCCCGTCGTCGCTTCGCGCGCGGTATCGTCGGAAATTTGCGCCGTGCTCAACTGTCATTTTTGCCCCGTGGAGTATGATGCGGGTCTCGAAACCTATGTCATCGATTTTGAGGGCGGCAGTCGCGTAGCGTTGCCGGGCGATCCGGAGTCGCTCTTCTTTTCTGTCACGACGCCGGCAGCGCGCCTGGGATCAGCTTCCGATGGGTTCGAGACGTCGGTGCTGGGCGGGACGAGCGCTGACGATCTCAAGCACGTGCGCCTAACGCGCGTGGATGAATCCACGCCTATGGGTGCATGGCTGAGAGCCCACGGCCTGCCGTGTCAGGGACTGTATGTCGACTCCGGTATCGAGGCGGGGCGCTATCGCTCGGAGGCGGATGACGAGCGAAACAACGATGCGATCGTTCACGCTGATGTCGCAAAGGGGCCGACAACGCGCGCCTTGCTGCTCCGTGATGGCAGCCAGGAACCAATCGACGACCTTGAATACGACTACATGGTGCATTTGGCTCACGATTTTGAGCTGATCTATGAGGGTGAGTCTCAAAAGCGCGAGGAGCGTCATATCGCTCAGACGCTTCAGATCGGCATGAGAAATTCGCTTGGTGACGTTCCGGGAATCGCCGCCGATTCGGTGTATCTATCGGCAACGAATTCGGCGCTGGTCGGCGGTGACTTCTATACGCTTGTTCGTCTTCCCGATGATTGCGCCGTTATGATTTTGGGAGATGTGTCCGGCAAGGGAATCGAGGCGGCGTCGATGTCGGCGCTCGTCAAGACGGCGCTGACGGCCTATGCCTGGGAGGGTGCGGGGCCTGCCCGCATGGCTCGCTCGCTCAATAGCATGCTCATGGGCTTTTCGAGAGTCGAGACGTTTGTGACGGCGTTTATCGCCAAGATCGATCTTAAGGCGGGTCGCGCTACCTATTGCTCTGCGGGACATCCTCCCACTATGGTCATTCGGCCGTCGTCGACGCCGCTTGGTGGCGGCGAGACCTGCGGGGGAGAAGTGGAGCTCCTTGGGTGTCAATCGGGCGTGATCGGTGCCTTTGAGAGTATGGTGTACGAGACGGGCGTCTTTACGTTCGCTCCTGGTGACATGCTCTTTATGTATACCGACGGAACGATCGAAGCGCGCGATCGCTCTGGTGCTTTCTTTGGCGAGCAACGCCTTCGCGATCTTTTGCTCTCTGTTTCGGGTGAGGGCGTATCGGGAATCTGCGGTAAGGTCTTGAGCGAGCTTGACCGCTTTACCGAGTCGGCGCTGGACGATGATATCGCGTTGGTGTCCCTTGAGTTTTTACGGGGCCGATCGTAGGCTGCGACGCTTGAGGGGCGAAACCTACGCGGTTGTAGATATGTGTGCATCGAGCG